>JBDLTQ010000037.1:0-16882 GCA_039805745.1 Candidatus Parcubacteria bacterium | reverse complement strand
GTGCCCTTATCCGTTTCCAAGAATTCTATGCAGATGAAATCCTTACCCCACTTATGCTCACTAAAGGTACTGGTATCTTTGGAGAGATGACGAGGAAGAAGGTGGAGGGGAGGTAGGGGGTGCAGAGTGTAGAGTTTAGAGTATAGATTGTAGAACTTAGCACAAAGAGTGTAGACAGGAACCCCATGAAGCAGAAGGCTTCATGTGGTTCTAGATTTTGAAATCTATTCTCTATATTCTGTGCTATCGGTTTTAGTTATTCCCCTTGTTTGCTTTTTGAAGTACTAAGGTGTACTATGTGGTCTGTTGTTATTTTTAAAAGCCGTAGAAAGGTGCATATGAATATTTATTCGTTGCTTGATATTCAAAAAATTAACAGAATGTCTCTTGAAGAGCTTACTAAGCTCGGTGAGTACGGATTTGTTGATTCCTCTGTGTTTGGTTCAGAACTATCTCTTGGGGAGTTTCGTGCTGTGCCGAAGCTTATCAACCTTACTTCACATACGTGGAGTAGAAATGTTTTTAATGAGTTGCAGTCACTCAAAATGAGACCAGCAACAAATCGAGAACTTCTATTATTTGGTATTTTGTGTCCGGAAGAACAACATAAAAAATCTATTCTTGCTTTTGATGAGGTAAAATCTTTCAGAAATGCTAATGGAAGTCAGATGCTATGTCTTTCTTCTAGTGGCAAAGAAAGAGTCTTGTCTATGGTATACAATGAGTACTGGCATAAGGAATGGTGGTACGCAGTAGTCTGTTCTGGTTCTGATTAATATATAGTTCCGGCATCTTTTGCATAGTTTCTCTTGTTATTTTTAAACCCCCTACACTTTAGTGTAGGGGGTTATGTATTAATAAGCGTTTGGTATTCTTGATAAGAACTCTTCAATTCTTTTAAGATGCTCTATACAGCTTTTGTTTGCATCTTCAGTAGATACATAGTCTATTTGTTTTTCTAGAGCATGGTTGGTTGTAGTTTTTGCGTGTTCAGGATCAGTACTCTTTGTAGATGCGGTATCCATAAAAACTCCTAAAGAACATATTTTACAATAGCTATTGTATGGTACTTTAATTTTATTTGATTAGCAAGTATACTTTATGCTAATGAATCAAAAACTTGATGTCCCATATTATTCTCAGTTTCTTGATATCCAAGATCCGTTTTGGATGATTCGTGCTTGTGGAGCAGTAGCATTCACCTCTGTGCTTGAGTATCATGGAAAGAGTGCTCCACCACTCCTTACTTTTTGTGAGAATGCTCGAGAGCGTGGCGGGTACCATCTTGAGAATGGCTGGGTTCATGATTACTTGGTCGATAAAGCTAAAGAGTACGGGCTACAAGCTCATAGAATGGAAGGGTTGCTTTCTTTGGATAAAATCAAAAGCTCGCTTGATGCCGGTAATCCCGTTATTGTTTCAGTTGAGAAGCGTGTGTTGGAACAAAAACGTTTTCATATGATTGTTCTTACGGGATACATATCATCTCACGAGTCTGATATAACGAGCTTGTATTATCATGAGAGTGAGTCTACCACCAAAGAAAAAGGAGCGCATCGTAGTTGTGATACTGAGACATTTATGAAGTATTGGCGGGGTAAGGCAATTTTTATTACTCAATAAGATATGAAAGTTTATTGTATTGGTATTGGTGGTATCGGACTCTCAGCGCTTGCTCGGTATTTTAAGTATAAAGGGTATGAGGTTGCAGGGTCGGACGCTCACTCATCGATGCTTATTGATACTTTGTCACTTGAAGGCATGGATATTATTATTGGAGACGATGAGGAGCGTATTACTTCTACCGTTGATCTTGTTGTCTATACTATCGCAATACCCGAAACACATCCAGAGCTTATGAAGGCGAGGGCTCTTGGTATACGTACACTATCATATCCAGAAGCTCTTGGTGAGCTCACTCAAGAAAAGACAACTATTGCTGTTTGTGGTACGCATGGTAAAACAACTACAACTGCCATGGTCTATTATGCTCTTCGTGCTTGCGGTGTTACTCCAACTGTTATTGTCGGAAGTCTTCTTTCTGAGAAGGGGACAAATTTTATCGCAGGAGATAGTGAGTACCTTGTTGTAGAAGCTTGTGAGTATAAGCGTTCATTTCTTAATATAGCGCCAACTCATGTTATTGTAACTAATATCGATGCAGATCATCTTGATTATTATAAAGATATAGATGATATTCGTTCCGCTTTTCAGTCATTTGTAGACAAGATGCCAGAACAAGGGGTTCTTGTTACGCATCAGGATGTTTCTCTTGTTACAAAAGGTACTGCCTTTACTACAGATAACAGTGAAAAGAAAGATATCACATTGTCAGTGCTTGGTGCCCACAATAAAGCAAATGCGCTTCTTGTGCTACATCTCTTGCGACATCTTGGTTTTGAAGAACAAGCAATTAAAAAAGGGTTACTTGATTTTAGAGGAACATGGCGTAGGCTTGAATATAAAGGTAAGACCAAACTATCTATTCCAGTATATGATGATTATGGGCATCACCCGAAGGAGATTGCAGCAACAGTAGAAGCTCTTCGTGAAAAGTATCCAAGAGACACTCACCGTCTTCATATGTTTTTTCAGCCACACCTTCATTCTCGGACAAAGTTACTTTTTGATGATTTTGTTACTGTTCTCAAAGATATTGACACTGTGTCAGTGCTTCCCATCTATAAAGCACGCAAAGAAGATACTTCTATTGTTTCTGAACATCAGTTAATCGATGCTATTAATAGCCACAATGGTAACGCAGAAGAAGTTGCTTCTCTTGGTCATATACAGCAAGTGATAACATCTATCACAGATCCAAACACTGTCGTACTCAATATTGGAGCTGGCGATGCTTATAAGGAGTTACATAAACTTGAACTACAATGATACAAAAGTATTACGATGATTTTTTTAAAGGAAAAAAAGTTACAGTGCTTGGACTTGGTTTACTTGGTCGTGGGGTTGGTGATACAGCGTTTCTTGCTCGTCATGAGGCCGATGTGTGTGTTACAGATAAAAAAACTAAGGAATTACTTGTGACCTCACTTGAGTGTTTGGCAGAGTATCAAAATATTACATACCACTTGGGTGAACATGTTTTTTCAGATTTTGAAGGAAAAGATTTTATTATAAAAGCAGCCGGTGTTCCTTATGATAGTCCTTATATCAAACACGCTATAGAAAAAGGTATTCCAGTGTACATGTCAGCAGCGCTCGTGTGTTCTTTAGTACGGACGCTTCTTCCATCTGTAACAATTATCGGTGTTACTGGAACACGTGGTAAGAGCACCACGACACAACTCATTGGACATATTCTCAAAGAGTCTGGTATGCGTGTACGATATGGTGGTAATATACGTGGCATCGCTAACTTGCCACTCCTTGAAGATATCGAAGAGGATGAGTTTCTTGTTCTTGAACTTGATAGTTGGCAGTTACAAGGGTTTGGTGATCTTGCTATTAGTCCACATATTAGTGTCTTCACTAATTTTTTAGAAGATCATCTTAATTATTACAAGGGAGATAAAGAGCATTATTTTAATGATAAAGCGCATATCTACCGCCATCAAGATACTCATGACGTGCTTATCGCAAGCGCGGAAGCGAAGATGGAGATTCATATGCGTGACCCAAAACAAGAAGTTCTTGTGGGCGAAGAGAATGATTTCGTAACTACATTATTAGGACATCATAATCGTACGCTGGTGTCTCTTGCGTATGAGGTTTGTCGTGCATGCGGTCTAAGCGATGAGGAGATAGGTCAGGGTGTTGCTTCTTTTAAGGCAGTAGAAGGTAGACTTCAATATATGGGTGTCTATCGTGGGGTTCATGTGGTGAATGATAATAATGCAACAACAGGGGATGCTGTTATTGTTGGTATTGATGCGATACATGAACATTTTGGAAAAGCTTCGATTGTGATTTGTGGCGGGAAAGATAAAGAGCTCGCCCTCTCTCATATGGAACAGGCTCTCAAAGAGAAGACAAAACAGATTGTTTTCCTCTCAGGTAGTGGTACTGACAGATTGCAACTTTCAAAAGAGTATATCTATGACAGATTAGAGGATTGTATTGCAAAAGCTTTTTCTCTTGCGAGTGAAGGAGATGTTATTTTATTTAGTCCAGGGTTTTCTTCATTTAGTGCTTATTTTAGCAATGAATATGAGCGTAACGATATGTTTATTCATGAGGTAGAAAAGTATCATTAAAAACACTTGAAAAATAAGGATAAAATAGCTGTTTTTCCACTTTCTCTCTCTCTAAAAAAATGATATACTGTAGTAACTTATTTTTATCATTTTAGTACTATTTTATGGCAGCAAAAGAACCAAAAGGGGGGTATGGCGCAGAATCAATTCAAGTACTTGAAGGACTAGAACCAGTGCGAAAGCGACCGGGAATGTATATTGGTTCAACAGGGCCAGATGGCCTTCATCATCTTATTTGGGAAATCTTTGATAACTCTCGTGACGAGGCGATGAACGGCCATGCGAACCGCGTTGAAGTCGCACTTCTTCCTGATGGATATGTGCGTGTTGTTGATAATGGTCGAGGTATTCCTACAGATATTCACCCAAAGACGAAAGTATCAGCGCTTGAGACAATTATGTGTACTCTTCATGCTGGAGGTAAGTTCGGAGGAGATGGGTACAATGTGTCAGGTGGTCTTCATGGTGTAGGAGCTTCAGTAGTAAATGCACTTTCAATTCATACAAAAGTAGAAGTACATCGCGAAGGTGGACTATTCATGCAAGAGTACAAGCAAGGTATTAAAAAAGCGAGTGTTAAACAGATTGCTAAGAGTAAATTCCATGGCACTGTTGTGACATTCAAACCAGATGCAGAAATTTTTAAAGAAGGTACTGAGTTTTCATGGGATAGAGTAGTTGCTCATTTGAGACAGCAAGCTTATCTTGTGAGAGGTCTCACTATTCATGTTATTGATGCACGTACGTATGAGGGAAATGTTGACGTAGAAGGCGAGACATATCTCTATGATCTCGGGTATGAGTCACCTAGCCAGACATTTTATTTTGAAGGAGGACTTAAATCACTTGTAAAACATTACAACGAGTTTTCAAAACCACTCCATAAAAATATTTTCTATGTTGATAAGAGTCAGGATGCTGTTGGTGTAGAAATCGCTCTTCAGTATATCGATGATCTTTCTACAAAGATTGCTGCATACGCTAACAACATTCCAACAGCAGAAGGTGGGACACATGTGACTGGATTTAAAACATCGCTCACTCGTCTCATTAATGCATACGCTCGTAAAAACGGTATCCTCAAGGAAAAAGATGAGAATTTAACAGGAGATGATGTACTTGAAGGTTTGACGGTTGTTATTTCTGTAAAGCTACGTGAGATTCAATTTGAAGGACAGACTAAAGCTAAGCTTGGTTCTATGGAAGCACAGGGAGCAACTGCAACTGTTTTTTCAGACGCATTTACATTGTTTCTTGAAGAAAACCCTGATGATGCAAAGGAGATTGTCAATAAAGGTATTCTTGCTCTACGTGCTCGTAAAGCAGCGAAAGCAGCTAAGGATTCGGTTCTTCGTAAAGGAGCGCTCGAAGGTTTTTCTCTTCCTGGAAAACTTGCTGATTGTCAAAGTAACGATCCGTCAGAATCCGAGCTCTTCATTGTGGAGGGGGATTCAGCGGGTGGTTCAGCTAAAATGGGGCGTGACAGACGTACGCAGGCTATTCTCCCACTTCGTGGAAAAATTCTCAACGTGGAACGTGCTCGTCTCGATAAAATGCTCGGCTCAGAACAGGTGAAAAATCTCGTACTTGCTATGGGGGCGGCGATAGGTGATACTTTTGATATTAGTAAGGTGCGTTATCATAAAATGATTATTGCAACAGATGCGGACGTGGACGGTGCACACATTCGTACTCTTCTACTTACTTTTTTCTATCGTTATTACAAACCAGTAATAGAAGCTGGGTACATTTATATTGCACAACCGCCACTGTATAAGATTTCGCATAACAAAGATATTCGTTATGCGTATTCTGATGATGAAAAAGCTAACATCTTAAAAGAAATGGGATTTGATGCTATTGAGGTGAATGAAGTTTCTGAAGGAGATCTAGAGGTTGAGGAAGAAAATGAAGACGCCGAAGAGAAAGCTACCTTAAAAAAGTCAGGAAAAAAACCTAACATTCAACGTTATAAAGGTCTTGGAGAAATGAATCCTGATGAGCTTAAAGAGACAACTATGGATCACAAGAATCGTACATTAAAAATAGTTTCTGTTGCTGAGGCGGAGGAGGCTGATAGAATATTTGAGATGTTGATGGGAAGTGAAGTTGGTCCTCGTAAATCGTTTATTCAAACCTACGCAAAGCAAGCGAATCTCGATATTTAATAATCAAAAAACACAGAAGATTCTGTGTTTTTTGATTAAGTAGTTGCATACTATCTTCTTTGTAGTAGAGTATAGGTCTTGTTCATGTAAAGTAGGAGATTATCATGAGTGAAGGAAATGAACGTCCAATAAGAGTACTTCTTCTTGGGGGTGATGATGGGGAGGTTGCTGAAGCGCTTGCGAGAGTGCTTCAAGAGAAACAACACCCTAATCCTAAAGTTGTTGTTGTGGGGTCTTGTGATATACATAACAATAATGATGTGAGACCACCGGTAACTCGTCTAGTAACTGTCCTTTCTCAAAGAATCAAACTTCCATAGTTTTTGTATTATGAGAATAGTTTGGTATAATCACTAGTCTGTTCTTTATAGAGAAAGGTGTACCATGACATCTGGAGTGTCAGATCTTATTGCTCTTGCTGGATCGCTTCCTTGTTCTGCACAGGTTGTTCTTTCTGGGAAGTGCTATTTTTCGCCAGCGAATGAAAAGCTCTACCCAAAAACAACATGGAACGGTCATGGGTACCCCATTACCGTGGTGCAACAAGAAAAGAGGAGTGACACGCAATGAACTCTAATCAGCCAAAGGGTAAAGGTATCACACCTCCATATCCAAACGATTGGTCGTTTCCGTCCCCATGGCCGAACGGTCCTTCTGCTGTTGTTCAACAGCAACAGAACCAGCATTGTTTGCGGAATGTTGAGCAACAACAGAAACAACAGCATCAAATGTAAATGCTGTCATTACAAAAAAGACTTGGGAGATTTTCTCTCAAGTCTTTTCTTTTTTTGATAAAAAGAGTAGTCTTTATAGTGGACTGCTCTACATACTCTATGGAGGTATTATGAATACATCAGTGTATGAATTTAAATTCACAGCTCAAGTTGTGATTGATATACATTTATTGCTTAATTTGTACAGACATCACCTTACACTAGAGACACCAAATAATAACTCTGAGACCCTTAATTATCCAGATAGACACATAATGCTTCGTGCCATTGAAACAGTGATGTATACAAGAGGTCTCACAACGGTAATCGGTAGGTACTGCCTTGCTGGTAAGCTATCAGATTCAAAACTTATTGTCCGTCTTGTGCCTCATGTATGGTTTACCCATCATGCATATATAATCGATGTGTTTCCTGTGCGGGGTGTTATGGGGGTTACGCTTCCTGTGCTTTTTGAAGGTAATAATCAGGTGCAAACATTTATTCCTTCATCAGAAACATATCCTACTGGATTAAGCAAAGAAGATCGTGCCTCATGCGATGCAAAAGTCGAAAGCCTTTCGACTCTTTTTGAAAAGCTTCTTAAACAAGTGCCTTCCTGATAATTATTTGAAACAGCGTCATGTCTACATGGTGCTGTTTTTGTAATATAGTTGCATATCATGGTAAGTGATGTAGTATGTACTTATCGTTCTTTGTCTCTCAATTGTGAGGAGGTTATCATGAATATTCAATTGCCAGAATCTTTTGTGCAGAGTTACGATCAGATTTTGCATCTGTTTCGACGATACACACAATATTGTTACAATCAAACACTGTCGAGTACTTGCTTCTCATACCTTCATAGTTGCGATGCTCTTGTTCGTGCCTTTGAAGCTATGTTTTGTGAGGTGTTTGAGGCAAAATACGGAGTATATGTTTTTATCAAAAAAGCCAGCTTCGATAAAAAGAATCTCCAAGTAGAGAGTGCGGTGCTGTCGAGTGTTAATCACTCATGGCTTGTGTATAGAGATGATCCATCAATTATTATTGATGTTGTTCCTCTTTTTGCACTACATGGAATGGTGTATCCTCTTGTTGTTGCAACAAAAGAATTTAATGGTTTTTCAGCTACGTACGGATATCTTCCATCTGATGGTCATGTGTATGCTCATTGGGGGGAGGGTAAACAGAATGTCTTTTTTCAGGAAGTTGAAAATCTTGTTCTCCTGTTCGAATCATTTCTTGATGACGATATTAACCGTGCATTAGGATCATAAAAACCCTCGTTACGAGGGTTTTTCTTTTTATGCTTTATCTTGTATTTCTTTTGTAAGATTATCGATGAGTGCTGTAAGAGATGTTTCTCCAATTTTACCTTTTTGGTTATGCTCAAGAGTCACTGTCTTGTTATTCATTTCTTGGTCACCAATCACTACCCAGTAAGGTGTCTTTAGTTCTCGAAGAGCTTTTATTTTCTTTCCAAGTCCATCTTTTGCTGTGTCTATCTGGACACGCATGCCGGCTATCTGTAATGCTTGTGCTACTGAATGTGCATACTCATGATGCGCATCGCTAATTGGTAGTACTGCTATTTGTACTGGAGCAATCCAAAGTGGAAAATTACCAGCAACGTGTTCTATATAAATAGACAAAAATCGTTCAAGCGACCCTGCGATAGCACAGTGCACCATAACAATAGTCTCACGTTTTCCTTCTTCGTTCACACATTCAAGACCAAAGTTTGTCGGTTGAAGAAAATCTACCTGAATAGTACCTACTTGCCATGTTCTTCCTATTGAGTCTTTTGCAAGAAAGTCTACTTTTGGTCCATAGAATGCAGCTTCTCCTTCGCCGTCCTGCCAGTTATTTGCGGATTTTTTCTCAATAAGATTTTTAATGGCACCTTCTGCTTTTACCCACAGTTCATCTGCGCCTTTAAACTTAGTGTCATTATTTCTACGTGAAAAACGTGGAGTAAGTTCACTAAAACCAAATGTTTTATAAAATGTTTGTATCAAATCCCATATATTTTCTATTTCAGATTCAAGTTGTGATTCACGACAAAAGACGTGAGCATCGTCTTGTGTAATAGAGAGAACTCGTGAGAGGCCAGCCAGTTCGCCAGATTGCTCATCACGATATACCATAGTTGTCTCTGAGAGGCGAATAGGAAGTTCTTTATATGAACGTAATTCGCTCGCATAGATTTGAGCATGATGAGGGCAGTTCATAGGCTTCATACAGTAGGTATGACCATCACGAGTTTCTATTTTAAAGAGGTCTTCGGCGTATTTTTCCCAGTGACCACTTTTTATGTAGAGATCTTTTTTAGTGATATGAGGAATGGCTACTGGTTGATAGTTGTAACGAGATCGAAGTTCTTGTACATAGGTATCAATTTTTTGACGGAGAATAGTCCCACGAGGTGTCCATAGTGGAAGTCCTGGGCCAACAAGTTCAGAAAAAGTAAAGAGCTTAAGTTGTCGTCCAAGAACACGATGGTCACGTTTTTTTGCTTCTTCTACTTGAGTCTCATGTGCTGTAAGTGCTTCTTTGGTTTCAAATGCAAGACCATATATACGAGTGAGCATGGTATTGTTTTCATCGCCACGCCAGTAGGCACCTGCCATATGAGAGAGTTTGAAACTATCTTCTTTAATCTCTCGTGTGTTGGTGATATGAGGACCTTCACAAAGGTCAAAGAAGTCATTTCCTGTGCGATATATAGTGATCGGAGTGTTTTTTTCTATAATCCCATTGATAAGTTCAATCTTATAGCTATTGGTAGCAAAGAGGTTTTGTGCTGTAGGTATGTCGATTGTTTCTACTGTAAAAGTAAGTTCACTCTTGATTATTTCGCGCATGCGAGCTTCTAGAGCCGTAAGATCTTCTGCTGTTGGTTTTTTTGTTCCAAAATCTATATCGTAGTAAAAGCCAGTATCGGTAACTGGTCCAATTGTCGGTAAAGCGTTAGGGAATCTATCTTTTATCGCCATTAACAATATGTGTGCAAGCGAGTGTCGCTGCTTAAAAAGTTGGTTTGTCTCCATATACTGTAGTATGGTACCAGAAAATAAAAAATCTATGAAGTTTTTTGTGGAATAGTGAGTTATTTTATTGATCGACGATTTACTTTTTTCTAAAAGAATAGATTGACTTCTTCGCCTTGTTTTGTATTATTAGTTAGGTATCGACAGATAGAGATTGTTGCAAAAAGTCGATACTGTTCACACTATATTGAAATTTAAGTATTTTTATGACACCACTTTATATTATTATTGGAAGTTTAGTGCTTATTGTGTTGGCTGTTGTTGTGATTTACAACAGTCTTGTGACCTTGTCTCAGAGAGTTAAAGAGGCGTGGTCAGATATTGATGTACAGTTGAAGCGTCGGTATGACCTTATTCCAAATCTTGTGAACACCGTAAAAGGCTCTTCACATTTTGAAGGCTCTACCCTTGAAAAGGTTATAGAAGCTCGAGGGAAAGCTATGAGTGCAGGAACTACGAAGGAACATGCTGACGCAGAAAATATTCTCACAGGAACACTCAAGAGTATGTTTGCTCTTGCGGAAAGCTACCCTGATCTTAAGTCTAATCAAAATTATCTTCATCTTCAAAGTGAATTATCTGATACAGAAAATAAAATTCAGGCTTCACGTCGGTTTTATAATTCAAATGTTATGGCATATAACACAAAGATACAAACTGTACCATCTAATATCATTGCTAAGATGTTTAGCTTCACTGAAAAGGAATTCTTTGAGTTAGCTGAAGGGGAGTCTGCTGCTCGTAATCCTGTTGAGGTTAGTTTCTAAGGATGTTTGTTACTAGTTAGGTATATACCTTGCATCATGACTACTCTTTATCATAACCAATCATCCAATATACGAAAAACATGGTTTATGATGACAGGATTTCTTCTCGTTGTTATAGCTATTGGATTCACCTTATCGTTTGTCTACGGTAATCCTGTTTTATTGTATGGAGCGGTTGCTATAAGTTTGCTCACCAATATTGGAGCATATTGGTTTTCCGACAAACTTGTTCTCTCTATGGCAAACGCCCGAAGAATTACTTCAAAGGAAGAATACCCAGATCTCTATAACACCCTTGAAAATCTCTGTATCACCGCAGGGCTTCCAATGCCTACGCTATACATCATTGATGATCCGGCACCGAATGCTTTTGCAACTGGTCGAAACAAAGATAATGCTGTGGTTGCAGTGACAACAGGAATTCTCCCTCTCCTTAGCAAGTCAGAGCTCGAAGGGGTTCTTGCTCATGAACTTGCTCACATCGGTAACCGTGACATGTTGTTACAGACAGTTATTGTTGTCTTTGCCGGTATGATTTCTTTTGTTGCTGATATGGCATTTCATGTTTCAGTCTTTGGTGGGCGAGATGATGAAAAAAAGAATCCAATATTTCTTGTGCTTGGTTTCATTGCAATACTTCTCGCGCCTCTTGCGGCAACTATTATTCGTCTCGCTATTTCTCGCGAACGAGAATTTTTAGCTGATGCAACAAGTGCACTTATTACACGATATCCAGAGGGTCTTGCTTCTGCTCTTGAAAAAATTAATAACTTTCATCAGCCGATGAAAGTACAACATGCAGCTATTGCTCATTTGTTTATTTCTGATCCAACAGGTGTGAATGATGCTTCAGAAGCTCGAGAACATGAAAAGGTGACATGGCTTCAAAAGCTCTTCATGACACACCCTCCTGTGGGTGAGCGTGTTGCAAGACTTCGTCAGTAGTATTCTTGTTTTTAGTGAGAAAGTATTTAGAAAGTAATAATTAACAAAATTAATATATACACTATGTTTGGATTTATTTTTGGAATGTTGTTTGCGTTTACACTGACTATTCTTACGTATACTGCATACATTGTTATTATTTCGTTTACTCTTTGGATGGCTGTTGATGCTGCAAAACAAGACCGCTTCTGGTGGGTGGCGCTTGTAGTTGGGGTGCCTCTTGTTGGGCCAGCGCTTTATTTTTTTACAGAGAAAAAACATGAGTACAAAAAAGCACCATCTCATCATGTACATACAAGTCAGACTGAGGAGCAACATGAGCAATCGCCAAAAGAATAATAATTGTATGTAGTATTCTTATAGGTCATACACAAAAGCGAAGCTTTCAGCTTCGCTTTTGTGTATGCTACACTAGAGTTCAACTTTTTATGGTGCAGAATAGAATAAAGCGAACTAAAAAATCATCTTGGTCCAAGGTGGTGCTTCCAAAAATAGTGAGCGGTGTACAAATAAAAGAATAAGGAGGATTCGCATAGCGGTCTAGTGCACCATCTTGGAAAGGTGGCAACGGGGAAACTCGTTCGAGGGTTCAAATCCCTCATCCTCCGCATACGCAAAAATATAAAGATTCTTTCAAAATGTTTGCATAGTATTTGCACATAGTTTTGTGTAATGTGAAGATATAAATAATTTTGTTGTACATCATCATATTGTGATACGGTACGGCATGATATACTTGCTAAAGGTGGAGTTACTTTTTTATATATCTATAATCATAATTATATGACAACAATACTTTTTCTTTCTTTACTCGGTGCTGTAATTGCTGGAGTTGTCGGCACTCTTTGGTATTCGGCGGTTACTCCGATGGGGAAAATTCATATGCAGTATCTTGGTTTTGACACTCTTTCAGAAGAAGAACAAAAGAAAAAAATACACGAAGCGAAGCCGATGATGGCAAAGATGTATGGTATGCAAATGGTGCTCTCATTATTGAATGCTTTTGCTACGGTCTTCATTGTGAGTATGAGTGTACAAAATGGTGTTCCTCTTTCTCTTGCTTTTGGGTTTGTAGTGATGAACTGGCTTTGTTTTGCTGTGCCAGTGATTGGTTCGGGAATTCTTTGGAGTAACTGTGACAGGGCAATTATGTGGAAAAAGTTTTTTTCAGATATATTTTCAAATCTAGTAACATTACTATTGATTGCAAGCGTCACTAGTTTGTTTGTATAAGCTCCTAGCTTCTTGTTGTGATTAAATATAGTGTATACCATATACATTTTCTCTATAGAGTATGGCCTCCTTTCAAGAGTGTGTGTTAGATGTTGTACGCGCTATTCCTAAAGGAACTGTGCTTACATATAAAGAAGTTGCCAGACGTGCAGGTAATCAAAAAGCATTTCGTATTGTCGGAACGATCATGGCAAAGAATCAGGATAGTACAATTCCGTGTCATAGAGTTATTCGGTCAGATGGAAGAGTTGGTGAGTACAACGGCCTACAGCGTATGAGTAAGTCTGAGATCTTAAAAAAAGAAGGAGTTATTTTTGATAGAGAAGGAATTGTTTCTTCTGGTTGTGTCTCGTAGATGCATTACGTGTAAGGGCTGTGTTACCCACTTTACTTTTTACATATAAAGAGGGTAGACTTAGATGTATGAAAAATAAAGTATTTATTGTTGGTGTGGTTATTGTGGTTGTTATCGCTTTTTATTGTATGGCTACGTATAACGGATTTGTTCGTCGTGAAGAAAATGTTACTACTGCGTGGGCGCAAGTAGAAACACAGTATCAGAGACGTTATGATCTAGTACCAAATCTTGTTTCTTCAGTTCAGGGTGTAATGAAGCAAGAGACTGCTATCTTCACCGCAATAGCAAACGCTCGCCAAGGATATGCAGGAGCTCGCACTACAGAAGAAAAGGTTGCAGCTGCGTCATCACTTGAAAGTTCTCTTTCTCGTCTTCTTGTTATTACAGAAAATTATCCAGTCCTTAAATCAAGTGACAACGTGCAAGCTCTCATGGCACAATTAGAAGGAACAGAAAATCGTATTTCTGTAGAACGCGGTCGCTACAATGAGGCAGTGCAAGAATATAATATAGCAGTTCGAAGTTTCCCTGGAAACACATTTGCTTCACTGTTTGGTTTTACTATAAAACATATGTTTGAAGCTGATAGTAGTGCCTCTTCTGCTCCGAAGGTAGATCTCTCACAATAGATGAAGTATTGTCTTGTAGCGTGTTTTCTTTTAGGAACTTTTTTTTCGAGTTCATACGCATTGTCGTTTCCACGACCTTCTGGATATGTTACCGATCAAGCTTTTCTCCTGTCTACAAGTACAAGGAATATTCTTGAGCAACGTATAGCATCTTTTACAGCATCAACTACACATGAGATTGCAGTAGTAACAATTCCAAAATTAGAAAATGAAACAATAGAGACCGCAGCCCTCTCACTTTTTGAAGAGTGGGGGATAGGAAAAAAAGGAAGCGATAATGGGGTACTCTTTCTTATTGCTAGAGATGACAGAGTAATGCGCATAGAGGTTGGTTACGGATTAGAAGGTGTTCTTCCTGATATTACAGCTAACGCTATTATTGCAACCCATGTTACACCAGCCTTTAAAAGAGGTGAGTATGATAAGGGTGTCACAGATGGCATTGATGCAATTATGGATAACATAAAAGGAGAGAAGGTGCCAACACCAAAAAGATCTTCTTTTCTGGGGAGTGTGATTCCAGAGATACTCCATCAAGGCTATGTTCTTTTTATTATTGTGGGTATCTTTTTTATATTTTTCGGCATGTACTCTATGAGGCATGGCTGGGGTTACTTTGGTAAAGCTGTTGTTGGCTTTATCTTCGGTTTCTTCTTTGGTGTTACTTTTTTTGGAGGTATGCTAGATGGGGTACTGTGCGGAATGTTGCTGGCTCTTGTATTTAGTGGTGGTGGAGGTGGTGTATCGTTTCCTTTTGGAGGAGGTGGATATTTTGGAAGTAGTAGCGGGGTATCATTTGGAGGGTTCGGTGGTGGGAGGTCAGGAGGAGGTGGTGCAAGTGGTAGATGGTAGTGTTGTGTTAGATATGGAACAGATAAAGGTGATAGAATAAAGAACTATGATTGCAATAGAAATACATAATCTTAAAAAGAGATACAGAGAAGCAAAGAAAGAGACGTTGCATGGGATTACTCTCTCTATTCCAAAAGGCCAGTTTATCGGCCTTCTTGGTCCAAATGGTGCTGGTAAGACAACAACAATTAGTTGCATTACAGGAGTAACCTCTCCAACAGAGGGGAATGTGCGTGTATTTGGTCATGATGTGATACAAGAGTACAGAGAGGCTCGAGCATGTATTGGGGTTTCTCCTCAAGATTTTACTATTGATATATTTCAGTCTGTTGATGAGATACTTGATTATCAGGCAGGAGCTTTCGGTATTATAGGGCAGACAATGCTAACACGTAGAGATGAATTATTGACTGTTTTTGATCTCATGACACATAGACATAAAAAGTTTCAGTTTTTATCTGGAGGACTTAAGCGTCGAGTAATGTTAGCAAAAGCAATGATGCATAATCCAAAAATTCTTATTCTCGATGAGCCGACAGCGGGAGTAGATGTCGAAACTCGTAAAGTGTTGTGGAATTTTCTTAAGAAACTTCACAGTGAAGGCAAAACCATTATTCTTACTTCTCATTATTTAGAAGAAGTGGAAGAGCTTTGTGAGCGAGTTGTTATCATAAAAGATGGTACAGTTATCGCAGATGATACTATTGATAATTTTACAAAAGATACAAAACTAGAAAATGTATATCTCTCTCTTGTCGAGACTGAGACTAACTAAGTATTATTTTATTTGTATGAATTGGATTGGACTTTATACTCTTATACGTCGAGAAGTTGTGCGCACTAAGCGTGTGTTGGGTCAGGCGGTGATAACCCCTTTTGTGACAGCTGTGTTGTATATCTTTGTGTTTGGTTATGTTATTGGTAGTAATATCACCGCGATTCAGGGTATTAATTATATTAGTTTTGTATTTCCGGGTGTGTTCACAATGAATCTCGTAATGGCAGTGTTTGGAGCAACAAGTTTCTCTATTTATTTTATGAAATTTCAAAAGACAATAGAAGATATGCTCACACTACCACTTTCTTATACTGAGCTCATGGTGTCTCTTATTGTTGGTGGTGTTGTACGAGCACTCGCCATCACGGTGTCACTCTCTTTCGTTGCTATTATGTTTGGAGTGAATACACTTGTCCACCCATGGATACTTATAGGATATGTTCTCCTTATTAGTATACTATTTGGTCTTTTTGGTATTGTTGCTGGTATTTGGGCAGATAATAGTTTTGAAAAGTTTGGCATGGTGACAAACTTTATCTTGACCCCGCTAACCTTTCTAGGAGGTGCTTTCTATTCAGTGCATATGCTTCCAGAGAAATGGCAATTTATTGTTCATTTTAACCCTATTTTTTACGCTGTTGATGGTGTCCGTTATGCTCTCACAGGGTATCATGAAAGCTCTCTCGGTGTTGGGGTTGGTATACTAGGAGCTTTATCTCTTCTTTTTCTTTGTCTTTGTGTCTATATATTCAAAACAGGATGGAAGCTGCGATCATAGTGAGTGGATGTTAGTGTGTAGAGTTTAGAATTTAGACCTTAGAACATAGAATTCAGAATCCCGTGAAGCCGAAGGCTTCACGGGATTCTGAATTCTGCACTCTGTATTCTGCATTCTCTCACTTATCCACTTGTCTACTCTATCTAAATGGATACACTTTATACTATGTATTCGTCTACTCCTCTTTTTACACAAGCTATTATACGCTTCTGTGCTCTTTTTCTTCTTGCTCTTGTCTCCTTTTCTCCTCTTTCTGTACTTGCAGTTAATCCACCTCAACCATTTACACCTTCTGATAATGTACTAGACCCTAACTGTTTACCAACAGATTCTAATTGTTATGTCAGTATTAACAATCTCTCACTTACATCTGCTACTACTACATCACTTGCAGTACTTG
>JBDLTQ010000036.1:0-44293 GCA_039805745.1 Candidatus Parcubacteria bacterium | reverse complement strand
GTGCCCTTATCCGTTTCCAAGAATTCTATGCAGATGAAATCCTTACCCCACTTATGCTCACTAAAGGTACTGGTATCTTTGGAGAGATGACGAGGAAGAAGGTGGAGGGGAGGTAGGGGGTTTTGTGTTATACTGTATTTATTATGAAAGTAATACTATTACGGGATACTGCAAAACTTGGTAAGCGTGGTGAAGTAAAGGATGTTTCTGATGCGTATGCTGTGAATGTCTTAATTAAGAAGGGTGATGCGCTACAAGCAACACCTGCTGAGTTATCAAAATGGAAAACAAAAGAAGAGAGTAAAAAACGCCAAAAAGATGTCGCCCTCAATACTTTTCTGTCTCTTGTCGAAGCATTGAGAACATCAAGAGTTCTTATACGAAATAAAAAGTATGATGATAAAGGTCAGCTTTTTGCACATATTAGAGATACTGATATTGCTGATGCTATTTTCGAAACAGTTAGATTATCTATTGACCCTAAACAGATACTTGTGCCACATACACTAAAATCAATCGGGAAACATACTGTACAAATTAAACAAGGTGACAAGGTTGCTGATGTTGTTGTTGAGGTTATCTAGCTTTGATGTGGTTACAGTGAGTATGATATGAAAAATCACCGGTTAAGTTAACCGGTGATTGTTGATTAGTTATGTCCTTATTCAATTACTTTTTTGCGTTCGTTGAGGAATTTTTCTTCCTCCGATTTCTTTTCAAAGAAAAGAAAAAGAACTGAAAAAAAGACTACAACACCAACAAGTCCCCATGCTTTTATAATAATAAAAAGCGTTGGTGAACCAAGTTCTCGGTATTGTAATATTTTCCAAGAAGCAAAAATAATTGATAAAAAGAACAAGATGGTAGTTGCAACAAAACAACACTTGTAAGAAATATACTTTTTCACAGAGGATCCCTTTTTCTGATGTTAAAAAAGAAAATACGGGAAATATAAGAATATTCCCGTTCAGCTAATTCTATCATTTTTTAATGTATATGGATAGATATAGAAATAAGAAAATTTTAAAGAATGGGATATAAAAAATACTGACAGGTGTCAGTATTTTTTATTGTTGTTGTGATAGTTATTTATTGAGCTGGCTCAATGTTTGCAACTTTCTTTCTTTTTGTTGTTCCATCGAGATGCTTCATTCGTCGTTCTCCGAAAGAGACTTTTCCTTCTGCGAGAGCATAAAGGGTGTGATCTTTTCCAAGACCAACATTTTTACCAGGAAGGATGCGAGTACCTCGCTGACGAACAATAATAGCGCCAGCGGTAGCCATTTCTCCTGCGTAAAGCTTAGTACCGAGGTACTTTGGTTTACTATCTGTTAGGTTTTTTGCCGAACCTGCGGCTTTACGGGTTGCCATAGCGTATACTTAAAACAATGTCTATTAGAGCCCTTAGTATACAAGATTATTTAAAAAATATCAATAGCAAGATTTCTGTCGTCGATTTGATCAGTATTTTTTTGTCATGTCTTATTATTAGTGCTCTTTTTTGTGTTGTCTATAAAGAACGCCAACGCACACAGATTCCCATTGTCTATAGTAAAGGAGATAGTTATTATGAGAAAGCAGTGACTAGCCCCTCTCTTCCTTTTGCTAGTAAATATGGCAAAACATATACATACACATGGTGTTCTGGTGCCTCAAGAATTGTAAAGAAGAATATCATTTATTTTTCCTCTGAAGAAGAAGCAATAAAAAGTGGAAGAGTATTGTCAAAACTCTGTAAACGGTAGAAGTATATAAAAAAAGAGCCCCGCTGGATGCTCGAGATCCTAAGCGGGGCTTCAGGCAAAGATTCACAGTGCCTGTGTCGGGGAGGTGAGGGAGGAGGAAAAACCCGACTGATATTATATTAAATCAAATAGAGTATTTTGTCAACAATAAAAATGGTTAGTTCAAAAAGTAAGCGCAGTAGCTACTTTATGTTTGATATGAATAATAACCTACTAAGAGTAGAAAAAGTATCTCATTATGTGAGTAATGTAGACACATTTTTTGGTCTACGCTATCCACTTTTGATTTATAAAAGAATCGTTATACTGTAGGTATATGGCAAAAGAAACAAAAACTCATAAAAAAGAAACAAAGAAACCAAAGAAAACTACGAAGTAGTTTTCTCGAGAAAAGAAAAAGCACTATATAAGCGAAGCTTATATAGTGCTTTATTGTGTACGGTTTTCTCGGGAGAATTTTTCAGTTGTTTTTTATCCAAGGGATATAAACATACTGGAGAAAGGTTCCCCATACCGCAGTCACTATGACAGTGAGAGTTCCCATACGGTGGAAGTACTCAAACCATGAGGGTGTGATCCACTGGTAGATACCTGCGAACAGGTTGAAGGCGATGATAACACCACCGAGACCTGCACCTGCTGAAACGATAAAGAGACCGAGCTTCTCTATATTCCATTTTGCGGTTAGTGCCCAAAATAGAAATATCGTCAGGAGGACTCCAATCACACTAAGGAAAGTGTGGAAGACAAGTCCGACATCGACACCAAACGTCGTTGCGACGTAGGTGACAGCACTTGGCATCGCAATGAATACTACTGCGAGCATCACAGCGACATCGAGTCGCTGGAGGAAGCGAAAGATCGCTTTCATGGTTTACTCTTTCTTTACTCTTTGGGTTGTTTGGATTTTCCACATCAGTGTGGACAAGAGTCCTGCACAGAAGAAGAAAAACATACCGACCGCAGGGGTTGTGTTTTTTCCGATAAGGAGAAACGTGTTCCATGCAGAACTGGGTTGGAAGAGGATAACGCAGAGCGCTCCGCCGACAACGATGAGCACAGTCGTCATGCTTTCACCCGAGGGTGCTTCTCGCTTGATGTTCTTTCTGAACAAGAATGTTCCGATAGACACAAAGACGAAGAACGCGAGGGTGAGTCGGAGACCAGTCTGAAACAAGTCACGGAGAAAGTGCACTGTCTCCCAGTACCCGTTTGCAAACAGGCACAGGAGTCCGACAGTGACGCAACAGAGCATCATGTTGCGGGTCATTTTATAGTTTTCGACCCATTGTTGAATGCGATTGCTTTCCATGATTAATCTCCTTGCTCCCCAAAAAAGGGGTATTGGTTGATGAAAGGGCTTACCTTGTAAATTTAACATAAAATATATAATTTGTCAATGTGTACAAAACACAGAAAGTATTGTTTTACAGCCTGACTATGACTTATATCATACGGTATGGTTACACATCTTTTGAAAAGATTAAGCACTTTTTTAGGTGTGTGGTGCAGTTGTCAAAGATGTGTAGGAATAGTTGTATGGTATACTCCTAAGTCTATGACTCTTACTCCTCGCCTTAATAAAGCTATTAAATATGCCTGCCACTTACATCGTAATCAAATACGAAAAGATGAGTATCATACTCCGTATGTAAGTCATCTTTTTTCTGTAGCAACACTTCTTTCTTCTGTAACAAATGATGAAGATGTTATTATCGCAGGACTTATGCATGATTCACTTGAAGACGTACCTCACTATGCGTATGAACAACTTGTTATAGATTTCGGAGAACGGGTGGCAGAAATAGTAAAACATGTCACTGAACCACTTGATGCCAATAAAAGTGAAGAAGAACAACTCCCGTGGCTAGAAAGGAAAGAAGCATACCTTGCAGTGCTTCGTGAAGGAGGAGTGGAGAGTGCGCTCGTTTCTTGTGCTGATAAGATACATAATACTGAAAGTTTTTTGGAGGACATGAATAGAGAAGGGGAAGAGTTTATGGAACGTTTTACTTCAAGTATTCGAAATAAAGTGGAATTCCATCAGAAAGTCCTTGAAATTGTCAAAGAAAAAGTAGGAGAAGACCATGAACTTGTGCAGCGTTTAATTTTATGTACTGATACCTTTGCAAAGTGTTGTTAGTTTTTTAAAGAATTTTATTTTTATGGAAACATATTTATCTATTATTGCATCACTTTTTATTATTGAAGTTCTTCTCTCTGTTGACAATGCTCTTGTGAATGCAACGCTCGCAGAAGCTCTTCCTGAAGAGAAACGTAAAAAAGCTATACGTATTGGTATTATCTTGGGTGCCTTGTTCCGTATCGTAGCACTCTTTGTTGCTTCGATTATTATTCAGAATGTATGGCTTAAAGTGCTTGGTGGTGCGTATCTTATCTATTTGGCGATCAGTCATCTCGGTAGGGTTGTGGACGAAGAGGGTAAGACGTTACAACAAAAAAGTACCTATCGAGCAGTTATTTTCCAAATAGCTCTTGCTGATATTGTTTTTAGTATTGATAATGTCATTTCTGCGGTTTCATTTTCGGAAAATATTTATATTGTAATGCTTGGGGTTTCTATTGGTGTTGTGTCTATGCTTTTTATTACACCAATTCTTTCAAAACTTATTCATAGATATAAAGGCATGCCACAAGCTGCATATACAATTGTCGGTCTTGTCGGAGTGGCGCTTCTTGTTGAGACATTTACTGTGATACATATTGGTGAGATTTGGAAGTTTATGGTTGTGTTATGTATCGCTCTCTTTACAGTCTGGTATGAACATAGTCACAGGGTTCGGATGTTGTCTACACCACTGCTTCGAACTGCGCAGTATATAATAGCTATTCCTTTAGATATCATATATGCATCACTCCGTGTGATGCGTCAGGTGAAAGCAAAGCTCTAGGAAAAAGAGAAGGGAAAATAGTGGGTATGAAAAAGCGCGACGTCGTAGACGTCGCGCTTCCCGCTTTATATATTTTTTATTTTATGTAGCAGATGGTTGAATACTCTTTTGTATGTTTTCCTTCCTTTTTCTCCAGGAGGAAGTGGGGAGGTACACATATAGTACTCAGAGAGTATCGGCATGATGCCTGATAAAAAGACAAGAAAGCAAAAGAGTATGACAGTAACACTAGGAAACACTTCTCCTTGTGCTAGTATCTTTTGTATTTCACCTTCTTTTTCGAAAAATGTTGCAAAGAGAGAAATAAGTATTATGAAAGACCACAGAGCGTAGATGATTCTTCGTAGGAATCTGGTCTTTATTTCTTTAGGAAGGAGCGCTTGTTCATTCTTTTTATTTTCTAAAGTAGAGAGGAGGGCTTTTTTCGTATCATGTTGTATCAATAGAATGAGACAAACGAAGAAAAAGCTCAGAATGTCTAGATTAATAATACTCAATCCTGCAATTACCCAAAAACCCGTCATTAGGTAGATGTGTAACCATAAAAGGGTGGCACCGATATCTTGGTGGGAGATGAGTGTGAACAGTTCGATCTGTCGTGTACACCACCATGCTACCTGAATCCCTTTATTGTCAATACGATAAAAAGGTTCAAGGATAGGGTTCATGATAGATCTCCAAAAGTTGGTCTATGAATAAATCTACATCAATATACCTAGTTAGGTCAAGGTGTCGTATACTGTGATGTATGAATATAAAAGATATTACTGATTACAATAAACTTTTTGAAGAGCGTTATAAAAAACTTAATTCTGCACAGCGGAAAGCTGTAGATACCATAGAAGGTCCTGTGATGGTTATCGCAGGACCAGGAAGTGGAAAAACAGAATTACTTTCTCTCCGTGTTGGCAATATTCTCCGAATTGGACACGTGCGTGCATCAAATATTTTGTGCCTTACTTTCACTGAAACTGCAGCACGTAATATGCGAGAGCGTCTAGAAAAACTTATTGGACCTGATGCATTTCGTGTTGCGATTTATACTTTTCATTCATTTTGTACAGATGTAATTAGTAGATATCCAGAATATTTTTTTAATCATATTACATTTAAACCAGCAAGTGATTTGACTCAAAGTGAGATACTTGAAGATATTTTTAAGCATTTACCACATAAACATATATTGAGTGCGTATCATTCTGAACGTGGGTATGCATATCTTAAGGAGTCTCAGGCTCGCATTAAAGATATTAAAAAAGGTGGACTTACCCCTTTGCGTTTTAAAGAGATTATAGATGAAAATGCACAGTCGTATGATGCCATTCATAGTGTAATACAAGAGTATCTTCCAGAGAGGATTAACAAGGATTCACTTGTTGCGTTTATGCAGATGAAGGATGGTATACGAGCTATTGGAACACAGATAGCTCATGTGATTGCTACAAGTATCGAGACTGCTATCGTATATGCAGAAACAGAAGAAAAAAATACACCACTTTCTGAGTGGAAAAGTTCATACACAGGAAAAGATGACACAGGGAAGCGTGTTCTTAAAGAATATCTTAATCTTCCTAAGCTTTATGCTCTTGCAGATGTATATGATGCATACCAGAAAGCGTTGCATGAGCAAGGGCTCTTTGATTACGAAGATATGATACTTCAGGTAGTAGAAGCACTTTCCCATAACGATACTCTTCGTACAGAACTTGAAGAACAGTATCAATATGTTATGGTCGATGAGTTTCAGGATACTAACAACGCGCAACTATCTCTCGTAAAAGCACTTTCAAGTAGTCCTATTCATGAAGGGAGACCAAATGTTTGTGTGGTAGGAGATGATGATCAGGCGATTTATAAATTTCAAGGTGCAGAAATTTCTAACATTCATTCATTTCAAGAGCTTTATCATAACGTTTCTGTTATTGTACTTACTGAGAACTATCGCTCAACTCAAGAAGTGCTTAACTTTGCTCGTGTTGTTGTAAAGCAAGGGGTTCATCGTCTTGAGAATGTCTATAAAGAAATTAATAAAGAGCTTGTTGCTAAAAATATAGCCTTGCCACAGGGGTCTATTATTTCGTACTCATTTTCATCAGAAGAGGAAGAATATGCATATGTTGCTCGCGAAATAAAAAAACTTCTTGATGAAGGTGTAGAAGCAAAAGAAATTGCAGTCATAAGCCGTGAACATAAAGGTCTCACTACACTTCTTCCATATCTTGATAAAAAGCATGTGCCGTATACCTACACACGTAAAGAAAATGTATTTGATGAGGTACATGTGAGAGAGCTTATTACTATATGCCGTTATCTTGGGGCGTCTCTTTCCAGTGACAGAAAAGAACATTTACTTCCTGAAATCCTTTCATATAGTTTTTGGGGATTTGATAGAATTACTATTTGGAAAGTTGCTGAAAGAGCAAAGCGTGAACATATATCATGGATGGAGGCAATGCTTATAAGTGAAGATGAGTCTATACGACGTGTCGCTACATTTTTAACAGAACTTTCAGTTCTTGCAGAAACAACACCTCTTGAAATTATTTTGGATACTTTGATTGGGAGTAAGGATATGCCTCTTACCACAGAGGATGAAGAAGAAGATTTTTTGACGTACACGGCACTCTCACTTTCTACTGACTACACATCGCCTTATAAAGCTTTTTATTTTGGTAAAGAGATTTTAAAACATAGTCCAAGTAAATATATTCATTTTCTTTCTTCGCTTCGTGTTTTTATGCGAGCACTTCGTGAATGGAGGCATGGTGAGTTACTTACAGCAGAAGATGTTGGAGATTTTGTTGATATGCATATGGCGTACAACATACCGCTTATCAATTCTACTCCATTTGCTCATAATGAGAATTCCGTAGAGCTTCTTACATCTCATGGTGCAAAAGGGCTTGAGTTTGCGTATGTATTTGTTATTTCTCTTAATGACGCAGTGTGGGCTGGAAGAAAAGTTGGGAATAAGATAAGTTTCCCGAGCAACCTTCCTCTTGCTCAAGCGGGAGATAATGAAGATGATTTTATACGGCTTTTATATGTTGCACTGACTCGTGCACGTCACACGTTGTATCTTACTCATCACAGTAATTTGCTTCGATATCTTCAGCATGGAGAGTTGCCAGTCACTAAAGTGTATGACGGAGAAATAGAGGTGCCGTCACTTGTTTCTGGTCTTTCACCTTATCATGCGCCGCCATTTGCGTATGACGAAGAAGCACTACTTAAAAAAGTAGTTGAAGGGTATGCGCTTTCGCCAACTCATCTCAATACATTTCTTGATGTGACAAAAGGTGGACCGATGATGTTTCTTGAAAATAACATACTTCGTTTTCCTCAAGCAAAAAATAGTAGTGGGGTGTATGGATCAGCGATACATAAAGCACTTGAAGAAGCAGAAGTGTATGCAATGAGAGAAAAAAGTGTACCACCACTTTCGCTTCTTCTTGCAACATTTACAAAAGAGATGAAATACGGACGATTACTTTTACATGAAGAAGAAAAACTTCTTGACCGTGGCAAGAAAGCTCTTGAACGTTTTTATAATCTCAAAAAAGATACATTTGATGGAACATCACTTGTTGAAATAGACTTTAAGCATGAAGGGGTTGTGCTTAATGGGGCACACATTACAGGAAAGATAGATGTAATGAAAGAGTCAACAAAAGGGGTCTATCATGTAACTGATTTAAAAACAGGAAAAGGTTTTTCTTCGTTTGAGGAAGAAAAGTTAAATGAGTATGATGAAATTAAACTTCATCATTACCGTCATCAATTACTTTTTTATAAAGTGCTCATTGAACATGGACGAAGTTATAATGGTTCACGTGTGTTGTCAGGATCACTTCTATTTGTCGAAGAGGAAGTTAATGGAACGATACAAGAACTCACACTTTCTTTTGATGATCCTTTTGAAGAGGAGAGGCTTAAGAAGCTTATGGGTATTGTATATACAAAGATTATAGCACTTGATTTTCCAGATGTGTCAGCGTATGAAAAAACAGCAGAAGGGGTGCGAGCATTTGAAGAAGACTTGCTACAAGGGGTGGTGTAAAGAGATGTTGTGATAATGTTTAGTGTGTGGCTTGTATAAAGAAAAACCACACATAAAAATGTATGGTTTTTTGAATGTGTGCCGTCTCACACTATCTTAGAAGAGTTCACGGAACCTTTCTTGATCTTGTGCTTTAATTCGGCAATTTAAGACACCTCCTTCATTGTCGCATTGAATATATGATCGATACGTGTTGTGCGTCATTGCTACATGCTTAGCACATTCCTCATCTGGTATTTCAGAGTATATCGATCGTATGTCAGCCGTTCCATTTTTATCTATGCGAAAAAAGATAAAACGATCATTTTTAAACCCTCGAAGGGAAACTTTCGTTTGATTGATTTTTGATGTTGGAAACATTACTTGGAACGGCAATACTAACTCAGAAATATCGCCATCTAGTATTCCAAGAACTTGGTGTATTACTGCGATTTTTTCGAATTCACCACTTTTGCGTACACCTACAGCTACTTCTCGTTCTGATGCGAGGTAATGTTTGAGAAGTAGTGTCCCAGTTTTTGATATACCAACCACTCCGTAAGGGTTACTTTCTTTCCAGTGTGGGTTATGCTCACATAGAAAAAGAGAGGGAATTTCTACCAGTAGTTGTTTCTTGCTCATGGTCACCCCACCTTTCTTATTGATTAATGAACAAAATACCTACACATACTCTACAACTTTTATATATTTTGTCTAGTTTTATGTATGCTGGTGGTATACTCATCGTATACACAATATGTCACAACCTGATAAATACACAGCTACATGGGTTTCCCACTCTTCTATGGGTGATTTTATTAAATGTCCACGTCTTTATTATCTTCATAATGTATATAAAGACCCTCATACTGGCCGTAAGATGACACTCGTGACACCATATATGTCTCTTGGTATCGCAGTGCATAATGTACTTGAAGGTCTCGCTGAATATCCTGCAGAGGATCGTATGAACCGTGATCTTCTTGGTATTTTTGAACAAGAATGGAATAAGGTTTCTGGTAAAAAGGGTGGGTTTATAAATAATGAACAAGAAGCTGATTTTAAGGCTCGTGGAACACGAATGATACAAACAGCACTACAAGATCCTCGTTTTTTGGTGAGCAAGCGTATTAAACTTCCTCGTAATGAAATGCCGTGCAACTTTTTTTTATCTGAAGATGATAATATTATTTTAAATGGACTTGTAGATTGGATAGAGTATCTACCTGATGATACTTTACATATTATTGATTTCAAAACTGGCAAAAATGAAGAAAAGGAGTCATCTCTTCAGCTTCCAATATATCTTCTCCTTTGTAACGCTTTACAGAAACGAAAAGTTTCTAAAGCTAGTTATTGGTATTTAGAAAATAATACTTTTATAGAGAAGGGTCTTCCGGATATAGATGAAGCGTATACGATGGTATACAATGTTGCGATACAAGTAAAACGCGCACGTGACACAAAGCAGTTTGAGTGTCCTCAAGGCTCTGAAGGATGTTTCGGGTGTCGTGTGTATGAAGATATTTTAAAGTGTAAGAAGGGTGAAAAAGCGGGGGTTGAGTACGTTGGTGTGGGTGGATTTAATCAGGATGTGTATATGCAGATAGAGCAATAATTTTTGTGTGTCTGAAGGTACGGGTGTATACTTGTATATAATATGACAACTTTAGGAAAAATAATTGTAGGGGTCGTGGTAATAGGTGGGGCTGTCCTTGGTGGGTATTTTGTCACGTCGTATGTCAAAAATGACGTTACTTCTATGCAGACAGATGTCGAAGTAAAAGATCTTTCTGCACAAGAAGTACGTGACCATGCCATTACTACAGCATCTACTACAGATGTGGTCATTACTGAGAAAGATATGTCATTTGCCGATCTTCTCAGTAAACATGCATTGTATACATGTACGATACAGCAGACGGTTTTAGGTGTGACAACAGAAGGGAAGGTCTATGTCCAAAAAAATATGATTCGTGGAGAGTTTACAACAAAGACTCAAGGTATGGAGATAGCATCAAGTGTGCTGACGCGTGATGGTTATACTTATACATGGTCAAGCATGTCACCTACAACAGGTTCTAAAGTAAAGACATCATCTCAGAGTGTTGTTGCGACTGGAACACAGATGAGTGCTTCGTATACATGGAACAGTTCACAGGTTGGATCATATTCATGTAAAGAAGAATCCGTGGTAGATGATGTATTCTTTGTGGTCCCAAATACTATTACATTTACTGAAATATCTTTATAAAAATCTATTATTATGTCATCAGGAACACCTCTGTATCTTTACGGGAAAAACCCTCTTGTGGAAGCTTTACATAAAGTTATTTCTGGCAAAAATCTCCTCGGTGAAGTTTTTCTTACTAAACAAGCAGAACAAGATCCTCATATTATGAGTCTTTTGCAAAAAGCAAAAGTTTCTTACTCAAAAGTAACAACAGAAGAGATTGAACATAAAGTTGGTCGAGGCGTTGTACATCAAGGTGTATGTGCTCTTGTGCATCGTGAGGCTCTCTATACATCTCTTGAACGTGTTCTTGATGATACCACCATCACTAATCCATGTGTCATTCTTTTGGATGAATTAGAAGATCCTCATAATGTTGGCGCTATTATTCGTTCTGCTGTTGCGTTTGGCGCACACGCAATTCTTGTTCCAGAGCATAGTCAAGCAGAAGTGAATGGTACTGTGATAAAGAGTTCTGTTGGTACAACATTTTCAATACCGCTTGTTCATATTGGTAATGTGCACAACATGTTGCGCACCCTTAAAGAAAAAGGTTTTTGGGTGTATGGTCTTACTGGTAGTGGGTCAACATCACTCCACAATGTATCATTTGACGCTCCAACAGTTATCATAATAGGAAGCGAAGGAAAAGGGATACGAGAGAAAACACTCACATATTGTGATTTTTCACTTTCTATCCCTATTAGTGATAAGTGTGAATCATTAAATGCTTCTAATGCTGTTGCAGTAACGCTCTATGAGTGGAATAAACAACGAGGTGTGGCATAAGGTTTACTATGACAATCATAAAAAATAAAAACACCCACATGTGATATTGTGGGTGTTTAAGATTTTTTTGTCGTTATGTTGGCCAGGCAGTGATGCCTTTTTCTTTGCAAAGAGTGTTGCTGTGCCCTTTGCCAAAGAAGATACAACAACGTTCTTCTTCGTGTATTAAGCCGTCGAGGTGTGTGTTTTGGTAGACACAGAGATCAAAGTAGACGCTTATCTGAAACTGATTACTGAGCTCTAGCACAAAAACTTCTTCACCATGATCTAGTCGGTGATAGATGTTTGTCACTGTTGTACACACAGGGTCTACGGATGAAAGCACAGTGATCGGTAGCTTAAGAATCTCATCATGAGACTCTACACAAAACAGTTCAAGTATTTTTTTAAAAAAATCACCGGAAAATGGCGTGTGAGGAGAAGTGAACATGATGTGCCTTTCTTGACTGATTAGTACCGTGAGTGGTATGCGTAGTTGCCGTCTTCTGTGCAAATGATGCGCATATCTTTTCCGAAAAAGAGCGTGGCAGTTTTTGTAACAGAGGTAAGCGGTTCAGCATTATGTGATTCGTCGTGGAAGGGTTCTTCTCCTTCTTTGTGATATTCGAGAAAAGCGCAGTCAAAGCAAAAAGATATAGTTATGTCTTTATGATGTCCAAGTCCAAAACAAATGACAGTTTGAGTTTCGTCACGATGTGTTTTGATTCCAACAGAAGCAATAGTGTCTACAATGTACATATTTTTATGTTGTAGCGTTATTATATTACCGATGAAATCTACAGTTTTTTCACTGGTTAATCCAGTGAGTGCAAACAATTTTTTCAAAAGAACTGAGTGTACCATGGATTCCTCCTTTGTTATGGTGATATCTATACTACATATTTTTTATTATTATGTAAAGACAAGCACAATTATGGAGTCGTGCTAGAATGGGGTGATGTTAAAGCGATTTTTTCAGAGTTTTTCAAATGATATTGGTATAGACTTAGGAACAGCTAATACTCTTGTCTATCTTCGTGGACGGGGTATCGTTATTAACGAGCCTTCTGTTGTTGCTCTTAATACAAAAACAAATCGCGTTGTTGCTGTTGGTATAGAGGCTAAGAACATGATGGGGCGAACACCTTCACATATCCGTATTGTTCGACCACTTGTTGATGGGGTTATTTCTGATTATGAGGTGACAGAAGAAATGCTTAGTTATCTTATCAACAAAGCTAATGACATTGATCGAAAATTATTTAGACCAACTGTTGTGGTAGGTATTCCTGTTGGTGTAACCAATGTTGAGATGCGTGCCGTATATGACGCTGCAAAATCAGCAGGTGCAAGTAAAGTCTATATTGTGGAAGAGCCAATGGCTGCCGCGATTGGGGTGAGAATGCCGATTCATGAACCAATAGGTAACATGATTGTTGATATAGGAGGTGGAACTACAGACATCGCAGTAGTAGCTCTCTCTGGAGTTGTTCGTGCAAAGAGTCTCAAGGTGGCTGGAGATAAATTAACTCAAGATATTATTACCTATATGCGAGATGAGTTTAAGATGCTTATCGGAGAAAAGACAGGCGAACATATAAAAATGACAATAGGGTCTGCTCTTCCTGATGAAGAAGGTACAGAAATGAGTGTGAAAGGACGTGATTTAGTCACTGGGCTTCCTCGTGAGGCGGTGATTACTGATGTTGATATCCGTGAGGCAATGTACGGTTCCATCTCGCAGTTAACTGATGCTATTCGTGAAGTTCTCGAAACAACACCACCTGAGGTTCTCGCAGACATAATGCACAAAGGAATGACATTGGCAGGCGGTGGCGCACTTATCAAAAATCTGCCACAACTTGTTGAAATGCAACTCAAAGTTCCAGTATCTGTTGCAGATGATCCACTCACAGCTGTTGCTCGAGGTACGGGTGTTATACTAGAAGATATAGAATTATACAAAGATGTTTTAGTTGAAAATACCGATGACATATCGTTCCGTTAATAAAAGAAATACAACCACAATTCGCTACGGAGTATATACTCTTATTTTTGGACTTGTTGTTTTTTTCTGGCCGAGTATTCGTCCGACGATATACCGTGTACTTGAACCTGTAACTGTTCGTTTTTTTGAAGTTGGTGGAGGTCTTATTATATTTCCTGATTTTATTAATACCTACTTCACATCACACACAGCTTCTGCTCTTAAGATAGAAGAACTTACCCGTACTGTTGAGCTTTTAGAAAATGAGGTACAGCAAAAAGAAAGCATCATAAGAGAGCTGTCCTATACTTCACCTGATATAGCAACATCAACATATACAAGACAGCACAGACTTACGATGTCGTCACTCGCTGAGGATTATACTACTCTTTATGGAAGTATTCTTTTTACAAAAGGATTTAAAGATGGAATTGTTTCCGGAGATCTCGTGTATTTGCGTGGTCGAAATATTGTGTGTCGTATCAAGGATGTGTATGCAAAATCATCTTCTTGTGTGCCCTACACATCACATGGAAGTTCTGTTGATGGGGTGACATCGTCGTCATCTGTCAATCTTACCCTCTCTGGTCGTGGTGGGTATTACCTTGCTAGTGTTGTTCGAGATGCACCAATTACCCTTGGTGAAGAAGTTCTGTTACGAGAGGATCAGTCATTTGTTTTAGGTAGAGTTATTGATATTATTAATAATAATCAAGATACTTCATGGCATATTTTTGTTAAAAGTGATTTTAATCCAGTGTCTGCGTCACTCTTCTATGTTCAGCAACAAGAGAAGTAAAACATATATGTCATATATACATATCATCTCATGGTTTTTAGTAATATCTTCTTTTTTTATAGATACTATGTTTGGGACTTCTCGATACCCAGTTTTACTCATACTAGTTTGTGGTATAGTAGTTTTATATGAATGTGTTTCGCCATTTATCTACTCGTCGCGCTAGAAAAGCAGCTTCTCATGAAATAGATCCAGAGGACGTTTTTCTCGACTCTCAAAATCTTTCTCAATTTAATGTGGATCAAATGGAAGGGCACTTAGAGCGTCCTCTTGGAAAGCATGTGTTTTATGCAGCACTTAGTATTGTAGTATTTCTTGTGGTTAGTTTTTCATATAGACTTTTTTTAATGCAAGTTGTTAACGTGGAAGGGTATGTTGAAAAAGCAGAAAATAACCACCTTCGTAAGGTTCCATTATTTGCATTACGTGGAACTATTTCTGATAGGAACGGAGAGCTTCTTGCTTGGAATAGTATGACTTATGGCACAACAACAGATGCTCAAGCAAGTACCACTACTAATGATATTCCTAAACGTATTTATACTCAGTCAAAAGGATTTTCTCATATCCTTGGGTACGTGAGCTATCCTAAGCGTGATCAAAGTGGTATTTTTTGGCAAGATGAATATGTTGGTAAAGATGGTGTGGAGAAGCAATATCAAAATGAGCTTGCTGGTGTTCGTGGGGAGCGTGTGATAGAGGTTACGGCTTTACAAAAAGTAGAAGCTGAAAATATGATTGTTTATCCAATCAACGGAGAGAACCTTGTCCTTTCTATCGATAAAGAGGTGCAAACAAAGCTTTATGAGAGCATCGAAGATTTAGCTAAGAAGGCTGGATTTATTGGCGGAGCAGGTATTATTATGGATGTTCATAACGGAGAGCTTCTTGCTATTACAAGCTACCCTGAATACAATAACAACCTTATTACTAACGCTACAACAAAAGAAGAGAAGAGTATTGTCGCGCACGAGCTTGCTGATAAGCATAAAAAATTTCTAGACAGAGCAGTAAGTGGACTTTTTACTCCTGGTTCGACAGTAAAACCATTTTTTGCATATGCGGCGCTTGCTGAAAATATTATTACACCAGAGGCGAGTATTTATAGTTCTGGCAAATTGGTTATAAAAAATAAATACGGAGGTTCAGATACTGTTTTTAAAGACTGGAGAGCTCATGGATATGTTAATATGTGGCAAGCGATAGCTCAGTCTTCAGATGAATATTTTTATCAGATAGGAGGAGGGTATCAAGATCAGAAAGGTCTCGGTATTGCACGTATTGGTGAGTATTCACGAATGTTTGGTTTTGCTACTACAACAGGTATAGATCTTCCTGACGAAGAATATGGTCTCATTCCGTCACCTGAATGGAAGAAAAAAGTGTTTGATGAAGATTGGCTTTTAGGTAATACCTACCATTCATCGATTGGTCAGTACGGCTTTCAGCTCACACCTCTTGAGTTGGTTCGAGGTGTTGCTGTTATTGCAAACGGTGGCCAGCTTGTTACTCCACATGTTCTTAAGAGGCTAGAAACTTCTTCGACACCTCTTTCGCTTGATGAAAAGAAATTACGTGTGATACGAGAAGGTATGCGTATGGCAGTCACAAGTGAAAACGGAACTGCAAAGACACTTCGTTTTGATGAACTCGCTGTTTCTGGAAAATCTGGAACAGCAGAGCTCGGTACTGCAAAGCAGTGGGTCAACTCGCTAATGATTGGTTACTTCCCATCAGATAAACCACGATACGCTTTTGTCGTTGTTATGGAAAAAGCAAATCGTGGGAATACCTTTGGTGCAGGTCTTGTAATGAAAGAAACATTACAGTGGATAGTGGATACGACAGACTACGGAAAGTAAGAGTTCTCTATGTATGACTAAAAGAGAGGTCATCTAATACAGTATATTATGATAATGTCAATATTCTAGTAGAGTGCTTTTTGTGGTATCATTACGTCATTACACACTATGGAATATCTAACAAAAGAAAAGAAGGTAGAGCTTGAAAATGAGCTCAATCATTTAAAAACTGTTCGTCGCAAAGAAATTGCAGACGCTCTTGAGTATGCTAAGTCTCTTGGTGATCTCTCAGAAAATGCAGAGTATCATCAAGCTCGTGAAGATCAAGCACATTGTGAAGATCGTATTATTCATATCGAACAAATTTTAAAAAATGCTGTTGTTACTGATACACATCAGGTTGGCGTGGTGAGTGTCGGAGCTACTGTTGTTGTTCAAAAGAAAGGCGACAAAACTGACCGCACCTTTGTTATTGTTGGTAGTGAAGAAGCAAATAGCCTTGAAGGTAAAATTTCTAATGAGTCACCACTTGGTTCGGCACTCCTTGGTAAAAAGAAAGGTGACAAGGTTACTGTATCTGCTCCTAAAGGAGAAGTTGAATACACTATTGTTTCTACTGCATAAAAGTCATAGAACCAAGAGTTATAAAACTTTAACTACAAAAACCTCTTTTCAGAAAGAGGTTTTTGTTATAGTAATCGACGAAACTAAGAGGATTTGGTAGTATTATATGTATACTACATATTCTATACTTATTATAGCTTTTATTTAACCATGGCATCATTATCAGAACTTCGTGAGTCTCGACTTAAAAAATTAGAACAATTGCGTCATGCAGGACAGTCAGGTTATCCAAGTGTTTCTTCTCGTTCCCATGAGCTTGCTCGTGTGTTGAGTACTTTTTCTTCTTTAGAAGAAGGAGAAACACCTTTCATAATAAATGGTCGCGTGATGACATCTCGCGGTCAGGGGGCCATAGCTTTTATTGATGTATATGATGGTTCAGCGAGAATGCAAGTTGTGATAAAACTTCCTGAGTCTGGAGAGGATGTGATGCAGTTCTATCGTGAGTATGTTGATGTCGGTGATTTTATTGAAGTAACTGGTGTTGCTTTTACAACAAAATCTGGACAGCAAAGTATTCTTGCTAAAAACTTGTCTATACTCTCAAAAGCACTTCTTCCTCTTCCTGATAAGTATCACGGACTACAAGATGAAGAACTTCGTATGCGTGAGCGATATCTAGATATTCTCACTAATCAAGAGCTTCATGATATTTTTATTAAAAAAGCTGCATTCTGGGATGTTGTGAGAAGTTTCTTAAAAGAAAAAGGTTTTTTAGAAGTAGAAACTCCTACAATCGAAGTCACAACAGGTGGAGCAGAAGCTCGACCATTTGCGACATATCATCATGATTTTGATTTAGATGTCTTTATGCGTATCTCTGTTGGTGAATTATGGCAGAAGCGTCTTATGGCGGCTGGATATTCTCGCACGTTTGAAATTGGTCGAGTATATCGTAATGAAGGTTCATCACCTGAACATGTGCAAGAGTTTACCAACTGTGAGTTTTATATGGCGTATTCTGATTTTAAAGATGGTATGGCTCTTGTCGAGGAGCTGTATCGAAAAATAGCACAAGAAGTGTTCGGTACCACGTCTTTTACCACAAGGGGGCATACTTTTGATCTGAATGGCACTTGGGAGAGAATTGATTATAGAGAGGAAGTCTTAAAGCAGACTGAGATAGATATTACTCTTGCTACAGATGAAGAGATTGTTGCAAAACTTGCAGAACTCGGCGTTGCTTTCGATGGTAATAACAGAGAGCGACTTATCGACACTTTGTGGAAGTATTGTAGAAAAAATATTTCTGGTCCTGCATTTCTTGTGAATCATCCATTACTCGTCGCTCCACTTGCAAAAGCAAATCCAGATGGCGTAACTGCACAGATATTCCAACCTATTATCGCAGGAAGCGAGATAGGTAAAGGGTATAGTGAGCTAAATGATCCACTTGATCAGCGTGCTCGTTTTGAAAAACAGCAAGAACTTCTCTCTGAAGGTGATGATGAGGCAATGATGATGGATGAGAGTTTTCTTGAAATGCTTGAACACGGCATGCCGCCAACGTGTGGTTTTGGTTTTGGTGAACGATTATTTGCATTTCTTTCTGATAAGCCTATACGTGAAGTGCACACATTTCCTCTTGTAAAACCTAAAAAAGAAGAGACAAAGAATGAGAAGGAGTCTGCTCGTGGTGTCTAATAACAAAGAAGTCTTCAAGAGAGTTTTTAAAATAAAATAAAAACACAGGAATATACATGTCCTGTGTTTTTTTGTTGCGTGATGTTACCTTTTTATGTTGTTTTTCGTATGTGGTTTTTATTACATCTAGTAAGCATTGTTGTATCTGGAGGAGTCATATCAGATATCCACACTTTTTACTACTTTTTCTCTTAAAGTGGGGTATAATGGGAGCAAGTGGGGCGAAGTGGGAGATTTGCTTCACATACAGATATGCTTATCGGAAAGTACACACATGATTTAGATCCAAAGAAACGCATCACACTTCCATCAAAGTGGCGTGCGGATCTTGGAAAAAAAGTTGTTATAACAAGCGGTCTTGATAATTCTTTATTTATTTTTCCAATTAAAGAATGGGAGAATGTTGCGCAAAAACTTTCACAAGGAGGGTTTGGCAACATAGACAGCCGTAGTTTCAATCGATTTATGCTTGCAAATGCATATGAAGTTGATGTTGATGCTGCTGGACGTATTGTTATACAGGATTCACTTAAAGATTTTGCTCATCTAGAAGGGAAAGTTGTTCTAGCTGGTATGTATTCTCGTGTTGAACTTTGGAATGAGACTACATGGAATACTAATATGGCAAAGGTTAACGGTGAAGCAGACGCTCTTGCTTCTAAATTAAGTGATCTCGGTGTTATCTAGGTTTTACTTTTCTATGCATATCCCAGTACTTTTACAAGAATCTTTAGACGGCCTTGCTATTAAAGAAGGTGGTGTCTATGTTGATTGCACAACCAATCGCGGAGGTCATAGTATTGAAATCGCCAAGAAGATAGGGGAACAAGGCACACTTATTTGTATCGATCTCGATCAAGAAGCTCTTGCTGAAGCTAGAACCAATATGGAGAACATAAAACATTCTCCAAAAATTCACTTTATTTGTTCCAATTATCGTTATCTCACTTCGATACTCAAAGATCTTAAAATTACTCATGTAGATGGAATACTTGCAGATCTCGGATTGTCATCTCAAGAGCTTGATGAATCAGGGAGAGGGTTTTCTTTTAGCAAAGATGAACCACTTCTTATGACATTTTCCGCAAAGCCAGAAGAAGATGTTACGACCGCGTACGACATCGTTAATTTCTGGAGTGAATCAACTATTGCTGATGTATTGTATGGTTTTGCAGATGAACGATACTCGAGACGCATTGCGCGAGCGATTATTACTTCTCGTGAAGAGAAGCCTATCTCTACAACATTTGAACTCGTAGAGATAATCAGGCGCGCAGTTCCTTCTCTCTATCAGCATCGCAAGACACATTATGCTACCAAAACATTTCAAGCATTGCGCATGGCAGTTAATGACGAACTTGGAGGTATCAGTGATCTGCTTGAAGCTCTACCACATGTTCTTGCATCAAATGGCCGTGCCTGTGTGATTACTTTTCATAGCACAGAGGATAGAGTGGTAAAAAATGGTTTTAAACATCATAACGATACCCTTCGTATCATTACAAAAAAACCAATTATCCCACAAAAAGAAGAGTTAGATAATAATAACCGTGCCCGCAGTGCTCAGCTTCGTATCGTAGAGAGAATTTAAAAATTAAAAAAAATAAGTACAACAACATTTATGTTTCAAAAATATTCACCAGTAACACTTCAAGAAAAAATTGTTCACACCATGCTCGGGACACTTGTTGTTTTGGCTACGCTGTACGTTGTTGTGCTACTCTCTCTTGTTTTTTCTGTCATTGAGCGTAAAGAAAACATGGTAGCTGTTCGTGATCTATCTTCTGAGTTCAGTGTTCTTGAAGGAGAGTACGCTTCCATTGTTTCTTCTATTTCTAACGAAGATCTCACAAAGACTCATTTTTCTCGTATTGATGATACAACGTTTACTGTTCGTAAAGATGCTATAGCAAGTTATACTGTGCTGTATGCACACTAAGAAACCTTCATCATATAAAGATGATCAAGAAAATCGTTCCAGAAATAGGATCGATTTTGTCCTTTTAGGATGGTTTTTAGTGCTTCTCGTTATTCTGTCGCGTGCATTTTATGTTCAAGTGATAAGGCATGAGCATTATACAGCAATCGCTGATCGGCAGTATGTATCACAAGCACCTTCTAATTTTGATCGTGGGAGTATTTTTTTCTCTCGTTATAAAGGTTCACTTGTTCCTGCTGCTCAATTACGGACAACATATCGTATTGCTATAAGTCCAAATCAAATCACTAATAAAGAAGTGCTTTATGAAAAACTATCAAGCATCATTTCTCTTTCCAGAGCAGATTTTATGTTAAAGGCAGGAAAAGAAAATGATCCATATGAAGAAATTGCAAAAGATATATCTCAAGAGCAGGTTAATCAAATAAAAGCAAAGAAAATAAAAGGCATTACATTTGTAAAAGATAATAAACGTTCATACCCTCAAGAGAATGTTGGCGCTAAAGTGCTTGGATTTGTTGGAAGTGATGGTGTGGTTGTCCGAGGACAGTATGGATTAGAGCGATATTATGATGATATCTTGTCTCGTTCTACTAATAATATTGCTATAAATTTCTTCGCTGAACTTTTCGCTGATATTGAAAAAACTGCTGTTTCTAATAGAGAAACCCAAGAAGGGGATGTCGTCCTTACTATTGATGCTGAAGTTGCTCGTGCCCTCCATGCCACCCTCGAAGAAACTAAAGAAGCTTGGCAGTCAGATAGTATCGGAGGTATTGTTATGGACCCTCAAACAGGAAGGATTATCGCAATGGAAGCTCTTCCTGGGTATGATCCTAATAATTTTGCGCAAGTAAAAGATGCAAGTATGTACTCAAACCAAAATGTCTCCGGTGTGTATGAGATGGGAAGTATTATAAAACCTCTCACAGTAGCAGCCGCGCTTGATGCCGGTGTTGTGAATGAGAATACTACATATAACGATACAGGGTTCCGTGATTTGAATGGTTACAAGGTTCGTAACTTTGATGGTAAGCCACGTGGTGTCGGTACAACAATGCAAACTATTCTTGATAAGTCACTTAATGTTGGTATTGTATTTTTGGTAGAACAGCTTGGTGTAAAAAAATTTCAAATGTATTTTGAAAAATTTGGTATAGGAAGTGAGACGGGGATAGATGTGCCAGGAGAAGCGAGTGGTCTTACAAAAAATATAAAAAGTAATGTTCTTGTTGATAATGCTACAGCTGGCTTCGGGCAAGGTATTGCTATTACACCTATTCAGACAATACGAGCTCTTGCTCTTTTAGGTAATGGAGGGAAGCTTGTTTCTCCATATATCGTTGATAGTATTATCTATCAAAATGGTGAGGTAAAAAAAATCGCAATGAATGATAGTGAGCAAGTTATTACTCAAAAGACAAGTGAAACCATCTCTCGCATGCTCGTACATGTGGTAGACACAGCGCTTAAGAATGGTGAGTACAAGATGGATCATTATTCTATAGCAGCAAAAACAGGAACAGCACAGATGGTAAAACCAGGCGGTGGGTACTATGATGATAGATATCTTCATTCGTTCTTTGGATACTTTCCAGCATATGATCCAAAATATATCATCTTTCTCTTTCATACACATCCAAAAGGGGCAGAGTATGCATCAGCGACGCTTACTGACCCATTCTTTAAACTGGTAAAGTTTTTGATCAGTTATTATGAGGTGCCACCGGATAGATAGAGTTGAGTGTAGAGATGAGGATATAGAGCATGGAGTGTAGACGGAGATTTGGTGGGGTGAAGCCCTCGGCTTCACCCCACCTTTGTCTTCTTCTTTGTATATCTATATACTACCCTCATGGTAAATCCTCTTCGTGTCAGACAGCTTTCAAAGAATACATATTCAAGTGGTACAGTCGTCTATCAGATGTGTCGTGATGTTCGTGCACAGGATAATGATGCGCTCCTTTTCGCACAAGAACTTGCACAGAAGCGTGGAGCACAGCTTATCGTGAACTATGTCATATGGAACTATGTGTGGGAAGGAGCAACAAGGCGTTTTTATGATTGGGTGCTCCCATCACTTCAGGAAGTGGAGGAGGTGTTGCGAGTACATAACATACCCCTTGTCATCACCTTTGAACACGAGAAACTTTTTGATACACAGAGAACATTCCAAACTGTATCATCTCATATTGGTGCTGTGGTTATTGATCAGCTACCGCTACGCTTTATGCGAAAGTGGAAAGAAGTATTTTTGAAACATAACACTACACCCCTCTATGAAGTAGATACACATAACTGTGTGCCAGTGTGGGAGACATCGCCGAAGCAAGAGTTTTCTGCGCGCACTATACGAAGCAAGATTCACAAGAAACTCCCCCAGTTTCTCGAATCTCACGGAAAGCTTTGTGTACATGACGCGAATCAAGGCCTTCTCAAAACCCTTGCACCAATTGATTGGAATGAAATAAAAAGCAACATCAGATGTAATGAAGAGGTGATGGGGGTAGGAATGTTTACTCCAGGAGAAAAGGGTGCACATGAAGTGCTCGAGCAGTTTTTGGATGAGAAGCTCACACGATATGATACTGATCGTAATGATTTTACAAAAGATGGTCAGAGTAATCTCTCACCATATATCACACATGGAAATGTTTCAAGGCGTACCATTATACGAACACTGTTAGAAAAGAAACACCTTCGCGTAGAGGAAGCGTTCGATGATGTGGCGAATGGTTCTAATGGTCAGATGGGTAGTGTGGCATCGTTTATAGAAGAGTGTGTAGTGCGGGCAGAGCTTGCGGAGAACTTTTGTTTTTATAATGAAAAGTATGATTCATTTGCAGGGTTTCCATCATGGGCGAAAGTCACTCTTGTGAAGGCAAGTAGTGACGTGCGTGAGTACATCTACTCACAAGAACAGTTTGAACAAGCAGAGACTCATGATGACCTCTGGAATAGCGCACAGAGACAGATGGTAGAGACTGGCAAGATGCATGGTTACATGCGTATGTATTGGGCGAAGAAGATACTTGAATGGACGAAGTCTCCAGAAGAAGCGATGCGTATAGCGGTGTGTTTAAACGATATCTATGAACTCGACGGTCGTGACCCTAATGGTTTTGTAGGGTGCGCGTGGAGTATCGGAGGACTGCATGATAGGCCGTGGTTTGGAAGGCTTGTCTTCGGCACTGTACGCTACATGGCAGAAAGCGGGGTGAAGAAAAGGGGAGATATGAAGGAATATATGAAGAGATGGGGTGAGAAGGGTGATGGGTTGTTTTAGGTTTTAATTTTCTAGCTTATATACATTAAGTATGTTTTATTTATAGTGCGATTTCAGGCTTTAATTGCTTGACAAAATAGTATTTTAGTGTATACTATTTATAGTTCATTGACAGTATTGCTTACGACAGTAGTCATAGCCAAAAGACCTTGTACAGAAACATTCTTTGCGAGATTTTCTGGCTATGACTACGTACAGTTATAGCTCCTTTACTCACGGACAGTGAGAAACCAATGAGCAAACAGCTCAAGGAGAAGATAATGAAATACGGTGAACTTACACTCGGACAAGTGGAAGCATTGGTCAACAAGCTCGGCGGTATGGAAGGTGTGAAGCGTTTTCTTTCTGGCGAACTCCTTGTCTCTGCAACTGCAAAGGTCTGGAAGACGTGGAAAACCATCAAGCTCGGCAATGGTCTTCAAACTGCTGATGACTTCCGCAAGGCGGTAAAGTCGGCAGGGATGAAGATTGACGACTGGGCAAATGACATCCTCGGCAAGCCCGCCTTCACGGCGACAACCAGCAAAACGGAAGTTGAACTGGTCGTTGCTTCTGTCGCCGAACTCGGCTTCAAGGATGGTGCAACTCGCAAAGACATCTACGTCCGTGCCCAAGAGTTCGGACTGGACCTCTGCCCACCCGAAGTCGGTCCTTACTTACGTTTGCAGTACACGGACCAGCCGAAGGGTGAATGGCTTATCATTGCGATGGAGCCCATCACTGACTTGGATGGCAACCTCAGCCTGTTCTTCGTTACGCACGATGGCGGCGAGCGCTGGCTCAGCGCTGTCAACGGCTACCCTCACAGTTTCTGGAGCGGTTACCACCGTTTCGTCTTCCTCCGTCGCAAGTAATTTGTATCCATAACTCTTGAGGTGTTTGATTGCCTTTTAGAGTTATAACATAGTATACGTCTCAAATCCCTACATAAAAATGTAGGGATTTCTTTTTTGTGCTAACTCTTAAATCTATTCCTATCCTAGCCATTCACCTCATATTCCTGTAGAATGGATCACATGAAGAAATCGTCTCACGTTCCAACAAAAAAAGGTGCATCCAAAAAAGAGATAAAAGAAAAGACGCATAATACTACCACTTCATGGGGAGGTGTGGCGTCGTGGTATGACACACACTTAGAGAAAAATAGTGATACCTATCACATGAAGGTGGTGTATCCGAATCTCCTTCGACTTCTCGGAGAGGTGAAGGGGAAGCGCGTCCTTGATCTTGCCTGTGGGCAGGGGCAGTTCTCGCGTATCTTGGTAGATGCTGGAGCGTTCGTTATCGGTGCTGATATAGGAAAAGAACTTATTGAGATAGCTGAGAAGAATAACAAAGATACAAAATTCCAAGCACATTACTTCACCACACCATCACACGACCTCTACATGGTGAAAGATACGACGCAAGATGTGGTGGTGTGTGTACTCGCTATTCAAAACATCGAAAAGCTAAGCGAGACACTCAAAGAAATCGCTCGTGTACTTAAAGATGACGGTAGGGTATATATCGTGCTCAATCATCCAGCTTTTCGTAATCCGACTCATACGCACTGGGAGTATGATGACCATGAAGGTAAGCAGTATCGAAGAGTGGAGGAATATATGAGTGAAAGTAAAATAAAGATAGACATGACACCAGGAGAAAAGCATGACAAAAAATACACAGTCTCTTTTCATCGACCGCTTCAGGTCTACATGAAAGTATTTGCAAAGCATGGACTCGCTATTACAAGACTTGAAGAATGGACAAGTCACAAAGAAAGCGAGAAAGGTCCTAAACAAAAGGCAGAAAATAAGGCACGAAAAGAGATACCACTCTTTATGGCGATAGAGCTAGGAAAAATTGCTGTATAGATGGTACAAGAAAGAAGAAGATGAAGCATATGGAACCGAAGGTCTCACACCGATACACAACTGTTTAAAACAGTATTATTTTGAGTAGTAGTTGTGTGGTATACTAAGTTTTATATGAAATACATTCCACGTTTTATAAAAACCCCACAAGGAAAGTTTATTTTTTTTATTGCAGTAATTCTAGGTGTTATGTTCGGGTATTATTTTTTTGCAACTTCAAATAATATAACAACAAACGGTGAACCTTCTGAGATTGTACTATCGACAACAGATCATGTTCGTGGGGCGAAAGATGGAAAAGTTACACTTGTTGAGTTTGGTGATTTTCAGTGTCCTGCATGTGGAGCATATGAACCAATAGTACGTCAGGTTCTTTCTGATAATAGCGAAACATTAAAAATTGTATACAAACATTTTCCACTTACTCAGATACATCGAAATGCACTCCCTGCTGCTAAGGCTACCGAAGCCGCATCTCTGCAAGGTAAGTTCTGGGAGATGCATGACATGCTTTATGATAAACAAGATGAATGGTCAGAATCTCTTAACTCTCGAGATTTTTTCCTTACTTACGCTACAACACTCGGGCTTGATACTAAAAAGTTTCTTTTAGATTACGATAGTTCTTCACTTGAGGAAAAGATTTTAGCAGAGTTTCGTGAAGGGGTTCGTCTAGGGGTTCAGGGGACACCTACGTTTTTCTTAAATGGTAAGAAACTTGATAATCCAAAAGATCTCGCTGCTTTTAATAAGCTTATCAAGGAAGCACTAGTAGAATCTGCTACAAATTAGTAGATACACTGAAAATAACTGTTAATTATATGATAAAAGAATTTCTTCTTAAACAAGCACTTAAGTATGGAGCAAAAGACCTCCCAAAAGAACAAGTTGCTATGCTCGAGCGTGCGATAGAAAAAAATCCAAAATTATTTGAACAAATAGCAAAAGAAATAGATGAACTCAAAAAGCAAGGTAAGCCAGAAATGTATGCAGCTCTTGATGTCATGAAAAAACATCAGAAAGAACTACAAGAATTATTTGCACAATAGTCTATTTTGATTAAAGTAAAAAACACTATAGAGATAGTGTTTTTTACTATTTAGTATAGGTATGATAATGAAGCACTCTGTTATACTTATCGATATGAACTATATTATAGGGATAGATGAGGTTGGTCGTGGTCCAGTTGCTGGTCCTGTTGTTGTGTGCGCGTGTGCGGTGCTTTCTGGTGTGGGTCTCACACATTTATACCCACAGGAGAAACTTCGTGATAGTAAAAAACTAAGTAAAAAACAGCGTAAGGCAATCTTACACGCTCTAGAATCTTTTACACAGTCACAACAAGTGCTATTTGGGATAGGGGAATCAAGTGTGGAAATGATAGATAATGAAGGTATCGTACCTGCAATAAAGGCCGCAACACAACAAGCACTTCTAGAACTCGAGAGACAAGGTGTTGGACAAGAGTCGTATGTATACCTCGACGGTGCTTTATCTCTTCCTGATACATATGCCTACGAAGTGATTATTAAGGGTGACGAAAAGATTTTAGAAATATCGCTCGCATCTATTTATGCGAAGGAATATAGAGACACAATGATGTGTGAATATGCTAAGAAGTATGGAGAATATGGTTTCGAAACAAATGTTGGGTATGGTACTAGTGCGCACTATAAGGCGATTACACAATACGGAATCACACCACTTCATCGAAAGTCATTTTTAAAAATGAAATAAAATAACAGTTGGGATAGTAGTATATAATAAGTTTGATATGTATTTAGTAGTGGTTTTAGATTAACATCTCAGATATATAGTTATATGTATAAAGAAAAAATGTTTCGCGCTTATGATTTTATTAAGAGGTGTGTTGCGAGTCATAAAATCATCTCCCTTATTATTACCAGTGTGGCAGGAACAGTGTATTATTTTTTAAGTTCCCAGTCTGGTAATAATATGTTAGTCCAGTATGGATATGTGCGTTACGGAAAAGCAGAAGAAACTATTTCTGGAACAGGGCAGGTTTCCAATACTTCTCAAGTAGATCTTAAGCCAAAAGTAAATGCGAACGTTACTCAAGTTCTTGTTTCTCCTGGAGATAAAGTCAAGCGAGGTCAAGTCCTTTTTAGGCTTGATGCTCGTGATGCATATAAACAAGTGAGAGATGCAAGTCTCGCTTTAGAACAAGCTAAAGTGTCTCTTGTAAAGTTAAAGAACCCACCAGAAACAATCGATGTACTCACTTTAGAAAATGCTATCAAAAAAATACAAGCATCTAAGAGTTCTCTCGACACACAGGTTGACACTGCTTATGCGAACCTTCTTTCGTCTGGGATTCAGGCTTTTCCAGATGTTTCTTATACACAAGAAGTATCACCAACCATTTCTGGAACATATACAAAAAAATTGAAGGTCAGATTCGCATAGGTGTATCTCAAGGAACAGAAGGTTCGATGCTTACAGTTTCTGGGGTCGTTAATGGTCAAGTTCAGTACAGTACTGTTGTTCCACAACCTATAGCAGATACTGGTCTTTATATTAAATTTAATGCGCCACAGTCTTCTATAAATTGGGTTATTGATATTCCTAATAAACGTTCAACTTCATATCTTTCTCTTTATAATACTTATCAGACAGCTATTCAAAATAAATCACTGTCAAGTGCTGATTATGATAGACAGATTGCAGAATATACACAAAAACTTGCTGATTTAAAATTTGGAGCAAAAAGTGATGCTATTCTAGCGCAAGAACTTGTTGTCAAACAAAGAGAAAATGCTCTTACCGATGCATACGCTATGCTTTCTGACTATACAATCGTGGCACCATTTGATGGACAGATGGCAAGTGTTTCTGCACAAGTTGGTCTTTCTGCTGTTACTGCTTCGTCTAATAGTGCAGCCTCTCTTGGAACGATTGTTACCGATAAAAAAATCGCACTTATTACTCTTAATGAATCAGATATCGCCAAAGTTCATTTAGGGCAGTCAGTTAAGCTATCTTTTGATGCGATTGAGAGTGTCTCTGCAACGGGGACAGTTGCTGATATTGATGGAATTGGCACTATCACTTCTGGTGTAGTTACTTATAAAGTAAAAATTTATTTCGAAACAAATGATGTTCGTGTTAAGCCGAGTATGAGCGTTTCTGCAGAAATTGTTACAAATGAAAAAGATGATGCACTTGTCCTTCCTTCTTCAGCTGTAAAGAAAGATGCTTCCGGGTATTATGTTGAAGCAGATGAGACACTCAAGGATGGTGTTTATAAGGATAATAATGAAACCATTGCCTCATCTTCTTCACAACAACAAGGTGTAGATTCTGACTCTACACGTAAAAGGTTCCAAGCTTCGACTACTGTGGCCGTCTTAGGAAACCGCACGCAAGGTACTTCTTCACAAGTGGTAAAAACTTCTGTAGTGCCGTCCTCAGTAGTATTTACTAAAATACCTGTGACAGTCGGTATAGTTGGTGGAAGGAAGACAGAGATAGTCTCTGGTCTAGAAGTAGGTGATCGGGTAATTATTAAAAAAACAACAACATCAAAAACAACAAGCACCACCCCTTCTATCACATCACTCTTTAGACCAGGAGGGGCGCAACAAAGGCAACCAAGTACACAAGTTCGTCCTTAGTAACTTTTATGATAGAGCTCTCTCATATTTTTAAAACATACGGCCAAGGTGAAGAAGTAACTCATGTACTTAGTGATATTTCTTTCTCTATTAAACAAGGTGAATTTGTTGCGGTTATGGGTCCTTCTGGATCTGGTAAATCAACTATTATGAATATACTTGGCTTGCTCGATGTTCCAAGTAAAGGTGCTTACTTTTTGGAGGGAAAAGATGTATCTCGACTTAGCGATGATGCGCAGGCGCTTATTAGGGGCATAAAAATAGGATTTGTGTTCCAGTCATTTAATCTTCTTCCAAGAACTACAGTACTTAGAAATGTTATGTTGCCTCTTATGTATAACACTTCAATAAAAGAAGAAGACCGTGAAGTTATAGCCCAAAAAGCTCTTATAAGTGCAGGTTTCCCAAAAGAACGTTGGGGGGTATCTATCCAATCAGCTTTCTGGTGGACAAATTCAAAGAGTTGCTATCGCTCGTGCGCTTGTTAACAATCCTGCTCTTATTCTTGCAGATGAACCAACAGGAAATCTAGATACTAAAACAGGAGAAATTGTATTATCTACTTTTAAAAAATTAAATAAAGAAGAAGGTCGAACTATTATTCTTATTACACATGAGCCAGATGTTGCATCTCATGCAGACAGGATTATTTATATAATAGATGGAAAGATAGCTGAGAACATATAACAAATATGAAAACACACGATCTCTATATAGAAACAGTTACTTCTATACAATCAAATCCAACACGAACAGGTCTCACTGTTCTCGGTATTGTTATCGGCATCGCATCTGTTATTGTTATGTTGGCAATTGGTCATGGGGCTGAAAGTTCTATCGCTTCAAGTATTAGTTCTCTAGGTTCAAATGTTATTACAGTTATGGGTGGAGGTGGTAATAGAACTGGTGGTATAAGTATGGGAAGATCAAATCAACAAACTCTTACTATGAAAGATGTGTCAGAGATTAAAGAAAACGCCTCCTTCGCAAAGGATATCTCTCCAGAATTTCGTAGTCGATCTCAAGTTGTTGCTGGATCAAATAATACAAACACTCAAATAGTTGGGGCAGATACTCCCTATGCTTTAATAAAATCTTTAGAGATGGAGGAGGGGGATTTTTTTGAAGAAGACGATGTGAGAAGTAGTGTTCGTGTTGCAATACTTGGTCCAACAACAAGAGATGATTTATTTGGTGTTGGGGAAAGTGCTGTTGGTCAGACAGTAACAATAAATAAAGTAAAATTTACCATTGTCGGGGTCTATGTTTCAAAAGGTGGTTCTGGTTTTGGAAGTATTGATGATCAAATTGTGATACCTATATCTACAGCCTTCAGGTATGTTTCCAATAGTCAGTATTTAAGTACAATATCTGTCACAACAGAAAATAGTGAAGATATGTCATCGCTTCAGAATGAGCTTACAACGATTCTTATGGAGTCTCATGGAATAAATGATGAAACACAGGCAGATTTCAGTATTTTTAATCAAACAGATCTTGCAAGTACCGCGCAGTCAGTGACCAAGGTGTTTACTATTCTACTTTCTTCTGTAGCAGGAATATCTCTTCTTGTTGGTGGAATAGGTATTATGAATATGATGCTTACTAATGTAAGAGAAAGAACAAGGGAGATTGGTTTACGTAAAGCAATTGGTGCGCGGAAAAAAGATATAAGTAGCCAGTTTTTGTTTGAGTCTATCATCATAACAGTCTTAGGGGGAGTTATTGGTGTATTATTGGGTGTTGTGGCATCACTCTCCATTACTTCTTTAGGTATTCTTGAAACTGAAGTAAGGTTATTTCCTATTGTTTTAGCTTTTGGTGTGTCTGGTTTTATTGGAGTAGCTTTTGGGTATTATCCTGCTAAGAAAGCTTCAGAACTTAATCCAATCGACGCATTGCGATACGAATAATCAGATGTATACTTAATATTATAATTATAATATATGTCTAGTATTTTTTCTAAAATTATTAATGATGAGCTTACAGGATATAAGGTATATGAAGATGAGTATGTGTGTGCAATTCTAGATAGTAACCCAATACAAAAAGGTCACACCCTTGTAATTCCAAAACAAGAAGTAGATTACCTTTTCGATCTTGATGAAGCGCTATTTGATAAAGTAATGCATCGCACAAGGTATATGGCTCAAGTGCTTAAGGCGAAATTGGGGTGCGCACGGGTGTGCGTGATGGTAGAAGGATATGCTGTTCCTCATGCGCATATTCATCTTATTCCTACTGACTCTCCAGATGATCTAGATAAAAAACATATATATAAAGCAAGTGAAGAAGAATTAAGAACTGTGCAACAGCTTATCATCTCATAATCTTGATATCTCTATGAACTATATTTTTGTCCGCACTATTGCTATTTTGATTACCAGTTATATTACTGGTGTTGGTGTGCCTCTCATTTTTGCAACGCTTACTCAAGCATTTGGCACAGCATGGATAGCCCTTCTTACTTCTCTTGTGATTGCTGTGATTAATCACACTATTAAGCCTATTTTTATGCTTATTTCTATTCCTATTAATTTACTCTCGCTTGGTCTTTTTTCTTTTATTATTAATGGACTTATGATTTTGCTCGCTGATAGACTTGTCCCTGAGTTTGCTATACCGAATTTACTTATGGCGATATATTTTGCAGCTGTTCTTTCGGTGGTGAACTGGGTTCTTCACATGTTTGAGTAAAAAGAAAAGAGATTAGTTGAAAAAAGATGACACTCGGGTTTTCCTCAAGTGTCATCTTTTTTTGTTTCTACACTATTTTTTTATTTCTTCTTTCTGAATTCCTTCTACATCTTCTTGAATTTCATCAATGTCTTTATTGATTTCTTCTACGTCGTGAGAGATTTCTTCTACATCTTCTTGGATTTCGTCAATGTCTTTGTTAATTCCTTCCACATCTTCCTGAATATCTTCAACATTTTCTTGGATATCTTCTACGTCTTCTGCGATTTCTTCCACATCTTCCTGAATTTCTTCGACGTCTTCTGCGATACCTTCTACATCTTCTGCGATTTCATCAATTTCTTTTTCAACACTTGCGATTGCGCGCGCTTGAAAATTAACACTCATTTGAATAAATATAGACAGATAAATAGCTTCAAGTGAAACAATAGTAGTAAGCACAAGAAGTACTCTTTCAAGAGGGAAGCCAATAACAACAAGCATAAAAGCCCCACTAAATAAAAGAGTGTGGATGCATACTGACCAAATAGATCCAACACCACGAGTCACCGAAAGGGCAAGTTGCTCAATTTTAGTAAGAGGAGTAGTATTCATATAGATTTCACTATACCATAAAAATGATAAAATTAAAGACATGTTAATAACAGTACTAACAATAGTAGTTCTTTCGTTTCTGGTTGTGCTTATTGGTGCTTCTCGTTTCTTTTATACATTAACGTTACCAAAAACTATGCAAACAGATACAAAAACAAAAGCCCTTGACGTGTTTCTTTATCTTGGCATCGGTATTTCACTTGTTGTGAGTGTGACAAATATTCTGCAGGTGTTGTTCACTGCTATTGATAGAAAGTTTATAGATCTTTTATCATATACCTATTATGTTGATACGACATTTAGTGATGTTCGTTTTGCTATCGCATCACTTGTTGTTATGTTTCCTGTGTATATTGCTTTATCGTGGTATGTTTCTCGGGATATACAGAAGTTTCTTTTTAAGCAGGATTTATGGATACGAAAAGCTCTTATTTATTGTACACTTTTTGTAACTATCCTTAGCCTTATCGGAGCTTTAGTCTCAGTGGTCTATACCTACTTAGGTGGAGAGTTATCGGTTCGGTTTGAGCTGAAAGCTTTGTCAGTGTTTGTTGTAGCGATATCTGTATTTGGATATTATTTTTATACACTTCGTCGTGATTATACAAGAAAGACGTATGTGCCTTATATTATAACTGCACTTGCAACAGGTATTGTTGCTGTCTCTATAGGTTGGAGTATTTCTATTATTGGTACACCAAGTGAAATGCGCGCAAAAAAAATAGATAATATACGTCTTTCCGATCTGTCACGTATTCAGCAAGAAGTTTTTAATCGTTTCCAAATGACAGACAAACTTCCTCTTTCTCTTGTGGAGCTTGATAACGCATTTCAGGGTGGATATACAGTACCATCTGATCCAGAAACAAAAGAGGTGTATGGTTATACTGTTTTGCAACAGCCTACTTTCAAAATGAATTATGTAACAAATAAGAAAGAAATGGCTACATCTGCAATTTTTGAACTGTGTGCAACATTTACCACAACACGTAATTATGATGCTCGTGGACAGACTCTTGCTGTAATGGATACAAAAGGTATCGTAAGCGGTAGTGCGGATATGTACTATTCAGTTTCTAATTATTACTATGAAGGTGATCAATCACCATTTTGGAATCATGTCGCAGAAAAGACGTGCTATAAGCGAGTGATTGGTCCAGAGATGTATTACGGAAAATAATATAAAGGAGGATTCTTTCAAGAGGTTTTTGTTAGACTATTGTTTTTAAAATACAAAAATGCGCAGAAAGTGCGCATTTTTGTATTCATGTGATTCTTTTGCTATAGTTAGTTATATAGACTAGACCTTAATCTTTTTATGGAATTATATAATCACAATAGTATTGAAAAAAAATGGCAACAGAAATGGGAAGAGGAGTTTCTTTACCGTACTACAGAAAAAAGTAATAAGAAGTTTTATATTTTAGATATGTTTCCATACCCGTCTGGTGACGGGCTACACGTTGGACACCCTAAAGGGTATATTGCGACTGATGTGTATAGTCGTATGAAAAAGATGCAAGGATATGATGTCTTGCATCCAATGGGGTTTGATGCATTTGGTCTTCCTGCTGAGCAATATGCGCTTAACAATAAAGTAAACCCAAATGTCTCAACTGCAAAGAATGTTGCTCGTTATAAAGAACAACTTAAGATGCTTGGACTTAATTATGATTGGGAACGAGAGATAAATACTACCGACCCAAAGTTTTATAAGTGGACGCAGTGGATGTGGAAACAAATGTACAAAAAAGGTCTTGCATATGAAAGTTACGACCCAATCAATTGGTGTCCTTCGTGTAAAACTGGACTTGCTAATGAAGATCTAGAGAATGGTCAGTGTGAAAGATGTGGTAGCGAGGTAGAAAAGAAACCACTTCGTCAGTGGACTATTCGTATCACTGACTACGCAGACAGGTTGCTCACTGATTTAGATAAGCTTGACTGGGAGCCTCACATTAAAGAACTTCAGAGAAACTGGATTGGTAAGTCAGAAGGAAGTGAGATTGACTTTCCACTTATTAGTTTCCCTTATCAAAAATCGCTTCGTATTTTTACTACACGGGCTGACACCATATACGGTGCAACTTTTATGGCGATTTCTCATGAGCTTGCTAGTTCTTGGGTTGAGAAAGGGTGGAAGCCGAACGAAGAGGTGCTCACTGTTCTTAATGAAATACAAGAAGAAGCCAAGAAACAAGATTTTTCTTTTAAAGAAGTACAAGAAAAGAAAGGTGTATATACAGGTATAAAAGCAAGAAATCCAGTAAATGGTGAAGAGATTCCGGTATATATTGCTAATTATATTTTGGCAGGATATGGCACAGGTGCGATTATGGCCGTACCTGCTCACGATGAGAGAGATTTTGAGTTTGCGCAGAAATATTCTTTGCCTATACAGTGTGTTATACAAAAAAAAGAACACGATAATCCTGATAATGGTGTCCATCATGAAGATGGAGTAGTTATTGATTCCTCAGAGTACACAGGTCTTTCTTCTTCGGATGCTCGTATTAAAATTACTGAAAAGGTTGGAGGGAAATTAACAAGTACGTACAAATTAAAAGACTGGGTATTTGCACGTCAGCGTTATTGGGGCGAGCCGTTTCCAATTGTGTTTGATGAAAACCATGTGTCATACGCAGTTGCTGATAGCGAGCTACCTATTGTTCTTCCGATGGTTGATGAGTATGAACCAACAGGAACAGGCGAAAGTCCGCTTGCAAATATTAAGGAATGGGTAGAAGTGTATGGATGTATTAATGAAGATGGGGAGTTTATATCTCTTCCAAAAGATGATTCAAAAGCAAAACTATTTACGCGAGAAACTAATACTATGCCTCAGTGGGCTGGGTCATCATGGTATTACTTGCGTTACATTGATTCACATAATGAGACTTCATTTGTTGATGCTGTAAAAGAAAAAAAATGGTCACCTGTAGATTTTTATGTTGGTGGAGCAGAACACGCAACACGACATCTTATCTATGCACGATTTTGGCATAAATTTTTATATGACATAGGCGTTGTGTCATATGATGAACCATTTACAAAGCTTCAGACTGTTGGGCTTATTATGGCAGAGGATGGGCGTAAGATGAGTAAGCGGTGGGGGAATGTAGTAAACCCAGATGAAGTAGTGATGCAGTATGGGGCAGATACTCTTCGTGTATACGAAATGTTTATGGGTCCTTTTGATCAAGCGGTTGCGTGGAGCACATCAAGCATGGCTGGTTCACGTAGGTTTCTTGAACGTTTTTTTGCACTACAGTCAAAAGTGGTCAACAGTTGTGAATTATCTCTTGAAGCTACCATTGCTCTTCATCAAACTATTAAAAAAGTAGGCGAAGATATCGAGCTATTTAAGTTTAATACAGCAATTTCTAAAATGATGACATTGCTTAATTTCTTAGAAAAAGAACCTTTAGTTTCAAGGGAGGTGTATATCATATGTATTAAACTCTTAGCTCCCTTTGCTCCTCATGTTACAGAGGAATTATGGCACACTCTCGGAGAGACTGAGTCCGTGCATGTAGCTTCATGGCCAAAGTACAATGAGAGTAGTCTTTTTGCAAGCACAGTAACATACGCTATACAGATAGAGGGTAAATTACGAGCCACTTGTGTACTCCCTCGAGATCTTGATGAGTCCAGAGTTATTCTTGCTGTTAAGGAGAATGATCAGTATAAAAAATATGTTGGAACTTTCGAACCAAAGAAGATAATTGTTATCAAAAACAAGCTTGTCAATGTCGTTATTTGACGTTATTATAAAAATCTGGTAGAGTATTACAATATAACTTAGTCATCATATGTCAGGAATAACCTTTAAACCAAAAGCTGTTTCGAAGAAGTTACTTACTTCTCTTAATCCTCGCACCAGAGAAATTGTGGTTAATCGTTATGGTCTAGAAAATGAAGGCAGGATGACTCTTGAGGCTATTGGAAAGACATATGATATTACTCGTGAACGAGTGAGACAGATAGAAAACTTTGCTCTTACTACAATTAAAAAATCTAAAGAATACAAAGAGCATCTTTTTATTTTTGAAGAATTAAAAAAGATTATTAATGATCTCGGTTCTGTTGTTTCAGAAGACCATCTTATGCGTCATATCTCTAAAGATCCTGTGATTCAAAACCATATCAATCTTTATCTAGCTCTTCATGATGATTTTAAGAAACACAAAGAAGATGATCATTTTCATGCTCATTTTACAACTGATGTAAAAACTGCTGAACACGTTCGTGAAGCACTTAAGAAGTTGTACGGTTCAATCAGCGAAGAAGATTTGATTCACGAAGAGGAAGTTTTTAATCGATTCATAGGGCATCTCGATGATCTTGTAGAAGAGTATAAGGGGAATAAAGAAATTATTTATCGATACCTTGCTTTATCTAAAGTTATTGGGAAGAATCAGTTAAGTGAGTGGGGTAGGACTTCATCTCCTCATGTAAAAGCACGAGGTATTAAGGACTATGCATATCTTATTATGCGTCGAGCTAATCGACCTATGCACTTTAAGGAAGTTGCACAAGAGATTAATAAAACTTTTGGGAAAAAAGCTCATGTAGCTACCTGTCATAATGAGCTTATTAAGGATTCTCGTTTTGTGCTTGTAGGACGTGGTATGTACGGGCTTAAAGATTGGGGTCACACAGGAGGAGTTGTTCGTGATGTTATTACTGAAGTATTAAGAGATGCTGGACACCCTCTCGCTAAAGAGGAAATTATAAAAAGAGTTCTTGCTAGACGTATTGTTAAGCCAAATACTGTATTAGTGAATCTTCAGAACGCAAAGCATTTTCGTAAAGTTGCTGGAGACTACACACTTGCTTAAATAGTACGTTATAGTTTTTAGGATTGTATTCTCACGTTTTTTGTTTCTGTCGTAGTTTGTCTAAAAAGTAGCATCTTGGGCTACTTTTTTTGTAGTAATACATGTGTATTATATACAGGGTTATACATGGTATACTTTTGAATATGCAATTTGTTATTGACATGGGATTTTTTTTACTTTATCTCATTTTCTTTTTATTACTCTGTATATGGATGTGGCGTTTTTGGATGATGTATATAAATCAAAAGCATCTTAATGCTATTGATTGGTTAATGCTTGAAATAAAGCTCCCTCGAGAGATTACCAAGTCACCATATGCAACAGAGGTGGCTATTGCATGCCTCATGCAATCTGGTGGCATTAGTGATAAATACGCAAGAAATTTTAGAGGTAACCTCCCTGCATACTCTTCGCTTGAAATTGCATCTACTGAAGGAGTGATACATTTCTATGTCCGTATTCAGAAGAAATTTCGTGCGCTTGTGGAGGCAAATTTTTATTCTCAGTATCCTGGTATAGAAATAGTAGAAGCTGATGACTATACAAGCAAGATACGGTATCATCATTTGTCAAAAGACGTATCGATATGGGGAGGAGGGTTTCCTCTTTCAAAAACATGGACACCGATAAACGAAAAAACAGGGAAGCCTTACTCTAAAAAAGGAAACAAAGAACCAAGTGATAAGGGTGATGAATGTCAGATGCCTGCAGATTTTCTTCCTCTTAAGACCTATGTTGATTATGGTCTCGATAAAGAAACTAAAGAAGAGTTTAAAATAGACCCACTTGCAACACTCCTTGAAATGATGGGAGGGCTTGGAAAAGGTGAGCATATGTGGTATCAGATAATTCTTCAGGATGAGGGTGGTGTCTATAATGATAAGAAATTCCCAAAGTTTTTTGTTAATGAAGGAACACATGAACATATGAGTCTTTCGGGTATGGCAGAGACATTTAAGAAACAATTGAGAACCTCTAAATATATTTTAGAGGGTGATAAGGTTGAAGATGAGTATGGTGGGTTGAAAACTATTACCAAAAAACTTGCAGATGGCACAGAGAGTGTCGAAGATATTATATATAAAAAAGCAAAAACTGTTCCTAAAAAAGATCTTGATTTTACCATGGAAGAGCGTGCGCAAGTTGAGGCGGTGAATAAAAAACTTTCAAAACCTGTCATGCTTGGACTTATTCGTCTTATCTATGTTGCTAAGAAAGAAAATTTTAACGGTCAACAAATTCAAAATATTCTAGCTTTTGGTAAACCTTTTGCCGGTGTTAATTCTTTCGGTCTTAGTCCATCTGATCCATATTCGTATCCTTGGCAAAACTTTCGAGGGAGACGTACTCCATGGAGAGGTGAGGAGATGTTTGAATCTTATGTTGAACGTGAAGCATTTTTCCCTCATATTAAAGCAAGAGACTCATTAGACAAATGGGAGGATATGTTTTTCTGGAGTTCGACAATGAAACAACGTAAGCTCTTCCGTATGATATATGAAGTACTGATGCACCCATTTGATCACCCGCACCCGTCAGATGTTTCGGCATACAATTTAGAGGAAATAGCAACACTGTGGCATCTTCCTGGCGCTACTGTGGCCACCCCAACCCTTCCTCGAATTGATAGTATTAAAGGTGTTGCTCCTGCCAATCTTCCGCTATAATAAAAACATCTTGTATGGATTATAAAAAAACTCTTAGTGTTATAGGTGGTGTCAGTATCATTGTGGGTATGCTCTTGGTATATCGTGTGTTGTATACACCTCCTACAATATTTCCTACCGGAAGAATCTTTACTGTATCAGAGAATGAATCTTTAAGAAGTATTAGTATTAGATTGTCTAATGAAGGATATATTAAAAGTTCACTTTTATTTAGAATGGTTGTTTCTTTTCTCAATAAAGACACGGGTGTTCATCTTGGAGGGTATGCGTTTGAAACACCGACCTCTCTTTTGGGTGTTGTTGATACTTTAACAAAAGGGAATAAAGGTGTCCCTTTGATTACTCTTACTGTCCCTGAAGGGAGTACCTCGCTTGAAATTGCCTCACTTGTCACAAAAGTACTTCCAAATATTTCTGTAGAAGATTTTATGTCTGCAGTACATACCGCAAATGCTAACGGGAAATTATTTCCCTCAACATACTATTTGTTGCCATCACATACAGCAGGAGATGTGATAGAGAGAATGCTCTTAGTGTTTTCTAAAAAAGTAGAACCAGTTCTTTTATCACAACAGGTCCAAAAACCATTGACATCGTATGATGATATCATTGTTCTTGCTTCTCTTGTGGAAGGTGAAGCAAAAACGTCTCATGATATGAAAATTGTTGCAGGAATTTTACTCAAAAGACTTGCTATTATGATGCCTCTTCAGGTTGATGTTGCTAAAGAGACATATAAAGAGCGTGGTCTTCCTCTTTCTCCTATCAATAACCCGGGACTTGTGGCGCTACAAGCTGTACTAGATCCAATACCTACTGAGTATCTTTATTACATTACCGGAAATGATGGCGCGATGTATTATGCAAAAACATTTGAAGAACATAAGAGAAATATACAGAAATACCTTAAATAGTTTTTAGCTTGGTAATTCTTGTCGCATGATATCCTTGTATGGTATTCTAACTACTTAGTAATCTGTGACAATATATTCATTATGAAAGTACACAACTTAGCTTTTATTGATACCGAAACAACAGGAACAAATCCAGAAGTTCATGAAATTATTGAACTTGCAGTTATTATTGCTCGACAGGTGGAGAGACCTGGGAAAGGTCCAAAGTTAGAGTTTGTTGAGGAGGCTGAGTGGAAGATAAAACCAAAACATATTGAACGTGCCGAACCAGATGCTTTACGAGTTAACGGATATAATGAAGTTGATTGGATGTTTGCAGTTGATAGGAAAAAAGCTATGGAAGAGTTTGCCAAGAAAACACAAAGTTGTATTTTTGTGTCTCACAACCTTACATTTGATTACGCCTTTGTCATGAAAGCATTTGAAGAAACATTAGTAGATAATCGTATGCATTATGGTAAGTTAGATACTATTTCTATTGCTTTTGCTCGTTTGTATGATGCTCCTCAAGCAGATAAGTTTTCTCTTAGATCATTGTGTACTTTATTAAAAGTTGATAATACAAAAGCTCACACAGCTTTGGCTGACACGCGAGCACTCTATGAGTGTTATAAAAGAATGATGAGCGCCTCCTAGTCCTTATACGGCAAGGATTTTATGAATGACCTTGATATCTGTGGATGAATGAAATAAAAATAGTAGTTTGTGTGTAATACTTAGTAGAGGAGGCTTTAACCTTCTTATTTTATCTTTTACGTATGAATAAAACCAAATCTCTCTTATTTATGAGTGCGATTGCTGTTGTCACTGTATCAACAGCATCTGCTCAGTCTGTTTCTGATGGTGGAGCAGTAAATGCACATCTCGGTAAACCTGAGAATCGTATGATGCGAGCAACAACAACACAAGGTGTTCCTCCTCGCGTCATGGCAGAGAAACATGCATCATCAACAGCAGGTCTGGGAATGCAAGGCATCCTTAATGAAAAAGGTAATGCAGGAGTTCTCGGAACTATAACAGCTATTAATGGCACAACATTCACTGTTATACGAAGAAATGGACCACCTCAAGCAACTACAACTGCAACATTTACCGTAAATGCTAGTGGAGCTGTAGTCTTTAAAGGAAAAGCAACTTCAACTGTAGCTGGTCTTTCTATTGGTGACACTGTGCTTATTCATGGCACAATAGCAACATCAACTAGAACAATCACTGCTAAGCAAATTGTTCAAACAGGTCAAAAGACAGCAACAACAACACAAGAGGATTTTAGTAACGACCGTGGAGAAGGAAGGGGTAATGGTAGACCATTTATGGCATCAACAACAGCCTCTTCAACTCGCCCAATGAATCAAAATCGTTCAACTGTGTTCAGTAAACTAAGAAGTATGCTTCCTAGTTTCTTCAGGTAGCTTTCGACACCTATCTGTATCTCATACCAGAGAATTATACGATACCCTCATAGTAGTATGAGGGTATTTTATTTCACATCTTTTGAAAATGGTTGTCAATTATGGTAGAATGAAACATCACTTTTCTCAAAAGTAGAATTCTATCTATCTATACGTATATGGCTCCAAAAAAACAAGAAAATTTAGAAAAAATTATCGTTCGAGGTGCGAGAACTCATAATCTTAAGAATATTACCGTTGAGATGCCTCGACATAAGATGATTGTGTTCACAGGACTTTCTGGGTCTGGTAAATCTTCTCTTGCTTTTGATACCATCTTCGCTGAAGGTCAGCGTCGTTATGTAGAGTCATTGTCAGCGTATGCTCGACAGTTTCTTAATCAAATGCAGAAGCCTGATGTGGATGAGATAGTCGGTCTTTCTCCTGCAATTTCTATTGACCAAAAATCAGCAGGGCGCAACCCTCGCTCAACGGTTGCTACTATTACAGAGATATATGACTACCTCCGCGTACTCTATGCTCGTGTTGGCAAGCCTTATTGTGTTGAGTGTGGCTCAAAAATACAAAAACTTTCTAATGAAGAAATTTTACACTTTATTTTAGATAAGGTTAAGGGTATTGATTACAAGAAGGTGAAGAAAGAGATGCTTGGTGTTGAGTTTTCTCATGAAGAAATACATATCCTTGCGCCAGTGGTACGTGGACGTAAGGGTGAGCATTATCAAATGTTATATGACATGCTTGGGCGTGGATATACTGAAGCTATTGTTGACGGTCAGAGAAAAAGTTTACGTGAACAAATTATTCTCGATAAAAATAAAAAACATGAAATAGCTATTCTTATTGATTCTATTACCTTAGACGAGATACGTACAAAAGCAACAGAAAAAGATGCCCTTACTCGTCTCTCAGAAGCAATTGAACGTGCAGTGCAGGAGACAGAAGGTCTTCTTGAGGTTGATATTATGGGCGAGCGTACTATTATGAGTAATAAGTTTTCATGTGCTTCATGTGGTTTTTCATTTCCAGAAATAGAGCCTCGTCTTTTTTCATTCAATTCTCCATATGGAGCATGTGCTACATGTAATGGTCTTGGAACAAAGTATTTTGGAGGTCTTGATGAGTGTGATGTTTGCCAAGGAAAGCGTCTTCGTAAAGAGTCCCTTCATGTATATCTTGATGATGTTGAAAAAATTAACATTGTCGATATTACATCGCTTACCATTAAAGATGCAAGGGATTATTTTGGTCGCTTACCATTATCACCAAAAGAGCAGGAAATTGCTCAGGTTGTCATCAAAGAAATTGAGTCACGGCTTGAGTTTATGCTAAATGTTGGGCTTGATTATTTAGCACTTAATCGAAAAGCAGACACCTTATCAGGTGGTGAGGCGCAACGTATACGTTTGGCGTCTCAGTTAGGATCTCAACTTGTAGGAGCCTTATATGTTCTTGATGAACCAACTATCGGTCTCCATCAGCGAGATAATGATAGACTCATAAAGACACTTACACATCTTCGTGATATGGGAAATACTATTATTGTTGTAGAGCATGATGAAGATACTATTTTTGCCTCTGATTATATTGTTGATATTGGTCCAAAAGCTGGAGTCCATGGTGGTGAGGTTGTTGTAGCGGGGGATCTCGAAGAATTGCTTACTGCACCAAAGAATAAATCAGGAAGTGTAACACTTTCATATCTTCGTGGTGAGAAAGAGATTCCACTCCCTGATGTTCGTCGGCATCAAGATAAAGGCTCTCTTAAAATAAAAGGTGGTACTGTTTTTAATATTAAAGATTTGAATACCACTATCCCACTTGGAAGGCTTAATGTTATTACAGGGGTTTCTGGGTCAGGTAAGAGTTCATTTATGTATGAAATAGTCCACCGTAACCTTCTCGCTCGCCTTGAGCGTAAGCACAGAACGGTTAAGATTTTTAACTGTGAAGAGTTTACAGGAACAGAGTATATTTCTCGAGTTGTACTTATTGATCAGTCTGCTATCGGTCGTACCCCTCGTTCAAATCCTGCAACGTATACCGGAGCATGGACTCATATTCGTGATATTTTTGCAGAAACTGAAGAAGCAAGAGTGAGAGGATGGAAAGCGTCGAGATTTTCTTTTAATGTAAAAGGGGGTCGTTGTGAGGCATGCCAAGGTAATGGTGAGATTGCAGTTGAAATGCACTTTCTCCCTACTGTGTATGTAGAGTGTGATGTTTGCCAAGGAAAACGTTTTATGAAGGAAACCCTTGAAGTAAAATGGAAGGGGAAAAATATTTATGACATCCTTCGTATGACTGTAGAAGAGGCACTCACTTTCTTTTATGATATTCCTGCAATTCATGACCGTATCAAAACCCTTAATGATGTTGGACTTTCATATCTTGAGCTTGGTCAGTCAGCAACAACTTTGTCAGGGGGTGAAGCACAGCGCGTAAAGATTTCCTCTGAGCTTTATCGTCCTCATGTCGAGAAAACGATATATCTTCTTGATGAGCCTTCTATTGGGCTTCATTATGAAGATATTGCGAAGCTTATTGAGATTTTAAATAAACTTGTTGATAAAGGTAACACCGTGGTACTCATTGAACACAACTTAGATATCGTAAAGTGCGCAGATCATGTTATTGACATTGGTCCAGAAGGTGGTATTGGGGGTGGAAAGATTGTAGCAACAGGGACACCAGAAAGTGTTGCTGGAAACGCAAAAAGTTATACCGGTCAGTATCTTAAAAAAGTACTTAAGAAACATAAAGGGAAGTAGGGGGGAGTGGATAGTAGAATATAAATGCTTAGAGATTAGAAAAGCGCGACACCGAAGGTGTCGCGCATTTTGTTTGGTTAAAAAAAACGCAAAGAAAAAAACACCATTAATATAGGGGGGTTGTTTTC
>JBDLTQ010000035.1:0-16364 GCA_039805745.1 Candidatus Parcubacteria bacterium | reverse complement strand
ATTGGTGTGCCTATCCGGATTTGAACCGGAACTAGAGGCTCCACAAACCTCTGTGCTAACCATTACACCATAGGCACCATCTATATCAACCAAACTATGATTGAGACTTTTACTCTACCACAAAAATGATTTTTGAGAAAGATGTTTGCTAAAATACGCAAGAAGAGTAGACTTTACAGCAGTAAAGCTCTTTAGTCTTATAATTTTAGGAGGCAATCATGAAAACACTGAAGTCTAGTATTGTACTTTGCGTTCTTGGTGTGAGCTCTACACTTGCACACGCAGAAGGATTTCGTCTGCCTGACAACTACACCCTGTTCTCAAAAAATAACTCCATCAAACATACAAAAGATGTACACCTTGTACAAAACCATGATGAAACCGTTGGAAGTAGGATAACAACAACCTTTAGGCAGGTTGATTCATTTACACTAACTCTCAATGAACATACGTTTTGCAAAGAAGTTGCCTTGAATTTTTTTGGAAATGCAAGTCATCCAGGAGGAAATAGAGGTGGCGCACTTAACGAAAGAAATGATGGGTATGGTTTTACTTGTTACAAAGATAAGAATCGTGATAGTTTTTTGTTTTTGAATGCCCTCGTAAACAGTCAGTACGGCAACAGTCTCGCTTTTGGTTTTGCTGAAGGTGTAAAAATTATTGAGTGGCAAAAGATTCGATTTGATGCCGGCATTTCAATCACTTTTCTGAGTTATGAAAAACGCAATAATGATGTAGTGTACGGTATACTCCCTATACCCTATATCAAACTGAGCTACACCCTACCACGAGATCTTGGAAGGATAAGCATCGCGCAACACTACCTTGGAAAAGGAATAACACTTCGAAATATGGAAGCAGTATCCATTCATCTTGAAAAACTTTTTTAGGTGGATGTATATCATTAAAACAGGAACATATAGTTCCTGTTTTTATTTTTGAAACATATCAACTAAATTCAGAAAATCTTCCAGTCATATTCTTCTAGTGATGTATATAGAAAAATAAAAATATAGGCAAGTACTGCATATACGTTATTGATATAACAGTACCTTATAACACACCCTCTTATTAAACTTTGATACCAAAGAAAAAAGACTTGTGAGTTACTACCCAACAAGTCTTTTTTCTTTCTTTTGAAGAATAATCTACTTAGTGCCCAGGACTGGATTTGAACCAGCACACCAGTAACGGCGCTACCACCTCAAGGTAGTGTGTCTACCAATTTCACCACCTGGGCATATACTATACTCAATCGAGTATAGAAATACTACCATAAAAAATAAGAAAAACAAAACAGGACATTTGTCCTGTTTTGTTTTTATGCAGTAACTGCATCATTTGTCTCTTCGGCAACAACTTCTGCAGTTGTTGTGTCTCCTTTCTTTACAACACGAGTATCTTTCTTTAGCTTTCGGCGAACATCACGTATCGCTTTATCTCGTACATAATAAAGCTTACTACGACGAGTGCGAGCATGACGCACAACCTCAATTTTGTCGATAAGCGGAGAAAAAAGTGGGTAGACACGTTCAACGCCAACACCTGACGCAACACGTCGAATAGTAAATGTTGCACCCATCTCTGTACCATGCTTACGAGCAAGCACCATACCTTCAAAAGCTTGAAGTCGTGTCTTTCCGTCTGATTCTTTTATCTTGTTCCAAACACGCACGGTGTCTCCTGATGAAAAATCAAGCGCCTTGCGAGCTTCAATATCTACCGGTGCAAATGAAATAGTTGTTTTCATAGAAATTACTTAGTGGGGAAATAATAGCATATATTAGACACTTTTGCAAGATACTTTTTTCAAAGAAAAGAAAGTACTTTCTGATATATCAAGCTACTCTAACTTTCTCGTGTTTTACTGTTATATTTTGTAAGAATCTGAGCCATATCATCAGGAACAGGAGCGGTGAATGTCATCTCTTTTGATGACTCGCCTTCAGGAACTTTAATGGTTATTGAATATGCATGAAGCATTGAACGTGGAGCGTCATTCTTTCCACCACGAGACCCGTAAAGATCGTCTCCAATAATCGGGTGGCGGATTCCTCTAAAATGAGCACGGATCTGGTGTGTACGTCCTGTAATAGGATAACACTCTACATATGTGTACTGTTTACCGTCTTCACTTGTCATTCTTTCCAAAACTTTATAGCGAGTAATAGCATCACGTTCTTCTCCACGATTATCTTGAGAAAACATATCAACGACGGTGCGCTTACGAAAATCAGACTTTGCACGAGCAATTGGCAATGAAATAATACCCGTATCATAACGAATAGTACCTTCAACAATTGCTCTATACACTTTACGCACAGTATGATCATGAAACTGATGCTTGAATGACTTAAATGCCGGAAGATCTTTTGCAAGCACAAGCACCCCCGTCGTATTCCGATCAAGTCTATGAACCACACCTTCTCGCCCCTTATCACCAACACCTTCAACAGGGTATGTCTCTTGCATCCACTCCGCGATAGTATATTCTTCTTGTCGTTCATCTGGGTGGACAATAATACCTGCAGGCTTATTCACAATCACTGCGTGATCATTTTCAAAAATAATAGGAATATTCATATCTATGATACTAACAAATTATGCCGATAATTGCGACACAAAAGAAAACAATATCCTACCACATACTATTTTCTCCTTATGTTAGGTATACATCTATACAGCGACGAACAACCTAATAACATACTACATATAAAGCATTTCTTTCCTGGTGCCCCCGCTAGGAATCGAACCTAGAATAACGGCTTAGAAGTCCGCAGTTATATCCATTTAACTACAGGGGCATTTTATAAAGAATATACTATCAAAAAAAATCCTTATTCGAAAGTTTTTCATTTCTATAAGTATAGAGACTTGAATAAAGTGTCATAATAATGTAGTATTATAGTACTTGAATAAAGAAGGGCGATTAGCTCAGTTGGTAGAGCAGCGCATTTACACTGCGAAGGTCAGAGGTTCGAATCCTCTATTGCCCACAAAATAAAAATCTCTGGATTCTTTCCAGAGATTTTTATTTTGTGGGCAATAAGTTTATGGTTTGTAGGCTACAGAATAAAAGAAATAATATCCCCCATACCAACGAACAACTAATGATAGATCTCCTCTTCTATTTTTTTAAGAATATCTTCGGGGTGCGTGGTATACTGCTCAATCCATTCCGGATGTTAGTTTAAAACATTCCTAAAAGCATCTGCATGACGTTCAATAAAAATATCTATTGATTCTCCGTGTGTTTTTGCTAACGACATCTGCATCTGATTACCTATCAAAACAGCCTCGTTAAATCCTCCCATTTGTTCCATGTTCATACTTTTCTATTTATCATATATAACCTCCCTGCCAAGTCTGTCTTCGAGTTTTCTTCCGAGCATTCTTCTGGCATCTCCTGTCCCACACACATACACATCATCAGTGCCTATTGTGTGAACCATCATATCAAGAACATCACTAATCGCTTTTGTGATTTCTTTTTCAATTAAAAATTTTCCAATAGGAATCATCTCCCCGTCAAAAGTACAATAATCATCATAAATACAAAGATGGTGAATCATATACAGAAAGTATACCTTAATTCATTTGTTAAAAAATATATTTATACACCATATACACTCCGACAAGAAAAACAATTCCTATTATTGCTAATCTTGTATGGCGTTTTATGTACTCTCTCGCTTCATCACCATATTCGTATGAAAGATATGCAACAACTGAAGCTCGTACGAAACGTCCACAAAATGTTGCCACAAAGACAACGAAAACAGATATCTCAAATGCTCCTGCTAAAAATGAAAAGATTCTATCAGGAAGAGGAGTAAGTGATGCAATGAACTGTGCAATAAACGCATTTTCTTCAAACAGCTCAGACGCTTTTTCTACAACGCCCTCCCCATGAAAGAAGCGTAGTAACTGTTCACCAAATGATGTATAGAAAAAATACCCAAGTATATACATCACAAGAGCACCACACGCAGAACCGAGCGCTGATACAGTTGCCAGCAGTTTCCAAGAAATATCTTTACGATACGCCAACACCACAGCAAGAAATGCTTCTGGTAAAACAGGAGAGATAGTAGCCTCAAGAAAAGCAACGATGTACGTAACTAGATGAAGATACCTCGTTTTTGCAAAACGATTAATAAATCTATCGAGCGATGAGACGAGACTCATATCTATCGCAACTGTGTACCATTATGTAGTGTCTTTGTAGGATTAAAGAGGGCGAGACCATTTTCATCACTCCCAGCCAAAATCATCCCTTGTGATTCATATCCACGAAGCATACGAGGTGCGAGGTTTGTTACAAAAGGAAACTGCTTATTGAGTAACTCTTCTTGAGAAAGAAACTGTCGTATACCTGAAAGTATTTGTCGTGGAACCTCCTCCCCTAGATCAACCTTTAATACATAAAGTTTATCTGCACCTTCAACAACATCAACGGAGAGTACTGTGCCAACTCTAATCTCGACTTTTGCAAAATCATCAATGGAAATATAATGCTTTTCTTCTACTTGTGATAATGATTCTGCTGTTGGATTATTGTTGTGTATTTGTTCTGTCATGATATAACACAGTTTACCATGAATCATTTACTTGCTCATCTTCTTCATCAAAATCTTCTTCTTCCTTATACACACCTGGACCATGTACTTTATCTAAATACCGCTGAAGCACGATGGCAGCAGCCTGATCGTCAACATCATGACTCCCTTCCTTGCCTGGCTGCTTACGAGCCTCTACTGTTGAATACCATTCCTTCTCAAAGACAACACGCACATCTATAACATGTTCAATGTCCATACCGAACTTTCTCGCTTCTTTGGCAATCGGGTTTAATTTTCCAGAACCATCGACACTCTCACCTATCACCACTGTACCGAATTTCATTTCTCTAATAAGTTCTAGTGTGTCCTTCATAAGCGAAGCATCATTTGATGACACCATAAGGGGGAATGCGAGACGTCCTTCATCGTCTGATTGTGCAAAACCAACTTTTTTTGATCCATAATCTATTCCTAAATATTTCATAGTTATGAGTATACCGAGATATACGCTAAAGAGATAGTGGAAAAGAAAAAATATTTTATTTTGTAAATCCGTAAAAACATTACACCACTCTTTGGTTGTGGGATGATGTTGGAACTTATTTTAGATAGATTTCTTGATATCATCTATAAAATTTGATTGCAGTAGTTGATTCCATGGAAGGAAAAGAGGTTCTGGTAAATTCTCAAAATTGAACCAACCTTGCTCTATAAATGTATCTGGTTCCAAAATACTTGCCTCCCCACTATCATGATCTGACAACATCCAGACAGTTACATAATGCTTATTTTCTTTTTCAAAATAATCATTAGTAACCGCACCAAATCTTATATTTTTAATAGACACCCCAGCCCCTTCTAAGACCTCGCGCTTTGCTGTATCGGAAAAATCTTCACCAAATTCTAAATGTCCACCAGGAACAGACCAGCTTCCTTCTCCGTGAGACCCCACACGCTTACCCATTAAGAATTTTCCATTTCGAAAAATAAAAACACCTACACCAACTTTTACAATTTTTTCCATATTTTTAAGTATAACAGACTAAAATTCGACGTAGAGTCGTAGATGCGGTAGCCATTCACAAAACTTCTTCTCGTAAACTCGTTGATAAAGTTTCGCGACCCCTATTCTCATTCTTCATACATAATACAGATCACTTACTTTCTCTGTCTAGCTTATGAACAAAAAAACAAATCACCCAAAGCTTTCGCTTTGGGTTCATTGTTTTGCGGAGGAGGTGAGATTCGAACTCACGGTCCGGTTGCCCAGACTCCTGTTTTCAAGACAGGTGCAATCGACCACTCTGCCACTCCTCCATATATTTTCGATTGTGAAGGAGATTGTAACACAAAAGTTATTTTTATGAAAGACAGGCATTATTCTACTGAAGGTACCCTCGCCAAGAAATCACAAAAGATGTTTCGACATCTTTCTCTCGAGCGCAGAATAGTAAAAGACCGAGGGGGTTCCTCGGTCTTTTACTATTCTGTGCTCTCGCCAGGAATCGAACCTAGATCGCAAGTACCGCAAACTTGCATTCTATCCATTGAACTACGAGAGCATTATACGTCATCAAAAATGACGTAACCCTATAATTTCTTTTGAAAAACTATGCCACTTTTGCAACAGCTTTTGCAAGGCGAGACTTCTTACGATCTGCTTGTCCTTTCTTTATTGTTCCCCTCTTTGCTGCTTTATCGAGCGCCTTGAAAGCGAGAGAAAGATCTTTTTGAACTGTTTTTGTCTCCTTTGATGCAACATCTTTGCGAACAGTTTTCACTGCCTCTTTCATGGTGCGTCGAAGTTTATCATTAACAACTCGCTTTCTATCACTTACACGAATAGCTCGTTTTGCGTTTTTTGTAATTGCCATATCTTTAAAATAGTAACCCGTACTATACCACGAAGTCTGTTATTTTTCAAGCAATTGCACTTTACCTTACAACAATTCTTATTTTTCTTCATGGTATACTCTTTCATATGATAGGTTTTCTACGAGGGATACTGCTTTTTACAGCCAACAACACCCTGCTCATTGATGTGCATGGTGTTGGTTATAAAGTTTCTACACCGTTATCTGTAGCAACATCCGCCGAGGAAGGAAAAGAGCTTTCCCTTTTTATTCATACACATGTACGAGAAGATCAAATTTCCCTTTATGGGTTTGGTACCCGTGATGATGTATTTCTTTTTGAAAAACTTATAGGGGTTTCTGGCATTGGGCCAAAAAGTGCGCTTGCAATGCTCTCTGTACACTCACCATCATCACTTGCTGACGCAATAGAAAAAAGTGATGCGGATACCCTCTCCCATACACCAGGTGTCGGCAAAAAAACTGCCGAAAAAATAATTCTTGAGCTCAAAGGAAAAATATCACACCTCATTACAGGAAAAGAAGATACTGATACTACGCTTGAAGTCCGTCTTGCACTTGAAGCTCTCGGATACTCATCAAAGGAAATACACGAGACACTCAAACACCTTGTAACAGAAAACAAAACAACAAGTACACTTATTCGAGAAGCATTACAACAATTACAATAATATAAACACCTCACGATATACTCTACATTATATGGAACTATTTTTACGCACTGTTGAGAAGCTCATTCCACGCAAAGTGTACACTTTTTTTCAACCTTTTTACCACTATCTTCTTGCTGTAATAGGAACCTTGCTCTACCGCAGACCATCTCATTCGATTTTTGTTATTGGTGTTACTGGCACCAAAGGAAAATCATCAACTGTAGAATTTGTAAATGCCGCACTCACCGGAGCAGGAAAGAAAACAGCAGTCCTCTCTACTATCCATTTCAAAATCGGAGATACATCTCAACCAAATAAATTCAAGATGACAATGCCTGGAAGATTTTTTATACAAAAATTTCTTCGTGATGCAGTTAATGCTGGATGTGAATATGCGATAATCGAAATGACGTCAGAAGGTGCTCGTTTTTATCGTCATACAGGTGTAGAACTTGATGCGCTTATCTTCACCAACCTCTCTCCTGAACACATCGAATCTCATGGCTCATTTGAAAACTACAAAAAAGCAAAACTTCGCCTCGTGCAACATCTAGCAAAAAGTAAAAAACCTTCTCGTATTTCTATTGCAAACACAGACTCAAAGCATGGGTACTCATTTCTCATTCATGCAGTAGAAAAAAATATAAGCTACTCCCTAAAAGAGGTTACTATTCTTTCTGAAACACAAGACTCTTCTACTATTTCATATCACAATGAAACAATCACCATACCGCTTCCTGGAAAATTTAATATTGCCAATGCGCTCTCTGCACTTAAACTAACAGAAGCACTTGCCATCCCCCTACAAGAAGCAAAAAAAGGCATCGAGGGATTATCACTCATTCGTGGTAGAGTAGAAAAAATACAATGTGGGCAACCATTTACAGTAGTGGTTGACTACGCTCATACGGATGACTCACTTCGCAAACTCTATGAAACATTTCCCTCATCAAAGAAGATAGCAGTGCTCGGCGCGACAGGTGGAGGAAGAGATAGCTGGAAACGTCCAGTACTCGGAAACATTGCTGATGAGTACTGTTCTGAAATTGTCATCACTAATGAAGACCCTTACAATGAAGATCCAATGAAAATCATCCATGAAGTTGCTTCTGGTGTGACCATCCACACGCCAATAATTATTCTTAACCGAAGAGAAGCAATTGCAAAAGCAATCTCACTTGCAAAAAATGATGATGTTGTTCTTATTACAGGAAAAGGTACCGACCCATATATTATGGGACCAGATGGAACAAAAGAAGTGTGGGATGATGCAACTGTTGCACGGGAAGAACTTTTTGTTTTAGGGTATAGACAATAAGAATAACCACATTGATGGTTTGTGTTCCAACAAAACCATTATACTATGTAAGACATGCCGGAACTTCCAGAAGTGCACACCACTGTTACAGGACTTAATGCCATTCTTCCTGGTCTTCGTATTTGTGGTGTATGGTGTGATATGTGGAGTGACGCAACTATTTGCAAGAACACAATTAAAGACCATAGTTATTTTTCATACTTTAAAAAATATACAGTTGATCAAAAAATACTCACAGTTCGACGTCGAGCAAAACACATTCTCATTGACCTAGAAAATGGTTTCACTATACTTATCCATATGAAGATGACCGGACATCTCATGTGTGGAAAATATAAATACAACAAAAACTATAACGGTCGTGAATGGTCATGGTCACCAGAAGATACGAAGTCCCCACTTAACGATCCCTACAACAGACACATCCATGTTGTGTTTATGCTCTCAGATGAGAGTCATCTTGTTTTTTGTGACTCTCGCAAATTCGGCACCATTGTTGTAGAAAAGACAAACACGTTACACACAGAGAGATTAGCACGTCTCGGACCAGAACCTCTTGAAACGACATTTAGGCTTTTACACTTCAAAGAACGCCTCGTGAAATCCCCTTCTCGACCGATCAAAACAGTACTCATGGATCAAAGTATTGTGTCAGGTATTGGTAATATTTATTCTGATGAAATGCTTCACCGTGCGCATATTATGCCAACACGAACCACACAAAACTTACAAGAGGTAGAGTGGCGAGCGCTCTATAACGCAATGAAAGAAACACTTAACAAAGGCATTAACCTTGGAGGAGACAGCACGAGCGACTATAGAAATATCGACGGAAAACGTGGATCATTTCACATAAATCATCGTGTATATCTAAGAACAAATAAAAAATGTCTTACCAGAAACTGTTCTGGCACTATTGAAAAACAAACCATAGGAGGTCGCAGTGCGCATTTCTGTAGAAATTGTCAAAAATAAAACCAGAGAACACTCTGGTTTATTAAAAGAATCTGATGTAACAATTACCTCACAAGAAACATGGTGCTCATACGGTGTATCGTTTTTTCTTGAACAACACGATGAGGTGATTTTGTTTTATGCTTTGTGTTCCATATAATCACGGGTCGCAAATGAACTGACAAACCACCATGAAACTCAAAATATTCTGAGGATTTAGGGTGTAATATTTGTTTTTGTTCCCACAACTTAAAATGTGTATCGTCAAAAAACTTCATCACCCGATTGTTCACAAAAATAATTTGCATACCAGCTCGCACTCCAGCGCTCCATGCTGGTGAATGTTGCAAGCAATCAACAACCCACACTGTTCCATCATGTCTCCTTGCGAGCAAAAGCCCGTATCCAACATGCACATATCGCAACCAAAAGAACCAAAGTGTGAAAATAAAAGTTGCCATAAAAATAGCAACGAGAGAGTAACTACCTATCATAATGGGCCCTCCATAAAAACACCCAGCATTCATTCTACTACAGATGTACATATACACCAAAAAAGGTATACTACTTTAGTATATGGGGTTTATTACAAAAATCATTGTCATTTTTTGGTCTATTTGGATTATATGGTATCTCACAGGAGGTCCTCTTAGGGACGATAAAAACAAAAAATATATTGGTCCTGCGCCTTCTGGAGAACTCGAATACTTTGGCACAACAACAACCCCATACAGCAGATAGCTGGAAAAAAAATAAAATATTTGCTAGGATATAGCAACATCTATAGATGTATTCATGTCCCTATAGCTCAGTCGGTAGAGCAGCTGCCTTTTAAGCAGACGGTCGAAGGTTCGATCCCTTCTGGGGGCACTTATATGTAAAACACTTACTTGTAATCAGGTAAGTGTTTTACATATACTGTAACAACAGAGCAAGACAACTACTTGTCTTGTGTAAGGGATCGAATGGGAGGGTTGCGAGACTTTATCGACGAGTCTACGAGAAGAAGTCTTATGACCGACCCTTCTGGGGGCACAAAATAAGCGAAGCGTTTTTGGGAGACCAAAGAAAGTAACCAATGTCACTTTCGTAAGGGATCGAAAGGCGGAGTGATGTTTTTCTAGCAAGAAAAACCACGAACCTGTGTCTACCCTTCTTTTTTACACCTCAAGCACAATCTTCTCTAGCTCCACCCTAAGATCCACCTCTCCTTTATGTGCAAGGATTGGCGCACGAAGAAGTTTTCCTGCCACTTTTTCACACTCTTCCTTAGTCCATTGAGAAGATCTACCTTCGAGCACAGATTGCCATGTGATCATAAACTTCCACCAGAGCGCACCCTGTATCGCCTCACCTTCTAAATCGCGTACAGCCATCCATGCAAGCCAGCTTTCTTTTTTATCCTTCCTTACAAAAGCATTTGCTAGCAGAAAGACTCTATCGTCTTTCTTTTTTTCTTCACGCGCATCAAAGAGTTTTTTGGACACCTTTGCCAACTTGTTCACTTTATGAACATCAGCGAATGGTTCATCAATAATAAAAATATTGCGCGATTGCATCATTCGCTCAAGAAGAAAAAGAGTTGTTTCTTTTGATGACGAATGGTCGAGAAGCTGAACACAAGAAACAATATCTATACCACCAAACAAATTCTCTGCATTAATAAGATGTTCCAACTCCACCACCTGTTCACTATACACATACCGTGTCACCTCGCCCAAAGACGCAAGCTCTTTGAGAGCTTTTTCTCTAAGTAAAGGATGTGTGCCAACAATTGAATAAAGCATATAGTACTATTTTAATGAAGAGCCTGAAGGGTTCCTCCAACAGCGTGTGAAACTTGTAGAGGTAAAGAAGAAAGACCTCTTCGAGAAAGAACACTTTCTAGAATATGTAGTATCTCAGGAGAAACAACTTCGACCTTGTCTTCATCAATTTCAAACACAAGCTCATCATGAATCTGAAGAAGAAGAGCAACATTATTTTCTAATTTTTTTTCTTTAATCCAAAAGACAGCATCGAGCATCGCAAGCTTGAGAATATCTGCGCTTGTACCTTGAATTGGTGCATTGATGGCTATACGCTCCCCCTGTGCCCGAAGAAATGGAAGAGGACTTTTAAGAAGAGGCACTTCTCGCCTTCGCCCAAGAAGAGTTGTGGTGTAGCCATGTTTCCATGCATATGCTTTTACTTCTTCGAGATATTCCATTAATCTTGAAAACGTAGTTTTGTATTGATCATAAAATTCTTGCGCTTCTTTTCTTTCTACACCCATTCCTTCTTTAAGCGCTGTAACACCCATGCCGTATAAAATACCGAAATTAATAGCCTTTGCTTTACGTCGCATATCAGAAGTAACATCCTTCTCTGCAACACCAAAAACTTTTGCTGCGGTTCCTGTGTGTACATCTATCCCTTTTTCAAAAATCTCTATAAGATGTGCATCTTGTGATAACAATGCCGCTACACGCAAGTCTATCTGCGCATAGTCACACGACAACAGAACCTTTCCTTTGCCAGCAACGAAGGCACCTCGAACACGCTGACCGAGCTCGGTCTTCACTGGTAAATTCTGAAGATTTGGATCTTCACAACTAAACCTTCCAGTCCCCGCCCCTGTCTGAATAAAATGAGCGTGGACACGTCCATCTGGTTGTGCAAATGTAGGCAGTGTGTCTATGTATGTTGAAAGAAGTTTTGTAAGCTCACGATATTCAAGAATACATGGCACCACCTCATGTTCATCTTTTATTTTTTCTAACTCACTTATGTTGGTACTTTTTTGTCCTGTTTTTGTTTTCTTGATTTTAGTACCAAGCCCCATTACGTCATACAATATATCGCCCAATTGTTTTGGGGATGCGATATTAAATTCTTTTCCAACAAGAGAAAATATTTTTTGTTCGAGCAACGCAACTTCTTTATGAAGTTCTGTGCTCATTGTATGTAGGTGTTTACTATCAAGCGTTATTCCTACAGTGTGCATATCCTTGAGTACCGCCATAAGAGGTTTTTCAACTTCTTCGAAGAGAGACATGAGTCCCTCCTTGGTCAGAAGATCGGTTAAAACATTTTTTACATCTTGTACCGTTTGTTTTCCTGTTAAGTTTTGGATATCAACAAAAGTAGCTTGTGTCATTTCGCTATGAAGTAAGTGTGTCATCACCTGAAGCTCTTTTAATTCATCATCATTAATCACCACATCTTCAACCGTTTCCACCTCTCCTGCAACAGCATGCATCTTGTTCCTAAGAGAACGAAACTCGTATCTATCACACATTGCTTGATATGCCTCAATGTCTATACTATCCCTCCACACTTTTTCTGGCGCATGATACTGAATAGGAGCATCGCGCCTGATTGTTGCGAGCGTCTTTGAAAAAAGAGCTTCTTCTTCCCCCTCTTCAAGAAGTTTAACAATACGCTCCTTAAAACCATCAGCAAGAAGCGTGTCCCTGTTGCTTCTTAGTACATCATACATACCTTCTATGCTATTATATTTTTTAAGTATCTCAGTTGCTGTCTTTTCTCCAATACCTTTAATACCAATAATATTGTCTGAAGTATCTCCGGCCAAACCTTTATAATCTGGTATCTGAAGAGGTCCAAAACCATACCGTTCAACAACTCCTTTTTCATCAAAAAGACTAGCGTCATTTCCTTTGCGAAGAGTGTATACAAAAACTTTCTTATCATCAATAAGTTGAAACGTATCCATGTCACCACTTGCAATAATCACTCTTGTTGTCTCTTCTTTCTTTAACTGCTCACTTAATGTACCAAGAAGATCATCTGCTTCAAACCCTTCAAGGGCATACACGGGGATAGCAAGTGTTCTACATAATTCCTGTGCTTCTTTTATTTGTTCAACAAGAGCGTCATCTGACTTTTGTCTTCCAGCTTTATAGCCATCATAACTAACATGACGAAATGTTGGTTTCGGTAAATCAAAACATGCAGCAATATACTCTGGTTTTATTTCATTATAAATACGAAGCACCATAGTCACAAAACCATATAGTGCTCCTGTTGGTTTACCATCACGTGTAGCGAAACCTCCCATAGCATGATATGCACGATGGAGTATCGCGTGTGCATCTAAAAGTACAATTGTTTTTTTTGGTACTGACATAAAAATACTATGCGTGTGAAGATGCGTACTCTATTTCTATATTCCTCGTCTCTTCATCTAGAACTGTGAATCGTATCGTGATATCTCCATCACGCCACCCCATCTGGGATGGCCATTCAATAACAATCAAAGTACCATTCTTTTCAAGATCTTCATGGAGCTTAAGCACCTTAGCTTCATCTTCATGTTCAAAACGATATGCATCTATATGTACCAAACGAGAAAAAAGAACATGCTCTCCTTTATGTTCTTTTTTAAGAATAAATGTTGGACTAAAAATATCTTCTGCCTGTATACCCAAAGCTTGTCCAAGAGCTTTTGTAAAAGTTGTTTTACCTGCACCTAAATCACCTTCTAAAAGAACGACACGTGCACCTCCTTCATATCCACGACTAAGAGTCTGAATAACTTTTTCTGCAAGTTCTGGTAACTCTTTTTCAGATACGGTAAATGTTTCTTTCATCTATCTATTTTACCATATAAAAACCCCCAGAAGGGGGTTTTTATCACATAGGCATTTATCTCTGGTGAGTTTAGTGGTGACTGCTTTCTTCTCCCTTGTACGAAGCATGGATACTTCGACCAAGAATGAAGATAATGAAGAGGATTGCGAGAAGTGCCAACCATTCAATCAGACTGTTTGGAAGAAATCCATTATCTGAAGAACTACTTGCACCTACGACTTTCTTTGCTCCTGTTGTTGAGCTTGCTGTGTCTGTTGTTGGAACAATAGACCCAACAACATACGCAGTTACCTCATCTTGTACTTGGGTGCTAGGAACAGTGTATGCACTGTACACATTAACAACGATTGTTTTTCCAAGTGGAGCATCTTTCTCCATCTTTGCAGTAAAGAGAACTTGTCCGTTTGCGTATGGATCAATCGTATCTTGATTAAGGGTAAGTGTTCGTGTGACATCATCATACATCCCCGCTGAAGCATTAGTAAGTGACAACTCCACAGGGAGAGCAACCTTGAGCACCACTCCTGTTAGACGTGTATCTGCGAGATTCTTATAGTTCACTTTATAAGTCACAGAGGCATCACTTGAGAGGCGTCCTTCCACTTTTTCAATTTGGAGAGAAATAAGTTTTTCTCCATTATTGATAAGTGTAGCAGCACCTTCATTCTTTACAGTAATAGTAGTACCATCTGAACAAATAACTTCATTCTTCTTAACAGGTGTTTGTGTCACTGTTTTCTTCACGGTAACTGTTGCCACTGGTTTTACATATGTTGTTGCTTTAGCTTTTGTAGTAAAACTAACAATCTCTCCTTTTACAATACCATAACTATTCTGCATTACTGCTCGACAATAATATGTTGTGGTCGGTTTAAGATTAGCAAGAACATTAGAGAATGGCGCAGAATATGATGACCCGATATTAGTACTAGCTGTTGTACGACCGAGGTTTCTTGTTTCTCCATACTCAAACCATCCTGTAGATGGAGCACTGTTAGCGATAAGACCGATACCATTACAACGAGCACTGTTATTTGTAATCTGAGTAGTTACACTTGTTACAACATTGTTAAATGTTACTTTTACAGGTGGGATATATGCTGGGGTAGTAATCACCTGACATGTTTGATGGACAGGAATACTTGTACCATTAGAACAGACTTTATATTGTGGAGCGCACACAGATGTTGCAGGAATAACTGAACCATCCCAACATGTTTGATATGTTACAACTGGCGGATTAATTATCTGCTTACAAATACCATTTACATATTGAGTATTTGAAGGACAGTTATGTGTTGTTACAACAGGAGGAGTTACTGTATTTTGACAAACCCCGTTTGAAAGAGTGGTACCTGTAGGACAAACAGTATTTGTAACAATAGTTCCATTTACTGTAGCAACACATTGACCATTAACGAGACTTGTTCCAACCGGACAAAGTGTCTGAGTAACAATATCACCTTGAATACTACGAACACATGAAGCTCCACTTATGGTATATCCAGAAGGACAAGTGTAATTTGTAACGATAGTACCTGTTATTGTGTTCACACAACGACCATTGGTAAGTGTTGAACCTGTAGGACATACGATATTAGTAACAACTTGACCATCGATATTTCTTATACAAACACCGTTAGTAAGAGATGAACCTGTAGGACAAATAGTTTGAGTAACAACAGTACCTGTTACTGTATTGATACACTGACCATTTGAGAGTGTTGTACCGGTCGGACATACGATACGAGTTACCACTGTTCCATTTATAGTATTAATACAGTTGGTACCACTTAACGTTGTACCAGTAGGACATACTGTAGTGGTAACAACTGTTCCTGTGACAAGGCTAATACACTGACCGTTGGTAAGTGTTGAACCTGTAGGACATACGATTTGTGTAACCGATGTTCCTGTAACTGTTCGTACACAATTAGTACCAACAAGAGTGTACCCAGAATTACAAGTATAATTAGTAATAGGATTTCCAGTAATAACACTTACACAATTGGTTCCATTCCATGTCCCTGTTTGGCATGTGTAATTAGTAATACTTGTTCCAGTAACATTTGTCACACACGTTGTCCCTTGAAGCACTGATCCTGATGGGCAAGTATAGTTGGTTGTATTTGTGTATGTTGGGCTGGTGTAGTTTGTTGAAGAGTAGGTAGGATAGGTGTAGTTTACACTTGAATATGTTGGACTAGTATAGTTAGTAGAACTGTAGGTTGGACTGGTGTAATTTGTTGAAGAATAGGTAGGAGAAGTGTAATCAGTTGTACTATATGTTGGTGAAGTATAGTTAGTACTTGAATATGTTGGACTAGTATAGTTAGTAGAACTGTAGGTTGGACTGGTGTAATTTGTTGAAGAATAGGTAGGAGAAGTGTAATCAGTTGTACTATAT
>JBDLTQ010000034.1:0-10269 GCA_039805745.1 Candidatus Parcubacteria bacterium | reverse complement strand
TGTGGGACGAAGTTGGAACAAATATTAAGCCTGAGAAAGTTCATAGAGAAGTTCAGCATCAATAGCTCTCGTTCTTATAGATTTAAGAATTTTTCTATGTTCCTGATTGATGGGCATGTTCATGTCAGCCGGCAACATTTCACCTTCCATGTAAAATGCAAGAAATTTCTTTTTATCAATTTCTACTATGAAAACCATTTCTTTCTCTACTTGTTCAACTTTAATAGACTCAAGAGCTTCTTCTTTTCTTGTTGTCATAAGTTCCTTTGCCCATTCACGAATATTTACATCGTCTGAAATTTCTATTAAAGTTAATTCTTTTTTCATGTATTTTAATTATATTAATTATATTATAAAAAATGGGGAGGCATATGCCTCCCCATAGAGATTCAGTAAAAGTGTCACTGAATTTGCCTAACGGTATGACATGTGCAACGTTTGCAACATGTTTGATCCCAGTACGTCTTGTCAGGTTCACCGAAGTTTTCTCGGTACAGACGCAGCGTCTCGGATTCAAAAGCTTCTTTGAGATGAAGTTCTGGATCCAAAATTGCTGGACGATGGTGCAAGTAGCCACCAGCAAGCATATCACTCATATCCGAGTAATTCTCGGTGAAGAGGATATGTGTGTGCCAAAACTTGTCGACCTTTTCTGATATCGGTATCGGCACACTAGGGCATGCCACCGACAGCGCAAGGAAGCGACAGTATTCATCGACAACACGATCGATTTCTGACGCAGAGTAGATTCCTTTTTCAACCGCATAGCGTTTGATCAAGGTGTAGTCCCAAGCAGTCGCTTTGTCGTAAAGCGCTGCCACGTTGGCGCCAACAGTGAATACTGACTTCAGTTGGTTTGATGCGGATTGTGCACCCATTTGGATCTCCTAGCTAGGTTAAAGAGCAGTAGTCCAGAACGTCTTCTAAACTACTTTAATACTACTAACTAAGTAGATTTTTGTCTAGTATTTTATTTGCTTTGCTGGGGTACAAGGACTCGGTCACAAAACTTCTCCTCACAAACTCGTCGATAAAGTTTCACGACCCCGTATTCGAATCCTTGCAGTGAGTGACGCAGGTCACTCACTTACCACAGACAAAGCAAACTTTTTAGAAGTAAGCTTTGCTTTCAATATATTCTTTGCTTTGCTGGGGTACAAGGACTCGAACCTCAATTAACGGTGCCAGAAACCGTTGTCCTACCATTAGACGATACCCCAAACTATATTGTTATACTCACCGCATCATATTATCTTTCTGGCACCGTGCCAGTCTGTTAGATAACGCTTGGTGAACCAAGCTACGGTTGTCCTACCACTTCACGATACCCCAAACGATATTACTTGCTTATAAACAAGTGTAAAAATTCTACCACAAAAAAACTATTTTTTCTAGCGCGCGCTCTTTGGGATATCACTTCTTCTTTTTGTTCATTCTTTCATGTGCACGGATAATACGTATTGCTTGGTAAGATACTTTTCCTTCACAAAAATCAAAAATTGGTGACAGTGTATCGCTTCCTACTTTCTTTATTGCTTTCTTTACTTCCTCTACAACCTTCTTAGATGGCAAAATAGCATCAAAAGATATTTTTTCACCATGATCAATTAATTTTTCTATATGACCAATAATAGTATCAACAGTAAGATTTCTTTTATCTGCAATAGCTTCTAAAGACAACCCTTCCGTCACACAATCTTTTGTAAGAATATGAGTTGGTGTTTTTGTTTCTATTTCATCTGCTTCATGAGTCTCTAACTCATCAATTGAACCACCATGTTTAGTAATCCATTTTTCTTGAAGCTCTTGCAAGGTGCTATCTGTATACCTGAGAAGCGCATCTTCTGCTTGTTCACTTTTCTTTCGAAAGATAGTGTCTACCTCATAAACAGCGTCAGACATAGCGAGGGCTTGAGGGTTAAACCCTTTCAAATATAACCCATCTATTGTTGTTAAACGAGAGAGTGCAACATACCCCTGCCCTGGCGCAAAAGCACGGGAAAGATCAATCTCTGCTGCATCAAGTGTCATGCCTTGTGATTTGTGAACTGTTATTGCCCACGCTAATTTTATTGGAAGTTGCATAATCTCTGCTTTTACTTTTCCATCTTCTTCTATTTTCCATGAATCAGCTTTAATGGTAACTTTTTTTCCAGACGTGAGCGCTACAACAGGTGAGCCATCATTATCAAACATAACAACTTTACCCATAGATCCGTTTACATATGATCTATCCTGACTATTTTTAATACATATCACCTTAGCACCCACCTTAAGCTCGAGAGACTCATCTGCTAGACAATTATTTTTAAGACTTTGTACAAATTGTGCTTTTCCTTTTGTTATCATCTCGTACCTCCTACTGTCTCCTTTCATTTTTGAAAACTCAAGACGGTTTATCTCATCAACATTTTCATTATGAGTATAAAGCTTTATATGATCACCCTCATCACATACACTATTCATACGAGATTCAAGTGTCGTATACGCACCCTCATCAATATCCCCTGACCTCATCGCATGCAAAAGCGAAAGTAACGCATCCTCACCTTGTCGAAACTGTTCTGTTAAATAACAAATAACTGGTTTTGCTTCTTTCCAAGATTTTGACTGAAAAGCATACACTTCGTCTAGACCTCTTGTGTCACCATATTTAACAACAGGGGGAAGCTGAAAAAAATCTCCACAAAACACAACCTGCATACCACCAAAAGGAAGCTCATTCCTACGCATATGCTTGGCGACATGGTCAAGCATTGTAAGAAATGAGCCATGCAACATGGATATCTCATCAATGATAAGCACAGATGTTTCATTCCAACGCTTATATAACTGAGCCTTTTCTTCTAGTGCATCGAGATCTCTTACACCCATGTACTCTCTTATACCAATACCACTCCATGAGTGAATAGTCATACCACCGATATGTGTAGATGCAATACCGGTTGATGCGGTAACTGCATGTTTTATACCATGACGTTTTAGATACGTTATGTACTCACGTAATGCATAACTCTTACCAGCACCGGCTGCGCCAGTAAGAAATGTTGTATACCCTAACTTGAGAATTTGAAGAGCAGTAGCTTGAGTCATAGTGATATATAAAGATGAATAGTCAACGGTACTTATATATCTTTCTTATACAGATACAGTTTACACTTTTAGATATTTTCTCACAGCAAGGAGAGATGAGACAGTGGTAAGAAGTGCTCCAAAAATAAGTAAGGCAAGCGAAAGAGTTCCAATATGAGCCATATAAAATGCGTGAATATTCATGCCTTCGAAGAAAAAAACTGTTTTTTGAGTCACCCATATTGTAGCTGGATAAAATACTGCAAGAGTAATCACAGTAGCTACAACAGAATAAAGCATAGACTCAACAACAAAAGGCCCACGAATAAACATGTTGGACGCACCGACGAGCTTCATAACAGCAATCTCATCACGATACACAAAGATCGCGAGACGTATTGTGTTATATACGATCATGCAACTCATAAGAACAAACATAATCGAAAGCCAAAAACCAACGGTGTTAGTCCAGCCAATAATATTATTAAGAGTATCAATACTATCTTTTATTTGGAAATAATTAATTTTATCAATAGCTGTCTTGTTATCACCAAGAAGTCCTGAACTTTCATCTAACTGGTGAGCGATCGCTTCGTATCGTGAAGTATCTTTAGCTACAACAGAAAGCGATGCTCCGAATGGGTTAGCGCCGAGCTCATCGAGAGCTTGTAATGTGAGCTGGTCGCCTTCATGTTTTTTCTTGAAATCAAGTAATGCTTGATCACGTGATACATACTCGATAGTTTGTACATCAGTAAGACCAAGCAACTTCGCCTTTACTTCCATGATCTGTTCTTCTGTTGCATCTGTTTTAAAGTATACACGCACATCAACCTTTTCTTTTACTTGTACAAGAGTATAGTCAAACACTGCACGAAAAAGATAGAAAGAAGTAATAATAGAAAGAGTAATCGTAAGAATAAAAATAGACGAGAGTGATACCGTTCTATTACGATAAAAACCACGTAACCCAGCCAACCCTATTCGTTTCCAAAGTACTGTTCTCATAATTACATTGTGAATCTACCTGACTTCTGATCACGTACGACTTTACCATTTTCCATAGTAATAACACGTCGACCAAGATTATCAACAATACCCTTATTATGAGTTGTCAGAATCACCGTAGTACCGAGGTCGTTAATCTTTTTTAAAATCTGAACAATATCATAGGTATTAAGAGGGTCGAGATTCCCTGTCGGTTCATCAGCGATAATAATTTCAGGGCGATTGATGATAGCGCGAGCGATGGCAACACGTTGTTGCTCACCACCAGAAAGCTGATGAGGAAAATGATGCATCTTACTTTTCAGATCAACAAGATCAAGCACATGAGGAACATCTGAAGCTATTTCATCATCATGACGACCAGCTGCCTCCATAGCAAAAGCAACATTCTCATATGCGGTCTTATTAGGAATAAGACGAAAATCCTGAAACACAACACCGATTTTACGACGATATTTTGTCATATCTTTACCTCGCAAGGTATGGATATTATCTGAATTAAACGACACCACACCTTGAGAAGGAGACTCCTCAGCGAGAAGCATTTTGATAAGGGTTGTCTTTCCTGCGCCAGAATGACCAACAACGGAAACAAGTTCTCCTTTATTAATAGTAAGAGAAATATCATCGAGAACCCTTGCACCATTTTCGTATTCTTTAGAAACTTTATCAAAATAAAGCATATGGTTAGAGTATACCAAATAAAAAAAAGAAATGTGAATATTATGAATGTGGAAAACAAAAACAGCACAATAGTGCTGTTTTTGTTGGTCTTTTTATGTACTTTATATCTTCCCTGCTATCACATCTTCAACATCAGCAACAGTAAATGGTGCAGAAGATATAAGCATCTTCCCTTTCGTCGAGGTATCCCATACGCTAATAGTGTACTTTCCAGCTTCAAACTCTGATAAAGTAATTGGTAGCATATAATTTCCGTACTCTTTGTATCCGATAGGATACGCCTTACTTACAACAGTCACTCCCTCTTGAGAGACAATCTTTACATACACACTATCTGCATCAGATACTTTAACTCTAACCCATGAACTAATTTTCCCATTAACAACTTTACCACTTACCACTTTGCCGAACAATGAAGCAGATGGCTCTCCATTTAATCGATGAAGTCTCTGACTCACTGTAGTACGACTTTTTATAGTAGTAACCACCTTACTACTAGAAGGTGTATACCCATAGACAGTGATGACCCTGTAACAGTGAATTTAAAATCACCTGTGGTTGATCCAGCATAATACATTGTAGACCAGACACCACCAACAACAGGAAGCTCTACAGAACGAGGTGATATCCGAACATCTGTTCCGAGATACTCAACCTTAAGAGTTACTTTATCAAAACGAGACGCTGTACCTGAAATCAAGAGAGACTTATTAGCGACTACTGTTTCTTTTTCAGAACGTTTAGTTTTATCTATCGAAACAGTTGCTACAGACGGCATCACTTTTGGACATGAAGTATTAACACTCACGTTATTACTATCTGAAATAAGAACTCCTGTACTTCCGTCATATATATGAATTTCATAATTAACTTTTGGATCAACTTCAGGAGCGCTAAAAGAAAAACTCCAGAACCCATTCACCACCTTCACAGGACGGAAACGATCAGTCTGCGCCACAACACCACCATCTTCTTTTACTATTGTAATAGCAAGTGATGAGACATTACCTGCACCTCCATTTAAAGCTTGTGCAGTGTTAGGATAATGACAAGATGTTTCAGAACTCACTCTCACCCAAGGGGCTACTTGTACAGGATCAGACATAATAATGCGCTTTGCTGTAAGCACTTCACCTGTAGAGGAAGCGTTACGAACAGTAACTGTATAAACACCATTTTGAAACACTGTAGATGAAGCAATAGACCATAAACCATTAACAACTGAAGCTGTACCGTCTATAAGTATTGTTGTAGTTGCATTATATGTTGAACTATCTGGTGTAACAGAATTCCCAGTCGTACCACTACTGGCACCACCTGCAAGAAGTCTAATAGTAGTAACAGTGACATGGACAGCACTTATATTACTTGCAGTACCGGCAACACTTAGCTGTGCACCAGAAGTTCCTGTATCGGCTGTTGTGACGGTAGCTTGTGGTATTGAAGTAGAGAGGTGTGTACTTATGGTAGACCCTCCAGATGTAACCTCAGATGAAGAGCATGATACTTCTTGTATTTTTGTTCTTGTTAATGGGCCAGTTGCTCCCGTAGCAACTAGACCATGTGCTGTTTGAAATGCAATAACAGCATTTCTTGTAAGAGATCCATAATACCCAGATATAGCGATAGTATCACCTAAAAAACCTTCATCTTTAAGAAAACGCTGCAATAATGAAACCTGGCCTTCTGTACTACTATCTTTAGAAGTAGAGCGCGTATACATAGACGAAGTAGGCCCCTTAGTATATTGAGTACTCATATAATAGGTAAGCGTTGTGCATGGCGACACATTGCTAACGCTAACGTCTTCAGTTGAAGGAGAAAGCGCATAGGATTGTGTGAAAGCGTACAGCGCTACTATCGTAGCTACTAAAAATGTTCATGTGAATTGTAACTTCATATACTACTGAGTGTAGCATCTACTTATATTTTTAAAAGAGGAACAACGCTATTACTTGTATGCTTCAATAAAACCATCGAGATCCCCTTTTTCAAGAACTGCTTCTACATTACTTGTCTCATAATCAGTACGATGGTCCTTCACCATCTTGTATGGATGAAGTACATACGAACGGATTTGATTACCCCATTCGATCTCTGTTGTTTTACTCACCTGCCGACCTTCTACTTCTGCTTTTCGTTTTTCTTCTTCTAGTGTAAAAAGTTTTGCCTGTAAAATATCTAATGCTTTTTGTCTATTTTGTTCTTGTGATCGCTCAGTCGCTACATGTACCGCAATGTTTGTTGGGAGATGCACCACTCGCACTGCAGTCTCACGTTTATTCACATTCTGTCCACCAGGGCCACTTGCTTTTGACGTCTCGATGCGAATTTCATCCATATCAAGAGGTCTACGCTCAGCGACTGGAATAATGGGAAGCACTTCTACAAGAGCAAAAGAGGTGTGACGTTTAGCTTGTGCATTAAAGGGTGAGATGCGTACTAGACGATGCACACCGGACTCGTGCTTGAGCGTGCCATACACAGATCTACCATCAAGTTCAATAGTAATATTTCTATAACCACCATGATCATTTTTGTTATCATGAAGCACTGTGTAAGTGAATCCTTTTTGTGTACAATATGTGACATACATTTCAAGAAGCATTCTTGCAAAATCTTCGCTATCATCTCCTCCTGCACCTGCCAAAATAGTGAGCACCGCACCCCCTTTGTCGAGCGCTGTGACGCCTTCTTTTTTATCTTTAAGCTCTTTTATTCTCTTGATCGTAGCTTGAGCTTTTTCTTTATCATTCCAAAAAGTCACTTCATTCATACGTGCTTCGAGTTCGCATATTTCTTTATCGATATCTACTGTTTCTTCCATACTTATCGTATAGTATAGCAAATTGCAAACAGTATATGATGTGTTACTATTGTAACTATATGAAAATTGGCTTTACATGTGGAGCATTTGACCTCTGTCATGCTGGACACATGCTTATGTTTAAAGAATGTAAGGAACACTGTGATTATCTCATCGTAGGATTACATACAGACCCAACGCTCGATAGACCAACAAAAAATAAACCAGTACAAACCCTAGAGGAGCGACGTATTCAGCTAGAATCAGTGAAGTATGTTGATAAAGTTATTACCTATGATACTGAAGCGGATCTCTATGCACTGCTTCAAGATAATCCACACCATATTGATGTTCGTATTATAGGTGCTGACTGGAAAGGTGAACCATTTACTGGACATGATCTTCCTATAGAAGTTGTTTTTAATTCTCGTAACCACAACTACTCTTCATCAGAACTACGAAAAAGAATTAAAGAAGCTGAAAGCACTCTTTAAATATTTCCATACCAAAATAGAATAAAAAGCTCGCAATCTCTATCGAATTCTCTTAGAATTAGAATACTAAAAATGATAGAGAGTGTGGTTTTCTATTTCTTATGGATTCACTTGACCGATACCAGAAATATCTCCCGCATTAACAACAATATCTTGTGATGGACGATAGAGGTAAATAGCTGTATCATACACTACAACGATATCTCCATTCTCTACATCTTTGAAAAAAGCTTGCGTCTCTCTTAGTCTACTAGCATCTTGCACAAGCGCTATCTGGGGCATGCCCTGCGGTACGATAATATGACGAGAAAGAGCCTTTACAACTTCTTCTCCTGTCTTTGGCTGTTTATCAGGTGATAGTGAAAATATCTGCTCCTCTTCTGATAACTTTTGTAACTTGTACTGAGAATACATACCCCATATACCGAGAATAACCACGAGACTCACCAGTCCCCAGAATATACGCTTTAGTTTCTTTTGTTTTTTCTTTCTTCCTTCTATTTTTTGGCGTATCAGAAGTGTCTCATCATCCATGAGCATAGACACTTCATCTACGACAAGCTCTTCATACACTCCTATTTTTTTGAGAAGACGTTTAAATGGTGCTGGCAATTTTTCTATATAGCGTCGTAATGTAGATAAAAATAATTTCATACAAAAAATTTATTTAAGTATATCACATCCAATGGTCTCATTAGCTTTTAATCTCGTTGTAGTATACCAATTCCCTGTAGCAATCGTAACGGGGATAAATGTTACTACATACACACGACGAGATTTTTGAAAACGCTTCACAGCCTCTCTTGTGAGTGGTCCAAAGACTCCACTTAATGGCAACTTTTCTCCTTCAACAACATTTAGGAACTGCTGAACCTTCTTCACCTCCTCTCCTTTGTCACCGTATCGTACATTTGATCGGAAAAATGGACAAGCGGTCACAATAATAGGTTCACCACAAGACGATGTTGTCTGACGTTCTATCTGTCTCTGACTTAGCGTATAGACAGTACCTGTCGGATATCTAATATGCATAGGGTCAAGCACAAATGTTCGGTACTTTATCTGCCAACGCTTCACTGCATCGATGTCATGTTTTTCATACACTCCATTAACAGGAAGTTTTTCTCCTTCATAGACATTAAGAAATGTCTCAAGCTTCATCACATCATTCTTATTATTATTCAAACGAATATCTATTGGTCCACTAAACGTAATACGAGTCTTACAACTACTGCCATTATTAGTAAGTATTGTAGTGTCTCTTACAGGTGTACCCGTCGCTTCACGTGGTATCTGCGCACTGTCAGTACTCACAGTCTGTGGAAGAATATAATATCCACCACGAGTCGTGAATGATGTAGTAGTAATAGATGGGGGTGTCGTAGTACTCGTAACATACGACGTAGATGTACCAATACCTAGCAGAGAATACACTACACTCCCTCCTCCAGAAAAGACTCCACCTACTGTTTGCGCTCCTTGCGTAACAGTGTAACCATTACCAGACACACTCCCCTGCAATGGAGCTATTGTTTGTTCTACAATATATCCATTTCCAGAAACTGTCTCAGCAAAGAGGGTTCCTCCCCCTAATGTAAAAGCACAGCCAAACACAACCAGAGCGCCTACACTATATCTATACCATGTATATATTCTATGCATATGAGTTAGTACTATAATAACATCTCTATACTTTATAATGAAGGCGATGACGATGCATCTATCGATATGTCCGTATCTGGTACTGTGTCAACACTGTCTACTGTAGGCACGGCGTCCTCTACCACTGTTTCAGTAGCAGGAAGTGGAGAGTCTGTAGCAATACTACTTTCAGTGGTGGTTGTGGCTGATGTCTCCACCTCCTCAGTAGGTATAGTAGTTGTAGCACTATTTTCTTCTTGTGGAATAAGGAGAGGTACAGCTTCTGTTGATGATGATGTTCCGAGAACTGTCCCACCTGAAGAAGAAGGATCAAGGAGAGGTATCTGTGTTGCGTTAAAGACACTCTCAACCTCATCTCCTGTAAGACAAACAATACCTCCATCTGATTTCTTCACACAGAGTTTATCTGCATACACCTCTCTGGCAAACACCGTATCAAAATACCCCACCACAGCACTCATCTTCACAGCAACATACTCCTTGACAACAGAGAGACCGGAAGTAAGACGAGTAGTGAGAGATTCTGCAATAGTGGTAGTAGGA
>JBDLTQ010000033.1:0-5287 GCA_039805745.1 Candidatus Parcubacteria bacterium | reverse complement strand
CCGGTGATCCATTGACGGTAAGAGCAAAATCATTTGCAGTCTTTGTCCCTCCATTGTCATTAATCACTGTTTTATCAACAATGATATATGCTTGTTGGTCATCGTTTGTGATGGTGCAAGTTGCCACATCTCCTGTGTTAAGAATAATAGAGTTACCTAGTACAGGTGTTGGGCTTTGATTTTTAATACAGCTGTAATTAGAAGCGGTATAACCAAGAGGACCCCCAGATTCTGATAAAGAGTATACCCCAGAATCAACTTCTTTATTTGTTACTGAAGCTGTTCCTGTTATTCCTGAAAAAGGTGTTGCTCCAGATGCAGATAGTGTCCACTCTGTAGCAAGTGCTGTCCCTCCATTATTATTGATGACTTCTTTTATAAGGGTGAGCCGTGCTTTTTCTGGAATATAGGTGTTAGTAATTGTACACACTTTATCTTCTCCATTTGCAAGTGTAATACTACCGTCGCTTGCACAGTCACCACCCCAAGGAGATGAGGAATATGTAGTAGTGCCAACCTCAGATGCTGTGTGGATGCCTGCAGTAAGAGGGGTAGGAATTCCCCAAGCAACATTTGTTGCATCTATTTTTGCTTGAAAATCATCTGTTGTTGCTGTGCCTCCACCATCATTTACTACTGTTTTTAGAAGAGTAAGTAGTGGTAATGGAAGGAGAATATTTGCACCCTGTATTTGGTTATCAAGACTTCCTCCGCCACCATCAAATTTCACACTTTTAATGTGATATGGCCCACCACTTATATTAGATGAACCAAGCGCTGATCCCCAGTTGCTGTTAGTTGTTTGATCAGATCCAGATTTTGCAAGATGTCCACCAAAATAAAGAAGATAATCACAACCACTTCCTGTGTTACAACCAGTCGAATTAAAAGTAATAGTGAGCAGTACATTACTATCACCAGTATCGGAATCAGCACCAATAGATGAGTGGGTGAGAGTTATTGTTGGTGATGTAAAAGCATTCGGATTAGATGTGTATACTGTTATTTTTCTAGAACCTAAACCCCCGTTAGCAATTTCAAAGTTTTGTTCTTTTGTTGATTGTGATGTTCCTGTCCCTAGCAACGGAGTACTGTCTTTACTGTCAAATGTGTCATTAGGGATAGTTACTAAAATAGGGGTGTTACTTGTCGGATTTAATATATTACATTCTATCTCATCAGCATTACTAAGATTTGCACAAGGATTCATTGTTAATGCTGGACCGCCTTGTATTATTCCAATTTTTGGATTAACTGTAGTAATAAAATCATAGGCATGAATGCCACCTTTTGTATAATCATACGTAAAGGAGATAGTATGTACGCCATCTGGTATTTTTGTATCAGTAAACAATAGACGCTGGGACACTGTCTGTCCTTCAAAGTAATAAGAGTTTGCACCATTTAGGATAGAACCAATCCAAGTACATGCTCCTGTAGATGGATTACCTGTCGAGCATTGATCAAAACTAGTTCCAGCCGCATCAGTAAAGGTGGTCTGTGCTACAACCTCATTACTTTCGTTATAGGCAAAAAGGTTGTATACGGGAACATACATACTGTCGAGAACGTGTTGCAGTGTAAAAGACCCTGTCTCATCAGTTGAAACAGTCTCTTCTGAGACACTATACACACCATGTAATTCTGAACTACCAAGAAAAACTAAACGTAAATTTTTAAAGGCTTGAAAAAACTTTCCAAATATAGAAGCTGTCTCACCAGGATGATAGTCAGGTTTATCAGTTGTTATTTCTGGTGTTAGTGGTGATATTAGACTAGACCCTGTTTGAGATATAGTAGAAGAATCTATAACAGAAGAACTCTCTGCAGTTTCACTTGTAGTTGCGTCGCTACTTCCTTCCTCATCTTGAGAAGAGGGGAGTACGGTCGATGTTTCTTCTGTTGAACTTGCTGATGGTTCTATTGCTGTTGGTGGTGATGTTGTTGATTGTTCAAATGTAGTTGAAAAGTACACCTGCTCCTCAGGTGAAGCAGATAGTTGTTCTAGTATTGTCGGGGTAGAAGGGGGAGATTCTGTATTTTCTGAAGAAGTGCTAAGTTCTTCCTGTGAGTGCACGGTTTCTTCTAGTGCGTGCAGTAAGTATGTTGATGAAAAAGTAAATAAACTTACAAAAAAGATGGCAACAAAAAGAGCGAAACGCATCTCGTTGCGTGCCGTAGATAAGCATGAGTATTTCATGGAGTTTTTGTTAAAAGCTAATAAAATTAACCAAATTTAGGAAAATATTTTATTTATTTTTTAACACGTTACACTGTATACTTTATAAAATTTAATCCTAAACCTTATAAAAAGCACAAGATAACTTTACACACCTCTCAGTGTATACCTCTTATTTTTTGGAGTCAATATTATTTGACATAATAGTAATATGTTTCATATTATCTTTATTTAGAATAAAGTATTTTTATATATTTTGGTGTGATATATAGCATGCTTATTGTGAGACCTAAAGTAAAGATAACAAAACTGACAAGGAGTGTCTGAGAATTTTTTATTAGTGTTGTGTATAATACCCAACCACTTATTCCTCCATATGTGAGAGATATTGCTGTAAAAAATAACCCAGTCATGCTGGTTGCAATTATTTCTGGATCATCTGTTTCTGTATTTGGGAAAAAAGCTCCGAGTATAAGAGCAAAGGTAATAATAGCTATACTTACCGAGGTAAGAAGTAGTGTTGAGTATAATGTATTCGCGATAGAAAGACCGAGAACAGTCATTGTTATATAGCTCATGACAAGACCAAGTGTGGTAAAAAGTGTTATAAAGAATATATATTTACCAAAAAAAATTTTTCTAAAATTGATTGGTGCACTTAAAAGTATCCATGATGTTTTTTTCTCAATACTAAAAGAGGGGAAAACAAAACGTAAAGCAAATGAACTTATAAAATATAATGCAATAATATATTGAAGTGACTGAAGTATTGCAAATTTTTCAGTAATATCTAACTGATGTCTGCTAATATTCTTGTTAAGAATATTATTTGTTCCAATTTGTAATAACCAAATAGAAAAAAAGAAACAAGACCAGAGAATACCTCTGCTGTTCCTTGTAAAAAGTAACATTTCTTTTTTAAAGAGCACCTGAGAGAGATTTCCTGTAAAAGTGTACTTCATTTTTTTGGATAAAAACCATGTAGAGTTAGTTCCTCCTTCTTGGAATTTTTGCCACATAGGATAAAACACTGGGGAAATTTTCCACCAAAACAGAACAGATATGATTGTAATAACTGCCATTAATAAAAAATAAAGGGAGGCAGGAGCAATCTCTTTGTTTTGCCAATAGATCAGTTGCATTGCAAATGGGTGAGTTGGGAGTAACTGGAAATGAGTTGCAATTGTACTCATTTGAATAGTTTCAACAGTCTCCTCAGCTTTAAATAGAGCTACGAAGTCAAGGCTTTTGTTATTATTCCATACAGCATAAACTAACCCAAGAGTGGCAATAAAGAGCACTATAATACTATTCTTAAAAGAAAATAGAGATGGTCGCAACTTTTGTACGAGTTTGTAGTATCCAAAAATAGTAAGGAGCAGTAAAGAGAGTGTTATGGAGCATATTGTTAGTAAGAAAAATAATAAAGAACAACCAATAAATAGAATACTGTAGTGTGACACGGTATAGACTTTATTAAAGGCAAGCAGAGCAGGGAGAAACACAATAATACTTGGTATAGCAGAACGCAGTATTGTTCTTACAAAAACTATTTTAGGCAGTAGTGAGTATGTTGGTGAAGCAAGAATCCAAGTATCGTTTTTACCTTTAAATAAATGTAGTACTCCAGAAATAAGAGAGCTTAAAAAAATAACACCTGAAAGAATAAGCAAGAAAAGTTCATAAATAAAAAGATTTACAGAGTGTCGTATGTCATCTGTTACACTCGCTTCGATGTACCTAAGTCCAGATAGGAAAAAGAAATAAATACCCACGCCAACAAAAAGAAACACTAGAAGAAATAATAACAAGGTTATCATCTTTGCAGATGTTCTTGTTTTTAAATAGTTACCTAATGTCGCTATTTCAAACTTAAAAAAGAGAGAGAATATAGACATATAAAACTATTGAGCTAGTTTTTTATAAACATCTTCGAGAGAAGCTTCTGTATTAAGTCCTGCTTTTTTTCTCAAATCTTCTAATGTTCCAACAGCTACAAGTGAACCATTTTTAAGAAAACCTATACGATCTGAAATCTGTTCTGCTACAGATAGTGTATGAGTAACCAAGAGAATAGCACCATTATGTTTTTTTGCGTGGTCAATAAATAATTGCTTAGCTATTTCAGCACCAGTTGGGTCGAGACCAACTATTGGTTCATCCACAAGAAGTAGTCTTGGTGTATGAGATAAAGCAGCTATAATGCTAAACTTTTGCTTATTGCCACGAGAATATTCTTCAAATGTTTTTTGCTCTATTCCTTGTAGTGAAAAAATGGAGAGTAGGGAAGAAAGTGTAGAGTTGTGTATTTTTTTACTAGAAGAGAATAATGCTTGCGTAAACTTTAAAAATTCTTCACCGGTCATATATTGCCAGACCGAAGGTTCGTCGGGGATGTATCCGATAACTGATTTTGCTTTTTCTGGTGATGTTAGTACATCATAACCGTTTACTGTTATTGTTCCAGTTGTTGGCTGTAATAAACCAAGAATAGTTTTTATGATAGTCGTCTTACCGGAGCTGTTAGGGCCTATGAGTGAAAAAATTTCACCTTCTTGTACTGTAAAATTAACAGCATCAACTGCTTTTGTTTCGCCAAAATATTTTGTAAGATTATGTACCGTAAGCATATACTACTAAGAGTATACTATGAAAAGTGGTGACACAAGTGTATACCTATTTAGCTTGTATTTAATATACTAAAAATGTCTTTTATTAGAAAGTTTTATTCTTCTTTTTATTGATTTCCTTCATTTGATTGGAAAAATATGAAAATCTGGCGGGTATATAAAAAAACAGAAACCGCCGAAGCAATTTCTTGCTTGGCGGTTATTGCTGAAGACGAAGTTCTTGGTCGAGTTCTCGCAGTTGAGAGATTACCGCCACCAACTTTGCTTGTGGAGTAGAGCATAGCTCAATGGCGCGCTCCTTGGTTACTCCTTGGGTCAACACTTCATACCAATCTTTCATCTTCTGATTATACCAATTGTCAAAAGATTTTTGGTCTTTGAAAGTAGACCAAGTAACTGCACCTTGAGACGTGCCAACCTTTGTCTGAAACACAACGTTATACATGAGAGTACCTCCTGAATGAACAATATTCACATA
>JBDLTQ010000032.1:0-8468 GCA_039805745.1 Candidatus Parcubacteria bacterium | reverse complement strand
ATATTATCTTCTGGTTACTATCACTGGCTTGTTTTATTTCTGCTCTTGGTTTATTTATTTATTCTTTTTTAAAGTTAATCAACGCAGAAAGAAGTCACTATGGAAAACTTCTACTCTATTTTCTTAGTTCAGGTAGTGTTGATTTTTTGTCATTTTCTCAAAAAATTCCTAACGATAAACTTAAAGAGCTTGTAGATATATTAGATTCACAAGAAAACTTTAACAGAGAAATTAAAAACTCATACAAAGAAGAAGATTTTATAGATTTGGTTAAATATATTAAAGCTGGCTCGCTAGTCTTCTTATTTGGTCTGGGTTTCTTCTTCCTATCAATTATCTCTAACGCCCTATTTGTTACCTTATCTAATTCACCACAAACGAAATTAAAGTAATTTAACTTTGTTTTTTGCAAATTTCTACGTTTACCTTAAATCTTGCAACCTCTATAAGGTTTTCATTTGGAAGTACGTCTAAACATTTCTTAAAAGTAATATTTTTACGTTCTAGGTATGACAAATAAGTAGCATGAATAATTAACAAAATAAAAATAACTAAAATACTAAAAGTAATTTTTCTGTTCATATTATTTAGAGTATACCACTTTATGTATCCTTCTCGTGATACCTGTTGATGGTGACCCTAGGGCTAAAGAATTGGAAACTTTTAGTAGAAGATCTTGTAACAATAGGCTCTTTTATGAAAGAGCTTGCCTAGTATTTTTGCCTAATTGCCACAGCTTCATTTGTCCATTTTTCTATATTATCTGCAATATAATTATAGACATTTTCGCTTTGAGAATAAGGAGGGTCGTATGTCTTAATAATGTTTGACGTAGAGGTGCCTTCTAAGTTGAAATCATCAAACGGGTTTTTACCTTTTTAGATTGCTCTTGTTTATGATCTTTAATATTGTGTACGTAGATACCGACAATACCCATACCTTTCGACCAGGCTTTTTTAATCTCATATTTTATCCATTTTCTACCAGCTGTTTCGCTCCCAATCAATAGTACCATGCAAGACCTATAACTCATTTGATCGTTAATCCATTTTTCTATTGCTTGATCGCCACCCTTTTTAACTGTCTCCCAGTCATTGTCCGGAGCAGGTTTATTTCCTTCGAGAGTGCCGATGTTACGAATTTTGGCAACACGCCAAGAATCATTATTATAATGGAAACTATAGAAAACTTGTCTTTTTGCCATAACTAGAAAATATAAATACAAATATTATTTTTAATAAAGAACATTACCACAAAAAGCGATAATATTAACAGTCCATAAAACGAAACCAAAGTTATTGAAAATATTGATGATATCCAAGTATTGTGAGAAATCTCTCCGTATTTACTTGCATCCATTGAAAAATCAACATCCTCATTTTTTAACAGTCTTGCATGGTTGTACAACGCCCGGTAACATCTTTCTTGTGAAAGAAAGTATCCATCTAAAATCCAAAAAATTCCTATTGGGAAGATTGCAAGATAGATTAGGTTAGCATCAGAGTCTTTTGCTCCTAAGCATATAGACCGGCTATCAGAGTAATTGTCCATCCTTTTAGGTAAAAAAGATTACTAGACATTCTACTTATTGCATTTTGGATAAATTCAAGATATTTCCTTTTGTTTTCTTCTTGATCAATCATATTATTTTTTAGTATCACCATTTCCAGCTTTAGGGATTCTTTCGACAGTGGTTGTGTTCGGTCTTCGTTCTGCTTCCTTTACAGGAATAAATTGTCCATTTTTAGAATTTCTTCCCAAAGGGAAGGTTTTTGCTTTTGACATATGCGTATCGTGGTTTAGTTGTGCCTTGTAATTGAGGTAACAGGCATGATACGATAAAAGTGTTGAATTTTTATATTATCGTTCCTTTTTAAAAGAGATGCCTTGCCGGGTGTCTCTTTTAATTTACCTCATTAGTCAGTGTATAGTACTAGTTATTAAAAGCAACTATTTTTTCTTATTATGTCAATGTCAATACTTACTCTTGACGTCAAGAGTGGTGCCTTACTATAAACACTTATATAACAAGTATTTATTATTAGTAACCACAAAACGGTGAGCCTCAATGTTTGCTAAAAGTATGTCCTTTTTATGGTTATCCACATGTACATTACCTCTAAAAAAATCTATCGGCTTATGCTATGTGTTTTTTAATATAGAAAATAAAATCTTAGCGACCACTAGAAATCACTTTTGCTATAGCTTCTGCAATCTCTTTTGCATGTGTTTCCACTAGAGTGTTTGGTATATGCTTTACAAAAATATCTTCCTTACTTGAGAAGTAATCCCTATGAAAATCTGCATCTATTTGTGATGCGTTAAGGTAATGTTGTGCCCCATCTATCTCAAGAGCAATCTTTGCTTTTGGTATGAAAATATCGATATGTTTATGTCCATCCCAATACTCAAGTTCCAGTTCAACACCAAGTGCTTTAAGTTCACTTGCTAGTAATAATGCTTGAGGGGTTGATTGTATTAGTGGCATAAAATAAACAACTGAAATACAAAAAGCCCACCACGTGAGTGAGAGCTTACGCCCTCCATACCCGTTTCCAGGTACGGCCGTTCAAGACAAATCCCACATGATGGGTTTTTTATCTTGAACGGGCTTTTCACCATGCCAGTACTGCTACTGGTTTAGGCTACTTGTATTCAGTTGTTTCTATATAATAACGCAAAAGATCCTTACAGTCTATGTAAAATATTGATTTTTCCATTAAATAAGGGCAGTATAGAAAAATGGAGGCACTAATTTCAGGACTCAACAAGCGATACGATATCGTAATTCAAAGCACTTCAGATAAGGAGTTCTATTTAAACCTGCATCAATATTTTGATTACATATATAAGAACGAGACTTTAAAAGCTTTTATTGATAACAGTCAGAAAGTATATGCTAAAGCTATGTATGAAATATGGGGAGATTACAGACGGTATACAGAAGAAGAGCTAGAAACAAATTCTGCAAAAGTTAGTAAATTGGAACGCTTTAACCTTTACGCAATGCAAGTAGGTATACATGTTAGAGTCTATTTACCTATTGAAGATTATAAAACAACTCCAGAGACTGATGATAAACAAGATTCAGTAGTTGTTATTCTTATGAGAGGTTTCGATTACGCTCTTAATCTTAACGCATGGAGCAAGAGCGATTTAAAAGAATATCAGAAGTGGTTTGAAGGAAGAGGGAGATATGAACCAGAACTAAGAAGAGTTCACCTTGCCCTACTAGATGAATTAAACAAACCAGAATTACCATCTTCTGTGCCAACGAAAGCAGAAATATCATTTGATTACGATGATAGTATTCTAAAAATTGGAGATAAGGTGGTTAGAATAAAAATGAAAAATGACTACCCAAATGCTCACTATGTACTTGAGTATATTTTTGATAACAAAGAAGGATTAGGGGCAAAATCGTACTATTCAGAAATACTTGAGAATAAATTTTCAAAAGAAAAGATGGATTGGAGATCACTTCATCGTGCTTCTTTAGATATAAATAAAAAGGTTAGTGAACAAGCAAAAATAAGTGAATTTCTTATCATAAAAACTGGAATAAGTGGCTATTTACAAGTAAATCCTGAAATTCTCTAAATCTTACGGGTAAGTTACTGTAACGCAATAATTATACATTTAGATCACCTTTAATGGTGATTTTATGTTTATCAATCTACAACACATCATATCGGTCGAAAAGGTAATGCACGCCGATTGCTCACTGAATAGTATTCCACCACTCTTATCTGCCGGTGGTAACATTCTTTCCCCGAAGGGGATATACCCAGTGTATTCTCATGACAGCTTTTCCCTTGTCAAACTCGAGCGAAGTTTACGAAGTGAGTTTGACGAGGAGAAAAGTGGCGTGATACGGGATCCCCGCGAAGCGCCTGCGCCGTCATGCCCGAACGGGCGTGACGTAGCGCGTATTTGCATTGTTTGCCTTGATTATAGTCACACATAATGCGAAAGAGAATGAAACTTACTGATACTAAAATTCTAGTATCAGGATCAACTCTTGAAGTCTATCTCTACATCGATAGGAAGCTTTCGTATAACTACATTGTTCCACAATCTCCTAATAGGGTGCGTTCTAGAATTGAAGTTGTTGATGAAAAAACAAAAGAGCAGAAAAGAAGATCAAGAGAGAAAAGCATGGCTCGTGCTAGGTCTAAGTTACGAAGACTTGTGAATGCTAATGCATGGAAATGGAAAAGAGTGAACGGAACTCCATACACACCGAAGTTTGTCACGCTCACATTTGCAGATAATCTACATGATATAAAAGAAGTAAACTTACTGTTTTCACTTTTCATTAAAAGACTAAACTATTCTGAAAGTGGCAAAGAGTCTTTCTTAAAGTATGTTGTAGTAACTGAATTTCAACAGCGTGGAGCAGTACACTTTCACATAATATTCTTTAACTTGGAGTATATATGGGGTGATGATCTTCGTGATATATGGAAGCATGGTATTACACATATCAGGAATATTGATAACGTGAGCAATGCTGGTGCGTATGTCTGTAAGTATATGGGTAAAGGTTTTCAAGATGAACGACTTGATGGCAAGAAGCGGTACTTTTCTAGTCGAGGACTCATTAAGCCTGTAGAGATAAAACGTGAACATGATGCTCGTAAGATTCTTAATGAAATTCCAAAAGAGTTTCTTAAGCAGAATAAGATCTATAAAGATGTTAGCGATAATAGGATTCAATATCTTGCTTTTCAAGTAGATAAGAGAGATTCATTTGTCGATGTAGTTCCTTATTTAAAATACTTCCTATGATGAGTCTTGAACAGTGTAGGAAAGTAGACCCCTCATTAAATGGTCTTTCAGATGAAGAACTCACAGAAGTACGAGATGCTTTGTATGAACTTGGTAACATAGCATTTAAAACATGGCAAAATAAGAAGTTTCCAAATTTTCACCATGGGTTGTTGCAAAAGGATGATAAAGAGAGCAGAATTACTAACTATGAATAACTCACTGCAAAAGAAAGGTGTTATCTATTGTCGTGTATCCTCTCTAGAACAGATAGATGGAACAAGTCTTGAATCACAAGAAAGGTTGTGTAAAGAGTACGCACTTAAGCATGATATTTTTGTAGATAAAGATCACATCTTCATTGAGAAAGGTGAATCTGCAAAAACAGCAAACAGAACAGAGTTTCAAAAAGTATTAGCATTATGTTGTAGTAAGAAAAGTAAGATTGATTACTTCATTGTTTACAAGATAGACAGATTTGCGCGCAATCAAAATGATCACGCTATCACAACCACCATGCTTAAGAAGTATGGTACTTCACTACGCTCTGTCACTGAACCAATCAATGATACAACAACAGGCAAAATGATGGAGGGTATAATCTCTGTTTTTGCAGAATTTGATAACAATGTAAGAACAGAGAGGTCAAGAAATGGAATGGCTGAAAGATTGAAACAAGGTGTATGGGTATGGCAATGTCCTCTTGGGTATGAAAGATTGAATCCAAAAGATAACATCACTCCTGACGGTGTAATTTCTCCATTCATAGTTATGTGCTTTGAAGAATACTCAAAAGGTAAGTATACCTACCAGTCTCTTGCAGACTATATCAATGCAAAAGGTTTTAAGAGTAGACAAGGCAACAAGGCTACAGCTCAACAGATAGAGAAGATTTTAAAGAATAAGCTCTACTGCGGAGTAATGAAAGGACTTGGTTTTGAATATGAGGGCAAATATACCCCACTAGTATCTAAACAGCTATTTAATGAATGTCAGCCAGACTACAAAACAGAATCACGTAGAAGACCCCATAATGCCAAGAACCCACTCTTTCCTCTAAGGAGTGTTGTTATGTGTTCACACTGTAAGCAACCCATCACAGGAAGCACCTCAACAGGTAACAAGCAAAGAAAGTATTCGTACTACCATCACCATAAGCAAACATGCCCACAAGCTAGATTTATCACTAAAGAGGACTTTGAAAAGTTGTTTGTGGAACACCTAGATAAGATAGTACCAAAGGAAGAATACCTAGCACTCTTTAAAGCTGTGATTATGGATATATGGAAAAGTAACTACACTGCTTTTAATGAGGAAAATGACAAGCTTAGGCTTGAGATAAAAGAGGTAGTTAAGAGGATTGAAAATGTTTTTGATTGTTATGAAAGAGGTATTTATACAGATGCAGAATTCTTAGAGAGAAAGAACAGATTAAACAGAGAGATATCAGAAAAAGAATCCCGTATCCATGAGAACAGGGTGGAAGAATTTGATATGGATGAAGCGCTGGAATACTGCTTTAACTTCATCAGAAATGCTTCTACCATCTGGAAGCTGATTAAGAGTGAACCAGAACTTGTAAACAGTTTCCAAAAATTAATCTTTAAAGAAAAAATACCATTTGAAACTGATGGATTTGGAAACTCTGAGTTAGCTACTATTTACAAGCTAGAAAAGGAATTTGATGAAGATAAATCTTCGTTGGTGACCTTACGGGGAATCGAACCCCGATTTCATCCGTGAGAGGGATGTGTCCTAACCGTTAGACGATAAGGCCAAGTATATACTAATTCTTTGAGACTATTACAGTGAGTCCACAGGCTTTACAGAGTGTGCTGTACTATAATACCCATCAAAAAACATAGTAGGGGAATAATACCATATATTTTGTCTTTTTGCAAATTTGCTTTATTTTACAATGCTTTTATAGAATATTTTCTTGACAATATTCTATTTTTTGTGTTGTAATACTTGACTTTTGTATTCCAGTATGCTAGAATGTGATTACACAATAATAAAGTGATTAAGTCAACAACATCCTCATTCAGGTGTTTTATTTTTCACTAAAAACAAAAATTCCAGTAATTGAACCGTTAGCAGAGCGTAACTGCAATACTATGATCAAAAATATATACAAGATGACTCAAGTGCTTGCATTCGTACCATTTATGGCTATACCAAGCATATCAGTCACTTCTCATATGGGTTCACTTGAAGCATCTCCTGTAACAAAGGAAGTCGTTTCAGTTGAAGATATTCGTCAAGAACGCGCAGATGCGATCAATACTTATTTTAAAGAACGATCTATGCCTCTTCGTGGAACAGGTATGACATTTATTCTTGTTGCTGAGAAGTATGGTCTCGATTGGCGTCTTCTTCCTGCTATTGCCGTTCGTGAATCATCAGGTGGGAAAAATGCATGTAGTTATAATGTGTTCGGTTGGGGGTCGTGTAAGCTTCATAATTTCCATAGTTATGAAGAAGCTATTGAAGCTCTCGGGAGAAATTTAGGTGGTGCAAATAAAAATACTGCTCGTTACTATGCTGGTAAATCTACATACGACAAGCTTTATTATTATAATGGTACCGTTGTTCCAACATATCCTAATGAAGTAATCGCTATTATGAGTAAAATCGAGGCTGATATGGATTAGTTCTTACATCTCCTCGTATCTCATACCAGAGAATCAAAACACTGCCTGATACGGCAGTGTTTTGTTTTGTTGCATTTTTATAGTAGTATGTACTTTTCATTTTGTTCTTTATAGCAGGAGGGTCTCAATGAGATATTTCACATCTCGTATACGTATGATTTTTGCGCAGTATTTTCCATCATGTGCTGAAGTGCAGATGGGTATGCATATCTACATACTGCGACATAATTTGAGACATTTTGTTGTGTTGCCATATAGTGCACGATTTGGTGCGACACTTGTACATAACCAGAAAAGTGTCAACATGTCGCATATGTCAATATCTCAGAAAAAGAAGAGTGTATCTCGTGCAAGCCGAGGCCGATTAGCAGTCTTGAGGCAGGAGATGAGATTGACAAAACCTGCTCGCTCAAGATTTTCAAAACGAAACGGAAGCCGTAAGTAATTTTATTACTGTACAGTATAAAAAACCTCAGATCATGTATGATCTGAGGTTTTCTTTTTACTCTTTTTATTTAGTTTTCTTTTTTGTCGAGAGTATTGATTGGGGATTTTATAAAAACAAAATAGACAACAGCAAGAACTGCCGTGAAGTCAATAAGACTTGAAAGAAAAGCTCCGTAGGTAAAAGTAACGGAAGTTGCTGGTATGGTGTATGTAAGCGCATTTAAGTTTCCTGCTGCTCCTGTCACTGCGCCGACGAGAGGGTTGATGAGGTTTTCGACAATGCTATTAACCATTTTTGTCACAGCTCCACCGACAATAATACCAACAGCAAGTCCGAGAACTCCTTTTTCACGAATAAATGTAATGAATTCTTTCATAGTATACGAGAGATAGATAATTGATAGTGTTACTACATATAATAGTGTATCACTAGGATATTTTTTGTGAACAATCTCTATTTTCCTGTGATTGTATAGAAGTGATTCTCTGTGCTAGAATGGTTGAGATTGGAGAGTTGGCTGAGCTGGTCGAAGGCACCTCACTGCTAACGAGGCAAGGTAGTAATACCTTCATGAGTTCGAATCTCATACTCTCCGC
>JBDLTQ010000031.1:0-38248 GCA_039805745.1 Candidatus Parcubacteria bacterium | reverse complement strand
TCACCAATATCTCAACACTTGACCCCCGTTTTGAATATCCATATCTTTTTGCTATTTTTACAATTCCACAAAATAAAAATATAGAAACTCTTCATAAGATAGCGCGTATAGCTGACCTAGGTATCACAGAAATACCAACAAGCTGGAAAATCCCCTTCTATCTAGGAACTCAGTATTTTCTTTTTACAAAAGACTACAAAGAGGCTGAGCGCTACCTAGAAATAGCATCAAAAAAAGAAGACGCACCTCAAGCTGTCTATCTCATGTATACTAATTTTGTAGTGAATAACATTAAAGGACATAGAGCTTCCCGAGAACTACTACGAACTATCTACGACACAACAGACAGCTCAACAATTAAAAAAATAGTAGAAAAAGGACTACAAGAAGACATACTTAACCAAATGATGGACAGCGCGATACTTGCCTATAAAGTAAAATATGGGGAATACCCATCATCGTTAAACAACTTGATAACTAATCGCTTTATCTCTCTCCCAAACGACTTCACTGATTTCTTTACTGTAACAATAAACAGTCGGACTGGTAGTTATAAGATACAAGAGAAATAATTAGTCTCTACAGACAAGATCTACACATACCTATTTTAACACTCACACCAAAAAGAGTCTATTTATTAAATTTTATTTATGATAGAGTCCTTCATTTACAGCTTCTTAAAAACAATCCTTGCGCTAGATAACTAAGAAATTTTTCTTTTTACTATAAATAAAATAAGATTCTTTAAACTTTATACACATTGTTGTTTTTAAAATGTTTAGTTACCACCCTTTTGCATTTTATTATATGTTCAATAAATTCTATTTTATTGAAAATAAAACGATTTGATTTACATACATCTCAGACATTGAGCCGTACACAAGATCAAAATAAACCTTTATTTTTAAATCTTTATTTTCATACACGAAACTAAGTTCTTCCTGTGGAAGAATAATACTTTTACCTCCATATTTTTTTACCAAACTTGAAAAATAATCCTTTTTAGGGATATTTACTATTTGCTTACCATTTTTATAAACTAAGTAGTTAAGATTTTTTCTATTAAATTCAAATCGGTACTTAATAGTATCTATTACTATATCCGTAGCATAACCACCCTTTATTACAACATAATCATATCCTCGTATATCAAGCAAAGAGTAGCCCCCTGTATCAACCTTAATATCAAGAGAACTAGCAGGGACTTTCTCTATCTCTAGAGCGTCGACGTTTAAAGGGTTGGTAATTTTTTGTTTGTTCAGATCTTCTGTAAACCAAGGCTGGACTCTTTCTATGGCATTACCCTGCTTTAGATAAATAATTATATTATCTATCTCCTTAGAGTCTTCATGGTTAAGATTAGTAACTTTAACTGGCTTACCATTAACAAGCATGCCATTCTTTATAAGAATACTTTCCAATCTGTTAATTTGACTATATTCTGAAATAGAAAACATACTCCACGGACCAAAAGAGATAAAGACTACGATAATAAAAAGAGATATAGGTATAATGCTAATATTCTTTCTACCACTCAACAAAAAATAAAAACTAATTCCTGACAACCAAAAACCAAAGACAATAAGAAGATATCGATTTTCTGTAATACCGTAGTCAGCAACCCTCATCAAAACAGCCAAGAACAAAATAATAACTTGTGGTAGCAGAACTATAAAAAACATTTTAGCAATCTTTTGCAACCTCTCCTCTTTAATTATCAAAGGGTGTAAGATTATATATGTAACAATCCCCAAAGTTGAAAAACCAAGAATCATATAAGAAATAATTCCTTTTGGCCATTCCCAAGAAATAAGTATCTTAACTGTGTAGCTATATAGAATAATAAAATAAAGAGCTACTAGTGGAGCTAAAATGTAGTAAGAGAACTTCCTTAACTCGTTCGGATAAGTGGTTTGACTATCATCTTGAATAGAAGGATATCTTGATAGGAAAAATATTGGGCAAAAAATTCCAACAATAACTATCCATAAATGAAATGGATTAACTCCAATCTCAACATCAAACAAAAATGAAAACGAGGTCATCGCTATGGTTAGACCGATAAACAAAACAGCGGAGTATACAAAGGTTGCCAAAAACGCATACATAATTCTTTGGTTATAAAACCAGAAATCTAAACTCTTTACTACTTGTTGTTTAGCGAATGGTAAAAATGTTACAAGAATTATCGAGGTAAAAACCCAAAGAGCATATTGAATATAATATTTAACCTGATCATGCTCAAAGAAATTTCTTGCAATAAAGAAATAATAAGCAAACGCAAAAAGAGTTATCGTCACTAGTAGTAAGAATTTAATTTTACTACTACATAGTTCGCTTAGAGCAGTTACACCAACACTAACAGGGAAAATGAGTATCAAAGTAAATAACAGTTTTAATAAAGCAACTGAACTCTGGTCATCAAAAAGAATAAGAGCAACGACTGTAGCTACAATAGCTATAAAAATTGGTAAAGGAAATCGTCTAAGTGTTCTCCTTGTTCCAAAAATAATACTTTCTAGGGAAAATCTTTTATCCATACTACCAATACTTTATCATAAAAATCCTATTCTAGGCCATATCACCATTCTGAAATAATTCTTACTTAAAACATAAAAACTACTCGAAACGAGTAGTTTTTATGTTTTCTATCTTAGTTTAGCTTTCTAAGCTCATCGAGCACCAGAACCTAAACGACTTGGCGGGCCCACGAGGATTCGAACCTCGGTCAACGGTTTTGGAGACCGGCATACTACCACTGTACTATAGGCCCTTTTTTAAGAAACTGTCGCATCATTCTAACATATTTAACCTTATTTTTCCAAAAAAACAAAACAGCACTTTGTGCTGTTTTGTTTTTTAAAACTACTTCTTTGACTCTTTAAAAGTTACGTGCTTACGAAGCTTCTTTGAATACTTCTTAAGTTCGATTTTACGTTCTACTTGCTTTCTATTTTTTGTAGTGTGATATGTCTCACCTGTTTCTTTGTTTTTTATGATGATGAGATGGTCTTGTACTTTTGACATGATTTTTTGATTATAGCATAAAAGGGATATAGAATCAACAACAGCTACCTGCCTTTATTTTTCGAGTCTCACGCGAAGATACTCAAAAAGACCATCGATAGCAACACGTTCCTGTGTCATCGTGTCACGATCACGCACAGTAACAGCATTATCAGTAAGGGTGTCAAAATCTACTGTGACACAATACGGTGTACCGATTTCATCTTGACGACGATACCGCTTACCAATAGATCCAGATGTGTCATACTCAATCATCCACTTCTTAGAAAGTTTTTTCCAAAGAGTAAGCGCAGGAGTAGCGAGCTCTTCTTTCTTAGAAAGAGGAAGGATTGCCACCTTAACAGGAGAGAGTCTCTTGTCGAGCTTAAGCACCACACGAGTATCATCACCAACCTTTTCTTCAGTATATGCATTATCAAGAAATGCAAGGGCCGTACGTGCAACACCAACTGATGTCTCAACAATATGCGGGGTATACCGTTCGCGTGTTTCTTCGTCAAACCAAGAAAGATCTTGTCCAGAGAACTTCGAATGCTGTGAGAGATCCCAATCACCACGAGCATGTACACCCTCAAGCTCCTTGAACCCTCCGAGCATCGCATAGTTGTACTCGATATCATACGCATCACTTGCATAGTGTGCGAGCTTGTCATGCTTATGCCAATTAAGTTTTGACTCTGGGATACCATAGTCTAAATAAAACGCCCATCTGTACGCATGCCAGTCTTCAAAAATATTTACTGTATCCTTTGGGTGGTGGAAATATTGCATCTCCATTTGTTCAAATTCTCTTGTTCTAAAAACGAACTGCTTCGCTACTATTTCGTTACGAAACGCCTTACCTATCTGTGCAATACCAAATGGCATTTTTGGATGAAGTGAGTCAACAGTATTTTTATACTCTAAATAAATACCCCCACAAGTTTCAGGACGAAGATACATTACATTTTCTTCAGAGAGAGTGTCTACTGGAGAACCTAAGTTAGACTTCACCATAAGAGAAAACCTGCGCGCTTCGGTGAGGTCTGAACTCTTACAATTAGCACATACAAGTTTCTTCTCATCACGAAGTTTGTTTAACTCGTTGTTTATCCACTCAAGAGGTTGCTTATCAGCATTGATACCAAACTCCTCAAGCATATGATCTGCCCTAAAACGTGACTTACACTTACGGCAGTCTACTTGCGGATCATCAAAACCATCTACATGACCTGATGCTTTCCATGTGGTTGAATGCATAAAAATAGCACTATCTAACCCAACAACATCGAGACGCTCTTGAACAATAGATTGCCACCAAGCATTTTTTATATTATCAAGAAGAAGAGTGCCATAATGACCATAGTCATACACACCGGAGAGCCCACCATAAATCTCAGACGAAGGAAAGATAAACCCCCTACGCTTACAAAGAGAAACTATTTTTTCCATGCGTTCTTGACTTGTTTCATTCATATCTATCGATTCTATCATAGAGAGATGTTACAGAACAACTGTTTATACATATACAACAAAGAATACGAGAAAACTTACTCAGACTCAATCAATTCTTATTGAGATCTAGTACGATACCTAGTAATCTTACTAAAAAGTAAACAACCCTCCAAGGATATCATTAAAGAATTTAAGAAACCCTCCAACAGAAAAAATAATAAAAAGACCTATAGTTCCATAAAGAAGATGATTTTTACCTTCATTCATTTTATTTGGATCATTCAAATCAGTAATAAATCGAAATGCTCCGTATAAAAAATACAAGAAAGCAATAGCTACAGTGAGTTTATACAAAGGTGAAAAAACTAACTCAATCACTTTTTCTAAAACTTGTTCTCCTGGTGTCATAGAATACTTATAAATTATTGACCAGGAAGTCTAAAACCATCGATAGAACCACCCTGCGAAATACCAAGAATATTTCCCAAAAAATAAATAATTCCCCAAACAGATACCATTACAAAGATGGCAACTATAGACCACATCATACCTCCTGTCATTTTTTTTCTTGTATCAGGATTATCAGCACCCTTCCAAATAAAGAGGATCAGGAACCAGAAAAACGCAAGTATAGCAGTACCAATAAGGAGAGGAACGAGTCGTTCAACTATTTTTTGTAATAATCCAAGAATACCAAGAACCCCAGAACCACTATATCCACCAACCCCAATAGAAATAGGAACACCTCCAATGGTTGTATTAATACCAACAGATGGAGTAAAAGAAGTATTAGAAACAGTATATGGATCTCCAGTAGAAGAAACGTCTTCTATGTTGTTAAGAGGATAACTCTCCTCGACAATAGCGGTAGTTTCAGATTCGAACGGATCAGCATCTCCTATAAGAGACTCTTGCGCAAATACAAAAAAACAACTACTTATCATAGCAATACTTGCAAAGAGTAGTTGTTTTTTCATACGTATATCTATGGAATACTAGACTAGCTAGTTAGATGGCACAGGAATACCAGGAACAGGAGCAGTACCACCTGCACCGATACCAAGCATAGAACCAAGGAAGCCTACAAGTCCCCAGATAGACACCATGATAAAGATAGCAACAATTGACCACCCCATACCAGCGATAGATATCTTTTTTGTTTCAGCTTCTTCTTTTCCTTTCCAAATAAACTGAATGAGGTACCAGAAAAATGCAAGCACTGCAAGACCGATAGCGAGAGGAACAAGTCGTGCCACAATGGTCTGCACAAGACCAATGAGGTTAAGAAGTGATGTTCCGTTAATTTGTCCTGATGATGCCACGGTCTGTGCAAGCGCTGATGCTACAGTAAGAAACGGCATAGCAATAAGGGTAATTGTTTTTTTCATGATATATAAATTATATGTATACCCTTAAGTATAGCGCGCAAGCAATACTTTGCAAGAAAAAATGTGGAAAACTTAAAAGTAATCACTAAGCTCTATGTGTGATTGTTATACAAAAAAATAAAAGAGAGGCAGTACCTTTATCGCGCATCGCGATAAAGACGATGTGCGAAGAGGTACTAACCTCTCCTACTAATAACGCATAGATATCGCGGTTTGTATGTGTTGTCTCACAATGTTGTTGGCGTTAGTGGTGGTCATTTTTGCCACCTTTAGCTTTTTGATAGCCAAGATAGAGTATGTACCCCACAACAACCGCAGGCAGGATAGCTGTCAACACAGCGAACATCAGGCTGACAAACCTTCTCAAAAGGATCTCAACAGCTTCTTTCAGATACGACAACCCTTGCGAAATCAGGTTGAGGGCATCTGCCAGAATCGGAAGTCCGGCTCCTGCAACATACACTATGGCGACAATGCCAATACCCGCAGCGATGAGCACGCCGAAAGCGTGCCACACCTTTTGTGTTGCGGTTTTTTTATCACCGCCATCTTTGGGTTTCTCATCTTTTTTTGCTTCTGGTGCACTCATTTGATTTCTCCTTTCATTTCATTGCATGTTGATATCGATCGACCCAATTGGACCGATGACGGTGACACGTGTCGGTAGCCCGATACGTTTGTTGAGGTAGCGAATGCATTCCTGAGTGCCATGCTTCACACCTCCTTCATAGTTTCCACATCCGTAGAAACCAGTAGAGGTACTTCCCTCCGGGTGGTAGAATAGACCCTGACTTATCACCAGCCCTTCAACAGGACCGGCAAGAGAAATCATCGCGCAACCACGACTAAGGTGATACTTTTTTCCACTTTGGAGTGTGTGGACTTCGCCACTTGCAAAAAAAGCTTCTTTTTGTTCTTGATTAGAACACGCTCTTGTGGGGATAATCACCCTGTCATTGACAGGCTTACTCACCTCCACAGACTGACTCGACTGAATCGGAAGCTCACGAGCTTCTTTTATGGCTCTTTCAGATCTCGCGACAGAAAGGGATGCCTCAGCTTTTCTCACTGACAGCGGTATCTCCATCTCGTCCATCTTAATACTGATGAACTTGATCGTGCCGTACAAACAAGCACCTGCAACCACCGCCATTACAGCGTAAAAAATAAATGCTTTTTTGTCGAATTCAGCATTATCTTTCATAGAACCTCCTGTAGCAGAATTGTAAATGAGCCCTCCACCATAAGACGGAGGAAGATGACGAGGTGTTTGATCACCTCTTTTTTTTCCAGAACTCAAGACAGTGAGATGAGAAATATCAATCTCATCTGATTTATTTTCACTGAGTCGGAACTTGTTAAGAAACTCCGTTCCAAACAACATAAAACTTTCCTTTCAATGAACAATGTTTATCTACAAAGGATAGCGATTACTCACTATAGACACTTTGTAGAAGTCACCTGCTATTATACTACTACAACATAAACATGTCAATAGAAGTCTAGAGAATTATGTTCAAATACTAGCACCCCATATCTACTGTACAATCAGCTGGTGCCTCATACGGTGTATCAACAGTAGCGCCTGTAGTGTTGTTAGTAGTACTTGGATCTAACGGAGATGCAGCATTCCCCCCGCTACCACCTCCTCCAAAATTGATATCTGGGATAGTGATTGTTCTACTGTCATAACCATTAAGCAGAGTACTCTGAGCAAACTTTACAATTCCATAGACAGAAAACATAACAAAAAGACCGACAAGTCCCCACATCATAAACCTCTTACCGTTATCTATCTCTGTAGCATTACCTTCACGAGATGCCCAAATAAAACGAGTGAGTCCAAAAAGAAAAGCAACCATAGCCCCTGCCATAAAGAGTGTACCAAGTGACTTTACTACAGTGTTTGTAAAATAGGTTATGAGACTAGATAAATCAGTAAGTCCACTAGTAATAGAAGACGCAGCAAAAGCTACCGAAGAAACTCCGTACACACTACCAAAGATAACAGCAACAAGGGTAAAAAAAAATTTCATACAATAATATATATCTCAAAGTGTATCAGAAAAGAGTCGATAAAGACAACAGAGTTATAAACAACGCACAGGATAAGGGGGTAACCCCGTAGCACACTACCGTGCACCTTGTGGGATACACTGTCCTGTACCATTCATGGTACCTGTCACTTGAGCACCATTAGCATCACTTGTAATACAAACATCCCCCGTTGTTGCAACATAACACCCAAAGACGCCATCCTCATTACTTGAACAAGTTCCTGCAACATACCCACCAGTTACCCCAGCTGACGAGATAGAGCACTGTGTGCCGATAGCTTTACCAGCACAGTAAGAAGCTCCGTCTGACCGAGTTCCTTGAGTTGTCACACTTGCTGTTGGATCAGTTACGGTTTGAGAGTTTTGAATAGCACCTCCAGACTGACTTGGCACAATCTGCTTTACTGTATTTTGAAGAGCAATCAAAAAGCCTTGAGTAATAAAAACAATAAACGTAGAGAGAAAAGCCCAGAAAAGCAACTTCTTAGCTTTTGTGAGTAACTCTGGTTTTCCTTGTGCATATACAAAATTAAATCCAGTCCAAACCCACATTACAATAAGTGCTGGATATATAAAGAACCGCATAATGAGACGAAGCGCTTGAAGAAGAAAATCATACAGACTGGTAATATTTGTTGTATTAGGAAGATATTGTCCTGACACAGCATATGCATGAGGAATAAAAGCATCTGTAAGCATTACCTTAAGCAACTTAAGCGGATCCTCTTTAACACCAAAAAATGACAGGAGGAAATATAGCGCCCCACCAAAAATAACAACGATAATAAAAAAACCAACGATAGCATTTCCTGCTTTCTTAAGGGCTTCATGATATGCATTAGCATTACCATTCGCAACTTGATACCACGCAACAACGAATCGATATATAACAAACACAACAAGGACTGGGAGACCCAACGCAATAAGAAGCTTAAAAGTCTCTGTAACTATTTTCTTCAAATCGCTAATCTGACAAGCGCTCGTAGCGCCACATACATCATCTCCAGAAATAGACGGCGCTGTTTGAGCATCTACACCATGAAATGAAAAAAAAGTAAGGAGGAAGGTAAAAAGTACAGCAAGAAAATAAAAACGCTTCATACAAATTAATGAGTTTGATAATAAAGATCTTTAAGCCGAGAGACAAGCATATTCGACGCATCGCTTACTCCATATCTATAATTAATAATATCTGAAAGCATTACTCCAATATATGACGATGATTCCTTATAATGATTATCCCACCAACCACGAGCAACGAGCATACTCCGTGAAAGAACTGGATCAAGCTCTGGAGTGCTCGCGTATGAACGTAAAGCAGGAAGTGCTCCTATAATACGAGCAAGAGAAGGAGCAATACCCCCTCCCGAAAACTCAGCCTGTACAGTAAGTGCAGTAGTCATGTTACGTGTAGAACGCAGTGTCGCAATACCATACATTCGCATCCCTGTGACAAAAGTGTTGTATCCTTTTGTTTGTGGAAAATAAGTCATCTCGAACTCACCACGAGGGTTACGAGATTTGAGTGTATTGTACTCCCCTGAGTAGCCAATATACATAGCAAGTTTCTCTGCAACAAATCTATCATCAGCACTTCCAAGAGAATCATTCCATGTAAATGTCGCCTGTGCTGGGTCAGCAAACTGAGTAACGTAACGACTAACAGTAGACAAAGGATATATCGCACTATCTTTTACAGCTGGTTCATTTATCTGAATAGAAAACTGTTGAGTGCCTGATTCTGTATAATATGAAACAACAGGAGTCTGACCGAGCTGTGCGACAATTGCCATAATAATATCTTTAGTATGAGGAACAGTAGGAGAGCCGAGAGCCACCGCAGACTCAAGGAACTGACCTTTATCACGAACTGTAAGGACTGGGGTCATTGCAGCAATATCATTCCAGTACTGTGGAGGATTAGGGATGCCGTGCTTAGATAACATAGCTCTGTTATAAAAAAGGACAAGAGGCTCAACCGAAATAGGAAATGCAAGGGCTCCATATGGAGTAAATAAAACAGATGCACCATCTACAAATGTGTCTTTATAAGCTTTTTCACTCAAATTAGAAACAGGAAATGGGTATATTCTTGCTGATTGAGAAAGAATGATTTGATATGGAGTAAATATCATATCAGGACCAGTACCTGAAGCCAACGCCTCGAGAAGTTTTTGCTCAAAACGCTCTTCTGGAACGTAGGTATATCTCACTGCGTAGGTTTCTGCTTTTGCATTAAATGGCTGAATCACTGCATTTACTTGTGAATCAGGAAGTGTGCCCCACATCACAACGTCACCTTTTGGTTTTGTAGCGGTATTACCAATAGGCAACCTTCCAGAAAAAATAAGAACAGAAAGTAGTGTTGCCAAAACTCCAGCACCAAGCAAAAAATTACGTATCATATTTCTCTAGTATATAGGGAGTAAAGTAGACTTGCTAGTGGAGAAACAAAAAACACTACGAACTCACTGCAATAAAAGCATAATGGTAATCCCCTGCAGGAAGTCTTTTACGCAACCGGAATCCATGAGCCTGAACAACAGCGATCGTCTGTTCTTCTTGTAGCACATGAGAAGTGTGTGGACCGATACCAGAAAAAGAATCCTTCCAATCAACCACAAGAAGCTGACCTTCTGGTTTTATTATTTTTGCGATAATAGATAAAGCTTTATCTACATCATGAAGCTGAAAAAGTATATTAGAGACAACAACAGCATCGAGACTGTATGCATCTACTGGTATAGATTGTTCAATGTCAGCCCACAACATTTCAACATTAAGCAATCCCCGTTTATCAAGAGTACCTGCAAGGGTGTGTAATACCTCACGATGAATATCAACTGCATACACTTGCCCCATAGAACCAACCTGAGAAGCAAGTGCTATAGTATACACACCAGTACCACACCCAATATCAGCAACCCTATCGCCAGCACGCAAATATAATTCTTTTACTAAATGATCAGGAGTAAGAAATGACATACCATACCAGTATACAACGTACCACCTTCTCCGTGTAGTAAAGTATTCCACATATAGAGCTAGATACTCTATAGAAGATTAAAAGATGCCACACTGTCTCCATCTCGCAACTTCATGATTCTCACCCCCTGAGTATCACGTCCAAGTGTTGGAATAGACACCATCTCAGTACGTATTACTTGTGACTCTTTAGAGACAGCAAGTAGTTCTTCATTTTCATCAGTGACGACACGGGCAACCATGAGCTTACCAGTTTTTTCGGTTACCTTCACAGTTTTTATACCACTACCTCCACGCTTCTGTATTTTATATTCAGATAATTTTGTTTTCTTACCATATCCATTTGCGGTCATAATGAGAAGTTCCGCTCCACGAATACCTTCAGGTATTGTATCTGCTGCTACAATAAAATCCTTATCATCAATCTTCATACCAATGACACCAGCTGCGGTTCTTCCCATTTCGCGCACATCATCATGACTAAAGCGTATTGATTGACCATCTTGAGTGGTTAGAATAACACTATCTTTACCTTTTACGAACAAAGCTGATAAAAGCTCATCTTTTTCATCAAGCTTAATCGCAATAAGACCATTACGACGAACATCTTTGAAACTTTCAGCCGCTGATTTCTTTACTGTTCCATACTTAGTAATCATCATAAGTGATACACCTGCCATTTCTTTTATATTTTTTGGCATAGGAAGAATACTTGTCACCTTCTCACCTTCAGTAAGCTGAAGAAAGTTCATAATACTCTTACCTCGTGTTGCGCGCTTTCCTTCTGGAAGATCGTACATTTTAATTTGATACGCTTTACCTTTGTCAGTGAAAAAGAGAAGGTCAGAATGGGAGGATGTGGTGAGTGACATTGTTACAAAGTCTTCTTCTTTAGTATTCATATCAACAACCCCAACACCTCCACGTTTTTGTGTTCGAAATTCACTCGGATCAGTTCGTTTTACATATCCACCTGATGTATACACAAGGACCTCTTCTCTTTCAGGGATAAGATCTTCTGGATTAAATTCTTTTGCTTTATGTTTTACAATTTTAGTACGACGCTCATCTCCATATTTATCCTTAATATCTTGAAGCTCACCTTTAATGATAGTCAACATCTTCTTTTCTGAAGCAAGAATAGACTTAAGTTCTGCAATAAGCGCTTGCACCGCCTTAAGATCATCTTCGATTTTCTTACGCTCAAGACCAGCAAGACGTTGCAACTTCATCTCAAGAATTGCAGTTGCCTGAATATCAGAAAACTTAAATTTTTTGACAAGCTGAGAATGAGCATCTGGAGTATCCTTTGACTTTTTAATGGTTTGGATAATCTCGTCAATATGATCAAGGGCCTTCTTCAAACCAAGCAAAATATGCTCTTTCTCAAGAGCTCGTCTAAGATCGAATTCTGTACGACGACGAACTACCTCTTTACGATGATCAACGAATGTTTCAAGAGACCCCTTAAGCGACAGTGTCTGTGGAATACCGTCAACAAGAGCAACCATATTGTAATGGAATGTTGATTCAAGCTCTGTGTGTTTGTAGAGATAATTGAGTACCTTTTGAGGCTGAGCACCTGATTTAAGATCAATTACTACACGAATGTCTTTAGTTGATTCATCACGAAGACCTTTAATACCATCGATCTTTTTATCACGAACAAGATCAGCAATATTCTCAATGAGATTACTCTTTACTACACGGAATGGAAGCGACGTAATAATAATTTGAAATTGACCATTCTTTGTTTCAACAATTTCTGCCTCACCTCGCACAACCACACCGCCACGACCTGTTGCATATGCAGATCGAATATCAGACTGACCGAAAGCGATACCACCAACAGGAAAATCCGGTCCTTTAACATAATCACACAACTCTTCAGTAGTAGCGTGAGGATTATCAATAAGGTGCACTACCGCATCGACAACTTCATTCAAATTATGAGGAGGAATGTTGGTTGCCATACCAACTGCAATTCCAAGTGTTCCGTTAAGAAGAAGACTCGGCACCGCTGTTGGAAGTACTCGAGGTTCTTTCTTTGTGCCGTCATAATTTGGCTCCATTCTCACCGTGTCTTTTTCAATGTCACGCATCATTTCCATTGAGATCTTAGACATCTTTGCTTCAGTATAACGATACGCAGCGGCACCATCACCATCGATTGAACCAAAGTTACCTTGACCAAGCACAAGTGGATATCTATATGAAAAACTTTGAGCACTCTTCACCATGGCATCATACACTGAAGCATCACCGTGTGGGTGATAATTACCAAGCACATCTCCTACAATTGTTGCCGATTTACGGAATTTTGCCCCTGGAGTAAGTCCCATATTATTCATCGAGAAGAGGATGCGACGATGCACCGGCTTAAGCCCATCTCGTGCATCAGGTAAAGCTCGAGATGTAATAACACTCATTGCGTAGTCAAGATATGCAGTACGCATTTCTTCAACAATATTAACAGAAAGCACTCCTGAATGAACCTCATTATTCCCATTCTCAATTTCCTCTTCTTTCACTTTTTTTGCCATAAATATCTAGTTGTTACGTCGCATTAGTATACCACACTATAAAGAATTCTTCATTAAAATGTGCTAACAAAAAAATAGAGAAGATTACCTCTTTTCTATACCACCAACACCATCTTCTGTATGAGAATATACTTCTTTCCCTTCAAAAAAAGAAGTTGTTGTGTCTTTCACCTTTTCTAAACGTGTTTGTGTTTCAATAAAAAAAGATCCCATCATACTAAAAGGTGAGACAGACCGTGCTTCGATAGATTCTTCGACAGTTAACTCATCTCCTTGTTGATAGGTTTCATTCAAAATACCGTAATTATACTGAAGTAAAAGTATTGCAATAAAAAAAGTAATAGTCCCAGCAAAAATAGTTGCATGTATATGTTGCACATACTGAGGCTGATGTTGCAGATGAGAGAGATATCGTCTAAAAAGCGATTTCTTTTGATGTGTTTCTTTAGTATTAACACTATGAGCATGATGTTTCGGCGTATCACTCATTGTGTTGTCAGACGTAGAATAAAGAGGTGTGTGATGTTTCATACTATAAACAAGATAGAGTATACCACCAACAAGAAAAACCTATTCAAAAACAGCAAGCTACTTTTTTATCTTCGAACACTCTTTCTATCTACATTCCTACATCTCATGGAAAAGCACAACTTCACCAAGCTTCCCTTCAATGTCTTTTCTCTTAATAGTAAGCTTTTCTACTGGCTCTACTTTTTCTGCACCTGCTTCTTTTATAAATATTGGCAAAGATTGCTCATCATAATCCATCGGGATAATAAGTTTTGGCTCAAGGGACACTGCAAGCTTATATGCATCATACGGATTAAGCAGGAATGTATCATTTCCAACAGAAAGAAAAAGAATATCAGTCTCATCAATAATAGCTTTATGCTCTGGTTCCAATTTCTGACCAAGAGCACCAAGAAACGTCACACGAATACCATCGATAGTAAATACATAACTTGTATTCTGATAGATGCTGTCAGTTTTTCCTTTTTTAATCGTTACCGGTGTGGAAAACCCTTTTATAAAAATATCCTTTACCTCATACTCGCCAGCACCTCGTATAACAAAAGGAGTTTTTTCTCCATGCTCTGTCTGTTCAGCTCCATTATAATCAGGATGATTGGTGGTAATGAGTGTCACATCTGCACCATATTTTGAAACCTTACCTTTGCCTTCTTTTGAAACTGGATTGACAGCAACCACTAGGTCACCAACTTGTAACTTAAAATGTTCTCGTCCATAATGAGTGATTATCATAGTGTGTAAGAGTATATCACACAAACTACAACATAGTATTTCCTCCGCGAACCTTACTTATCTATATAATTATTTTTATTATTGTCAATAGTACTACTTGACAAAATATATAAATTGTGTATAATATGTACTAGGATACTAACGTGCATACATGCTTGTTGGTGTAACAAAAACGCACATTTTATAAGGAGAGTGCACATCATGGAAAAGAAAATTGTTGTCATGTACGGCATCCCGTTTGTCATGCACCACAACCACACCCCCGTGGTTCGCGTGGTTCATCAGACCAAGAACCTGTCCAGTGACCGTCTGATCAAGGTCCAACAAGACCTCGATCGTCAACGTTTCGCTGGCCACGACCAAGACATGCCAGCTCTCGATGATCACCGAATGTCTCCGCAAGGAAGCTGTAAGACCGCCTTCTTTTCGGTCAAACACGAAGATGATCACTACACCGGTCGCCGAAACCATGGCCACGGAGGTTTGGTCAAGCGAAACCTCGGTGTGAAACCTGAATACAAGGACCGTCGGCTCCGCGCCAACGGCTCCGGAAAGACTCGTGTCGCAAACGTGATCTGAAACCATTCAGATCACCAAGACCACCTGCATAGTATGTAGGTGGTTTTTCATTTCTTAGCACCATACATTTCCTTGCTTCTTTCTATGAACTATTGTAGTATTACATTCACATCTAATTAATAGATAACGTTCTGGCGTAACCCCCTTTTTCGTGCGAAACCAAAGACAAAAAGGAAAACCAGACCGAAAAGCGTACACAAAACCCGCCTTTCGTGTGGGATTTTATTTTGTGTAAACAATTTTATTTTATGACAACAACAAAACAAGAAGTAGCACCATTTGCTATAGACGCTGTACTTATTAAAGCCGATGACATTATCGAAGGTGTTGTGGTAGCGATTGAAAAAGCAGCCCTCTATGTTGATCTTGGAGTTTCAGGAACAGGTATCATTTATGGTTTCGAATTTATGAACGCTCGTGATGTTATCAAGCGTATCAATATTGGAGACACCATTTCAGCAAAGATAGTTCTCCGAGAAAATAAAGATGGTTATGTAGAACTATCACTCAAAGAAGCTCGTCAGGCACTTATCTGGAATGATGCAGAGCAAGCAATCAAAGATAAGCGTATTATGGATCTTGTGGTAAAAGATGCCAATAAAGGTGGTCTCATTATTGAATGGCAAGGTATTTCTGGTTTTCTCCCTGCATCTCAACTCAAAGAAGAAAATTATCCACGAATCGAAGATGGTGACAAGGATAAAATCCTCCGCGAACTTCGAAAACTCATTGGTAAGCGTATTTCTGTATGCATCATAAGCGCAAGTCCAAAAGAAGGTAAACTTATCTTCTCAGAAAAAGATGGCGGTGTAGTACGTGAAGTAAACAAAGAAGTAAGCACTGGAAGCTACTCAGTTGGTGACGAAGTAGAAGGAGTAGTGACTGGTGTTGTAGAATTCGGTATCTTTGTAAAACTTTCTGACGGTGTAGAAGGTCTTGTTCACAAGAGTGAAATCGACTGGGGTCTCGTAGAAGATACTCGCGCACATGCACGTGTAGGCGAAAAAGTAAAGGCTAAAATTATTGAAGTAAAAGATAATAAAATATCTCTTTCACTAAAAGCTCTTAAGGACAACCCTTGGAAAGAAGCTTCGAAAAAATACAAAAAAGGTGATGAAGTTATGGGTGTTGTGATTAAGTTCAACAAGCACGGAGCCCTCGTATCTATCGAGGAAGGCGTTGCAGGACTCGTACACGTATCAGACTTTGGCGATGAAACAAAACTCCGTGAAGCGCTCTCGCTTGGAAAGAGTTACAAGTTCTCAATCACTCTCTTTGATGCAAATGACGAGAGAATGACACTTTCAACAGTGAAGTAGTATACCCGTTTCTAAAAAACACTTCATAAACTATAAAAAATCGACACTATCAACGAGTGTCGATTTTTTTGTAAAATACAATAAAAAAAGATACACTATATACATATTCATGAAGCAAATACAAATAGAAACACCAACTGAATACAATCACTTACTTGAAAATCTGCCACCTGTAGCAAAACAAATTATTTTAGAAGCACTTACTTCTGAACCAACACCAGAAAATATTCAAAACTTTCTCAACACAGAACAAGCATTTGAGTATGAGGATATATTTGAACTCTTATTTGCCACAAAGGAAATGAAACCTCTACTAAAAGACGCTCTTACTAGATATGAAGAGCAAAATATAACTCTTAAGGACGGCTTGGAAGATGCTCTTAAGCTAAAAGAAAAACGTATCAATTCATGGGAATATGAAGGTAACGAAATATACGAAACAGAAACAATAAATTCAATCAAGGCGCTCGAAAGTGCTAGACACCACCCAGAACTTTTTCTTGGTAAAGGTAACGCTGCTTTTGTATTTTCTGTTCCAGAAGTACCAGAAATCTGTATAAAATTTCTTCATACCCCAGATCATCAAATTTTTTCTATAGAAAGAGAATTTAATATTCTTGATACAGTAAACTCTGTACAACTTTCCACAATAAAAATACCAGAGGCTCATGCTGTTGCAAAAAACATAAACGGCGAAAAAGCATTCTTCACTATGAAAACAATTAATGGGCACACCTTGCTTGAGATAATAGAGCATCCAAGTAAAAGAAAAGCACTTTTAGAGAAGATAGGTATTAGTGAAAAAGATTTTATTGAAAAACTACTAAACGAAACAACTCATACAAATATTGCAAAAGACCTAAAAAAGCTACACCAAGAAGGAATAATTCATGGTGATATACACCCGAGAAATATTATGATCGACACTCAAAGTGAACTCTACTTAATAGATTTTGGTAACGCCATACTTCCAGCAACACTTAACCAAACATCAGATGCAATGAACGAAAATATAGAGAACATAAAAGAAAATGACATTTCTGGGTTCCTTAATAGCTTAAAGAGCGCCGCAATTCAAATACGTCAAAACATAACATAATTTGACAAAATTATAAAATAAGTTATTATAAACAAAGAAGGAGTACTTCATGAAAATTAGTCAAAACATGAAAATATCCTTGGTTAAAGAAATCAAGGATGCGATCAACAACAAAGCTGAGTTCCCGATCATTGTGGAACATGCCGGTATTCGTCACAAAATCGCTACCGAAAGCAGTCAAAATGGGTACCTGATTGATACCATCAATATTGATAGTGTCGATTATCTAATCTACTTGATCAACAAATAGATTTTCCAACCAAAACCAGTCGGGCCTTTAAAAAGGTCCGACTTTTCATTTTATACAAAAAAGCTAATTATACCTCTCCATTGCCTTGATATACCCCTCATCAGTAATAGTCTTTATAGCACCGAGCACTTTTGCTGCGATACTCCTGAGAAGCTCTTCTTCTTCTTCTTGTATTTGCCCCATTACATATCCTTGCACAGCTTCACCGTGTGGAGCTTTGACCCCTTTTCCGTCTACCTCTTTTGGTGCGATACCGATACGAATACGGATAAAATCTTTTCTTCCTAAAGACTCAATAACACTCTTTACGCCATTATGTCCACCATCCCCCCTATCATAGGAAATACGAAAAACTCCAAAAGGTAAATCTTTATCGTCATATAAAATAACAATTTCTCGTCCTTCATGGTATCGCAAATATTCAGATACTGCACGACCACTCTCATTCATATATGTTTGTGGTGTCATAATCTCGCATACAGGAATCTTCATTACCTCATTTGTTATCATAGACAAAAGTACTCGAGCAACATTATGACGAGTATTGGCATATCTTCCTCCTTTATTACCAAGAGGCACAAGAGTAAACATCTGCATACACAAGAATTGTATCATGACATAAAAAGAAAAATCATAGCAACACTCTAAAAAACTTGCACACCACTTCACCAATCTATATACTGAAGCTCACAATGTTTTCCTCAATCGCTAATGCCATCTTCACTTCTCTCTCTGACATGATGCAGAACCCAATATCAATAACCATCTTTAGTATTCTTGTGATGGTTGTTATAGCACTTTTTGTTGCAACATTTTCTTCATCATGGAGAGATGCTTTAGTACGAATCAAACTCTTAGAAGAAGATGAGGAACCTTCATCTCTTCTTATATGGATTGTAGGTATCATTCTTATTGTCGAACTTACAAAAGGCTTACTCATTCAACCGTTCATTGTTGATGGAGGTTCAATGCTTCCAACATATCATGACAAAGAATTTCTTTTAGTAGACAAGTTAAGCTACCGCATTAATGAACCACAACGCGGAGATGTCATTATCTTTAAATTATATGAAAATATTAATAACCCTTACGAAGGAAAATATCTCATAAAGCGTATTCTTGGAAAACCTGGTGAACGTATTGTGATAAGAAATAGTATCACCACTATTTACAACAAAGAAAATCCTAATGGTTTTGTAATTGAAGAACCATTTGTCACCTATAAAGAAAACCAAAAAAATGTTGACATCACTCTCGACGACCACCATTACTTCGTAATGGGAGATAACCGAGCACAAAGTTATGACAGTCGAGACTGGGGACCCCTCGACGCGAAGCACATCAAAGGTCAAGTTCTCTTCCGTGTCTACCCATTTAATCAAGCAGGGTACGAGCCAGGGCAATATTTATTTAGTAAATAATTTTAAGATATAACATAATAGGTATGAACGATCAGGAAAAACAGACAAAGAAAGAAACTCCAATGACTCTTAAAGGAATGCATGATGTAATGGATGATACATACTATGCATACCAAGGGCTTTTTGAAAAAGCTCAGGAAATCGCTATCTACTATGGCTTCAAACCGATAGAAACACCTGTTCTTGAACGTGAAGATGTTTTTGTGTCTGCAATCGGAGAAGGAACTGACGTGATTGATAAAGAAATGTATGCCTTTCGATCAAAAGGCGGTGAACGTCTTGCCCTTCGACCAGAGTACACTTCATCTATCATGCGAGCATATCTTGAGCATGGCATGCTCTCACAACCTCAGCCAATTATGCTATATTCATACGGCCCAGTCTTTCGTCATGAAAACCCACAGCGTGGAAGACTTCGACAGTTTCGACAATTCAATCTAGAAATATTAGGTACATCAAAATCTATTGCTGATGCTCTTATTATACGCACCCTTACAACAATACTTGAAGAATATGGCTTTAAAGATCTGATAGTTGATATCAACTCAATGGGAGACAAGGATACCCGACAATCATTTATTAAAGAACTTGTAAATTATTACAAGAAACATCTCGATCAATTATGTAAAGATTGTCACGAGAGAATAAAAACAAATCCTCTTCGTCTTCTTGATTGTAAACAGTTACAATGCCAACCACTGAAAGATAATGCACCTTCATCTCTTTCTCATCTTTCTAATGAAGCACGATCTCATTTCAAGGAAGTTCTCCAATATCTTGAGGAAATGGGAATTACTTACCGCATCAACAATTCACTAGTGAGAGGACTTGATTACTATACTCGAACTGTCTTTGAAGTGATAAAAGTCGATACTGATGAGAATGGAAAAGAAAAAGAAATAACTATTACAGGTGGTGGCCGTTATGACGGTCTAGCAAAAATGATGGGGTCAAAAAAAGAAGTTCCTGCAGTTGGTACAGGGATTGGCATTGAACGCATTATGATGTTTCCTGAATGTAAAGTACTCGCACCACGTATTATGAAAACTCCGAAGGTGTATTTTATTCAGCTTGGGTTCGAAGCAAAACTAAAAAGTCTCTGTATTATGGAAACACTCCGTAAAAACCGCATTCCTGTCTACCAGTCCATATCAAAAGACTCTCTTGGAACACAGCTTGCTCAGGCAGAAAAGATGGAAGTACCGTACTGTATTATTTTTGGACAAAAAGAAGCTATGGATAACACTGTTATTGTTCGTAATATGCAAACACGTTCACAAGATACAGTTAAGATTGACGCCCTTTCTGACTATATAAAACATCTCAAATAAGCACTATTCTTCATCTTAGCATCTTGAAAGAGTGGGTGTAGGTATGTTTTATTTGTATAAAATATACCTTTGTGATATAATTCCTCGCACATATGGCAAACGTAAACGTAGAAGTAAAAAAGAATGCAAATGAAAACGCCCTTTCTCTTGTGAGACGCTTTCAGAAACGTGTACAAGAATCAGGCATCCTTCCTCGTGTTAGAGGTATTCGTTATAGTGATAGACCTCTCTCTGTACTAAAAACAAAGCGAGCTAAACTAAAAAAACTAAACGGTCTCGCTAAATACGAAGAAGCAAAACGAATGGGTAAGCTTGTTGAAAAAAAGAAGCGCCGATAATACAAAAAAGAGACGCCATACGGCGCCTCTTTTTCTAAGACACATACAATGTATGCCTTTTCTAGAAAAAAATAACTTAAGTATTGTCAGAAAAAAAGGAGCACTCCCTCCTCTTCCTTACGAAGCACTCTATAAAGAAATTCTCGGAAAAGAATATGCTCTCACTGTTGTTTTTTGTTCCCCAGAAGAATCACAGGCACGAAATAAGGTGTATAGAAATAAAGACTATCCAACAAACATATTATCTTTCCCCTTATCAGAAACAGAAGGAGAAATATACATATCTCTCTCTACAGCACGACGTGACGCAAAAAAATTCGAAATGCCTTATGTTCAATTTCTTCACCTTCTCCTGATTCACGGATGTCTACATTTGAAAGGATACGATCATGGTAGTACAATGGACACATTGGAACAAACATACTTAAAAAAATTCTTCCGTGACAGCAAATAAAGACACAATGATTGTAGGAATAGATATAGGTAGCGGTAACCTCCGTGCGATTGGTGTTATTCGTGAAGAAAATAAACGATACCCTACTGTAGTCGCTACCTACAAAAAAACAATTGATGGAGTAGATAAAGGCAACATTGTAGATAATGACGATGTTGCTACTGCTATTGAAAATGCGCTCATTCATCTTGAGGAACAAGCTAATAAAACTATCAGCCACACCCTTATCTCTGTAGGAGGTAACGGGCTTGCTTCTTATCATGCGAATGGATATGCTCAGGTTTCTCGAGGAGACGCATCTATTACTGATCTTGATATTGATAATGCAATTAAAGATGGACACCGGGCTGTGCCAGATATTCGCAACAAATCAATAATTCATTCTATTCCAATGGATTATAAAGTCGATGGCAATAAAATCCACGGTGATATTATAGGTGTTCGAGGTAATAAACTTGAAACAAAAACTCTTTTTGTCACTTACCCACTTCAGTGTATGAACACCCTTAAAAAAACAGTTGAGAAAGCTGGTGTCCGTGTCACAGATATCGTTGCTGGCCCAATCGCTGAAAGCATTCCTTTGCTTACAAAAAAACAAAAAGCTGCAGGCGTCGCTCTTGTTAATATAGGTCACTCAGTCACATCACTGCTTGTCTATGAAAAAAACACCCCCCTTCTTATCTCAACTATTCCAGTTGGAGGAGAAGATATCACACGTGACATTGCTCTTGGAATGAAAGTAACTCTTGACGAAGCTGAGGATATAAAATGTGGTCGCGCAACATATGCATACTCCAAAAGAAAAGTAGAAGAAATCATAGAAGCAAGATTAGAAGATCTCTGCTCGAAGATTACTCGTGAACTAGCTCGTATACAACGTGCAGAATTACTTCCCGCTGGTGTTATTGTGACCGGATCATCATCACTTGTGCCGAGACTTGAATTTGTTTTTAGAAATGAACTACGTCTTCCGATAAAAATTGTAACAAATGAACTTGTAAAAATATCAGGAGATACTCTTCGTGAAGGATCATGGGCTCGAGTGTTTGGTCTTACATTTCTTGCGCCGAATGATAGTGAAAAAGATGTAATTACCGAGATTTTGACAGCAGGTTTTCTTCGTGTTAAAAAAGTAATTTCTCGATTTTTACCTTAAGATACAACGTTTTTTTATTTGTTTTATACCTAAAAACAGCCTTTGCAAAAAAATGACTAAGTTGCTATAGTTAAGAAGATAACTTAGTAGTAACATCCATTAGTAATTCCCATGGCAAAAGTAAACCCTGAAATCGAAAGTTTCGCACGTATTAAAGTAATAGGTATTGGAGGTTCTGGCAAAGGAGCTCTCAATCACATGATAAGCTCTAAACTTCAAGGAGTTGAGTTTATTGCAATGAACACTGACACACAGGATCTTCATCACTGTCTTGCTGATAAAAAAATTCATATTGGCAAAAATCTCACAAAAGGACTTGGTGCCGGAATGGATCCAGAAGTAGGAAAACGATCCGCCGAGGAAACACGTGAAGAAATTCAGGATGTTATCAAAGGCGCTGACATGATCTTTATAGCAGGAGGGATGGGAGGAGGTACTGGAACAGGAGCCGCGCCTGTTGTTGCTTCTATCGCAAAAAATGAGGGGATACTCACTATTGGAGTTATGACCAAACCTTTCTTCTTTGAAGGAGCGTCACGAATGAAACTTGCGGAACGAGGTCTTGAAGAACTTGAAAAAGAAGTTGATGCACTTATTGTTATTCCTAATGATAGACTTCTCTCTATTATTGATAAAAACACATCGGTAAAGCAAGCGTTCGAAATGTGTGATGAAGTACTTCGACAAGCTGTTGAAGGTATTGCCGATATCATCAGAACAGCAGGAACAATTAACCTTGACTTCGCAGATATTAAGAGAATCCTCAAAGATTCAGGAACTGCACTTATGGGAGTTGGTCGTGGCACAGGAGATGACCGTGCACGGGAGGCTGCAACAGCTGCAGTTAACTCCCCTCTTCTTGATGTTTCTATTCATGGAGCAAAAGGCGTTCTCTTTGCTATTTATGGTGCAGAGGATCTCGGAATGCTCGAAGTACAAGAAGCTGCTAAAATCATTACTGAATCTGTTGATAAAGATGCCAAAATTATATTTGGTATCGCAACTGACCCATCTCTTAAGAAAGATGAGATTAAAGTTACTGTTATCGCAACAGGCTTTCCAAGTGTTTTTGCGCCAAGAACTAATGAATCGCATCAAATATCTCATCATGAAGTTCCGCCTTCTCGACCAGAACCTATTACACGAACTGAGCCACGTATCGAGAAAACAGAAACAATACGAGAAACTATCATAGAAGCAACAGAAGATAAACGTATTGATCATGAGATGGCAGAAGGTGAAACAAGGATCGTAGAAGACACAAAACGTCAATCAACAACTCCTCAACCATCAACAAAGAAACCTGTTTTCAAATTTGAAGATGAAGATGAAGATGATGACTGGGAATCTCTTCCACCATTCCTTCGCCGAAAGAAGTAGAGAGTCTTCTAAAAAGGGTGCGAAACCGTACGGTTTCGCACCCTTTTTTAATCTTCATGACAACCTTTCTTCAAAAACTCTCTATGATATACTTTCTCTATATTTACTGACGTATATCTAACACCTATTATTCTATGCTCTACGATCTTATTATTATTGGTGGAGGTCCAGCAGGATCTGCTGCGGCTATCTATGCATCAAGAAAACAACTCAAAACACTTCTTATTCTAAAAGAATGGGGAGGACAGTCTGTTGTTTCTGAAGATATCCAAAATTGGATAGGAACACCTCATATTGCCGGAGCTGATCTTGCTAAAAATTTACGTACCCATGTAGAAGAATACAAAGGTGACGTTCTAACAATCAAGGAAGCAGAGGTCTCACACATAACAGGGGTAGATGGCGACTTTACAGTTACAACAACAAAAGGAGATGAGAAGGCTCGAACAGTTCTCATTACAACAGGATCTTCACGAAGACGACTTGATGTCTTAGGTGCAGAGAGGCTTGAACATAAAGGTCTCACCTACTGTGCTTCATGTGATGGACCTCTTTTTAGTGCTACAGATGTAGTGGTAGTTGGTGGAGGTAATGCCGGTTTTGAATCAGCTGCTCAACTTCTTGCATACTGTAAAAGTGTCACGCTCCTATCACGAAGTGAACCGAAAGCAGATGCAATTACAATAGAGAAGTTACAGCAACAACCACACTTCACTTTGATCACACATGCAGTTCCAAAAGAAGTCCACGGCGAACTTTTTGTAGACGGCATCACATATACAAAAACAGATGAGGGCACAGAAACACATCTCCCTGTATCTGCGGTATTCGTAGAAATTGGCCAAATTCCAGCAACTTCTTTTGCAAAAGATAGTATAGAAATAAATCAAACTGGAAATATTGTGATAGACCCTCGCACCCAAAGAACATCGGTAGTAGGTATCTGGTCTGCAGGTGACTGCACTGATGTGCTCTATCATCAAAACAACATCGCAGCGGGAGACGCGGTACGCGCACTTGAAGATATATACCTTCACCTGCGTGCATAAGATATTCATACGTTACAGTACCATAACAGACTAAAGGTGGTTTGAGGATTATATCTTCGAACCACCTTTTTTAAACCATAACATTCATCATACTTTTCTGATATGATAGAAAGATGCAAAAATACTTTTTACTTCTGCTTCGTCTTTGGAAAATGCTCACCCCATTCCATACAGATTTCTACCTACAACTCCTTTCTACCATCACCCAACAAGCAATCAATATTTATACAATATACCTGACTGCAAAAGTGCTTGATGCTATTATTCATAACAATTTTACTATTGCTATAGAGTTTGTTATTGCTATTCTTCTTATTACTTTTATTCGCATTATTGTTGGTTATTTTACTGACATACACGCTCAAAATAAAATAGATTTTGCTATTCAACAACACCTTGAGGAGCACTCATTTAAGAAAATTTTTAAACTTAATATTTTTCAATATACCGAAGACCATTCTGCGATAAAAGAACAAGTAATTAATCGTGGAGAAAATGCTGTTGAAAATATTATTTCAACCCTTGTATTACATATCATTCCAACAGTGACACAGATACTCTTTGCGCTTACAGCTATGGCATTTTATTCAGTGTGGGTTGCTTTATGGTCTCTTCTTACACTATGCATTGTTATTCTTTGGTCTAATCATTTTGCAACACACCACAGACCTCTCATTAAAAAAGATATAGACAACTGGGATAAACAAAAGAAAATTAGAACAGAATCATTCCAACATCTTAGTCTTATTCGTATTCTTGGGGCAGAACATTTCTATCTAAAAAAATATCTTGCAAATCGCCAAGAATTTCTTGATTATAAAAAATTTGTATGGAATCTCGCTATTACACACGGCACAAAACGTTTCAGTTTCTTTAATATTTCACGTGCCATTAGTTCGCTTTCTATTATTTATCTGGCTTCACTTGGCACACTCACAGCAGGAGGAATTTATGCTATCTGGTCATATATTTCTGAAGCTAACAGTCAAATCTTTACCGTAATACGAGCAATACGCCAACTACCGATACGCTTCACAGAACTTGAAAAGTACTTCACTATTATTGATAAAGAGACAGATTTTAATGAACATGGAGAACACTCTGACCTGCATGGCGATATTACCATTACAGACCTCACCTTCTCCTATCCTCATGGAGTAACAACTCTTTTCAGCAATCTCTCCTTCACTATTCCTCATGGCAAAAAAGTTGCCTTCGTTGGATCATCTGGATCAGGTAAATCAACAATTGCAAAACTTCTTCTTCGGTCATATACATACACCCAAGGCTCTATCACTATTGGTGCTACAGAATTACGAAATATAGATGCGACACATCTTCGTAAACACATTGGCTATGTTGAGCAACATGTCGAACTATTTGATGACACAATTAAAGAAAATATTCTTATAGGAATAGATGCCTCGGAACGAACTATGTATGAGGAGCGTCTTGATGATATTGCAAAACAGACTCGTATCACTGAGTTTTATCATAGACTAGGTAGTGCAAAATTTGACACTTTTATTGGTGAACGTGGCATAAAACTCTCAGGTGGCGAACGACAACGTATCGGTATAGCTCGTGCAATTATCAAGAACCCAGAGATACTTATTTTTGATGAAGCAACATCTGCACTTGATACTAAAAATGAAACAAAAGTTATGGAAGCAATTGATGAAGTTTCTCAAGGTAAAACAACCATCATTATTGCTCACCGTCTCTCTACCGTACGAAATGCTGACAAAATAATTGTTATGGATAAAGGTGCAATTGTTGGCGAAGGAACACATGATGCTCTTATGCAATCAAATGCAATATATAAAAACCTAGTCGCTCACCAACTGGCACATTAATATTACATATTGCGTAAAGAGGAAACATAGGAGAGGGTTTTGTCTAACCACTTTCCAAACACCTCTCTATCTTCATAGATAGCAGGTGGCACTAAAAAATAACACAGATGTACCTCTTTCCCTTGCCTTCTATAACTAAACTGTTTACTTCCTTGTGTTGTATACCAGATTGACTCTTCTTTTCTCCCCTTGATATACAGATCATCTCCATCAATAAAAGCGAACATACTTCCTTCGTAATAAAGAGCATATCCACCCATCATAGGACGAAAAGTGACCTGCCTACTATCAGTAAAAATATCATACACAACATATTCAAGAAATGGTGTCATCTTCATAAAAAGAGTATACTATGTGGCATGAAAATAACGTGGAATAGACTTAGAAAATCCATTGGACCAGGAGTTATAACAGGTGTTGCAGATGATGATCCATCAGGAATAGCGACATATGCTCAGACAGGAGTACTGTTTGGACTCAATCAGGTGTGGCTTGCTTTTTACTCCTTCCCGTTTATGGTCGCAGTTCAAGAAATGTGCGCTCGTATCGGCATGGTAACCGGTAAGGGTCTTGCAGGGGTTATTAAAAGTCATTATCCGCGTTTTATTCTTTTTTTTGCTGTTACACTTCTTGGTATTGCTAACATTATCAACATTGGTGCTGATCTTGGCGCAATGGGACTTGCCACAAGTCTCATAACCCCTCTTTCTTCTGGTGTTGCACTTATCATTATTACCATATTCACTCTTCTTACAGCTATTCTCATTCCATATCCACTCTATGCACGTATTTTAAAATACCTTGCAGCTACAGTGCTTGCATATGTTGTGACGGCGTTTTTTATTCACCACGATTGGAAAGAAGTACTCATTTCGACCCTTATTCCTCATTTTGAATGGAACAAAGATTTTCTCCTTAATATAACTGCTTTTTTAGGAACAACCATCTCCCCGTACCTTTTCTTTTGGCAAGCAGATGAAGAAGTTGAAGAAGAAATAGAGAAGAAAAAAATTATTGCTTTTGGTAAAGGCAGACCAAAACTTTCACAAGAAGACATCCATCAAATGAAAGTTGACACAGTAGCTGGCATGTTCTTATCTAATCTCGTTGCATTTTTCATTATTATTACAGCTTCTTCTACACTTGCCGAGAACGGCACAACAACCGTTGCTTCAGCAACAGAGCTTGCAGAAGCACTTCGCCCTCTTGCTGGAGATTTTGCAGTATATCTTTTTGCTTTTGGTATTTTAGGCACTGGACTTCTTGCGGTACCAATCCTTGCAGGATCCTTTGCATACGCAATAGGAGAAACGTTTAATTTTCACATTGGCCTTGGTAAAACATTTATGCAGGCAACTGGATTTTACGCTGTTCTCATTATATCAACACTTGTTGGTGTGATTCTTAACTTTAGCAATATTGATCCGATGCACATGCTGTACTATGCAGCTGCAATAAACGGCATACTCGCAGCACCTCTTCTTGTTATTATTATAATGATTGCAAACAATAAACGCATTCTTGGTGACAAGTGCAATAGCCTTCGTAGTAATATTTTAGTTATTACAATAACAATAGTAATGGCCATTATTTCTATATTTACAATAGAAGCACTTATACGTTAAGAAACATGTGGATTATGTAATAGTATTGATGTATATCATATATGATATACTTTTTGTATGACACCAACCGATCAAGAAAAAATTGGACTCTTCGTTAAAAAGCTTCGAGAAGAAAAAAACATGACTCAAGGAGAATTTGCAAAAAGTCTCAAGACCTCACAATCAGCAGTTGCTCGTATTGAGTCTGGTAACCAAAATGTAACCATCGAGCAACTTATGAAAATAGGTGATGTCCTTAATCACAACATTGTATCTATTCAAAACACCATAGACTTTAAAGTTCATGGAGGAAAAAAACTTAAAGGATCTATCGCAACCAATACTTCTAAAAATGGAGCTATCAATATGATGGTTGCTGCCCTTGTTAATGCCGGCACAACAACACTTCGAGATATTCCACATATTGAGGAAGTGTACCGCTATAAGGAACTACTTGAGAGTGTTGGTGTAAAAATCCGCTGGGTGCATAATGAAACAGCTCTTGAAATAACTCCACCAAAAAAATTGCTTTTTTCAAAAATGGATAAATATGTTGCAGAAAAAATTCGTTCTTTTACCTTCGCTGGTGCATTTATTCATTTTAGTAAATCTTTTACACTACCACACTCTGGTGGATGTAAAATGGGTGAACGTACTGTTGCTTCACATAAATATGCTTTAGAACATCTTGGTGTTCATATAGAAACAAAAGAAGACCACTACACGATTACTCACTCTGGTCTCAAACCTGGAACTATCTCTCTCTATGAATCATCAGACACTGGAGCAATTACAGCTTTGATAGCGGCTGCAAAAATAGATGGGAAAACTACTATCTATTTCGCTCCACCAAATTATCAAGTCCAAGACGTGTGTTTTCTTCTTCAATCGTTTGGTATCACAATAGAAGGTATTGGCACAACTACTCTCGTTATTCATGGCAAAAGTTCTATCAACTGTACTGTAGAACATTACAATAGTGAAGACCCTATTGAAAGTATGTTTTTTATTTCTGCTGGTATTGTTACCAAATCGAAACTAACCATACAACGATGTCCAATCGATTTTTTGAGACTAGAACTAGAAAAACTAAAACGAATGGGACTTCTCTACTCTACATCAAAAGAGTACCTTGCACGTAATAACAAGACAACTCTTATCGATATAACTGTCTACCCATCCCAACTAACTGCACCGCACGACAAAATACACACCCAACCATTTCCAGGTATTAACAATGACAACTTACCATTTTTCGTTCCTATCTCTTGTTATGCCTCAGGACAAACACTTATTCATGACTGGACATGGGAAAATAGAGCTATTTATTTTACAGAGCTTAATAGACTTGGCGCTGACATAAAACTCCTTGATCCGCACCGAGCACTTGTCACGGGGGTACAGAAACTCCGTGGAGCACAAATTGTGTCCCCTCCTGCTTTACGCCCTACTGCAATTATTCTTATTGCCATGCTCGCAGCTGAAGGAGAATCACATCTTCGTAATGTATATTCAATAAAACGTGGGTATGCCGATATAGCAGAACGACTAAACAGTATAGGAGCTTCTATTACTGTCATAAAAGGTGTCTAGAAGTAATTAAACAACTGAAGCCAAAGAACTACAGCAGTAGTTTCGCCTCTTGTGTAAACACAAAACCAAACAATTACACAAGACCAGTATCAAGAGTTGTTCTCCCTTTCTTTTTCTTCATGCCATGTCTAGGAAAAAAGAGTGTGAACGTTGAACCGCTTCCCTCTTTCGAAGAAAATGTTATCCCTCCACCTGATCTCTCTACTATTGTCTTTGTAATATATAATCCAAGACCTGAGCCTTTTGTTTCATCATCTTTTGCATTTGAAGCACGAAACATTTTAGTGAACACCTTATCTTTATCTTTATCTGGAATACCGATACCATCATCAGAAACACTCACCTCAATAAAATCTCCATGTTTACGAATACGGACTACTACGGTTGCATTACTTGATGAAAAAAGTAAGGCGTTGAGAATAAGGGTGCGTATTGAAATAAGCACTATCTTTCTATCAAGAAAAACATGTGGGACGTTTTTATTAAACTCTCGAACAATATGTATCTCTTTACGAGAACGAAGCACCTCAAGAGAAGAGAGGCATTCTTCTGCAAGATCTGCAACATTAACCTTCTCCGGAAAAATACTAAACGTGTCTAAGGATAACCTAGACACGTTCAGAAGTGACCGAACAAGGTCTATAGCTCGCTGATTGCTAGATTCTATTTGCTTAAGATAGGTACGCTGGTTCTCAGTAAGAAACCCTGCATCTTCATCTAAAAGCATCTCCGTATACCACTTCGTAATTGAGAGTGGAGTTCGTAATTCATGTGAAGCAAAAGAAATGAAATCATCACTGCTTTGGTTCTTTTGAAAATAACGAAACAAACGGATAATCCCTGCAATCATATAATGCTATGATCTAGCGAGTAACACTAATATCAGCACTCTGCTCTTCAAATGAAGCCGCAACAGTTACACGACCAGATGCATTCTGAACAACAGTGTATCCTGCGCCGTTAGCATTAGTCTTCTGTGGTTCATTAGGAACAGCAACGAGGTACTTTCCATTAAGAGTAAGAACAGAAAGATCAAGAAGGCCAGTACATGATGATGTCGCTACAGATGATGAACAAATTTCTGTAGGTGTTGAAGTAGAGATTCCTGAAGGAAGAATTCCATTGTTATCTACTGCATACTGTGAAATAGCATTCAAAATAGTATTAACATCTGAACGACGCTGCGCATTACGAGTGTCTCCAAGCTGTTTTCCTGGGTTGATAGCCACAATAACAATACCTGCAAGGATAGCAATAGCTGCAACCACGAGGAGGATTTCAATAAGAGTGAACCCCTTTTGACTACGAAGTAGTTTTTTCATACGTATGAATGAATACTTAAATAGTATCCTATAAAACTAATTATTTAATAACCTAGGGTTTTTAACACATTGATATCAGGGAAACCCTCTACAAACCTATACATTCTAGTATACCAGATATTTTAACTTTAAAAGCCAGAAACTTCCTGCCATGAGGATAACTTTATTCTTGGAGTTGATGAAGCAACAACTACAGACATCTTACTGTGAGCCTTTCCTTGTATACCTTCAACTTGGACCAACATACTTTCTATACCTGTACTTATGATAGTGTACGTACAAGTACTTGACCCGATAGACATACTACCTGTTCCAGTATCAATACCAGTATCAAGAATCTGTTGTAACACTTCTTCAGCGCATGAAGTTGCTGTCATACGAGCTTGTGTCTTTTCGGCGAGCACAAGTCCTGTTTGTGATGCTCCAATACCACTTAATAATAACGAAACAGTAATTGCAGTACCGATGGCACCAAGCACAATAACAGAAAAGAGTGCTATATACCCTCTTGGGTTAGATGCTGTATGTTTCTGTTGTAAAAAAAATACCATAAATACGTTTTCTATAGTTTAATGAAATGAGGCACCACCTGTAAAGGTTTTACTATACACATATTCGTGTTGTGTGCTTGAGCTCATATATGTAAGAGTAAAATGAACACTAACAGTCCCACCATCTGTACTTGAAGCAGAAACATTCTGAAAAACAATCTCTGACACTTTCACCCTCCCATTAGTAAGAGGTAGATAACTACCGACCCCCTCTTTACTACGCAACACACCGTTTGAGACATCAAATATCACTGGCGATAATGTCGATGATGCTACAGTAAGTGATAACGTTGATGACGCAGTGCCAATAGTAGGCACGGTTACTCCACGAGCATTACGAACAGACTGTGTTATAAAATCCATCACATATAACCCTTGCTGATTTACTTCATTGATTGTTTGATTTTTAACTCGAGAAGAAAGTAAGAATGAAAAGAAAAGCGCTAACGTCACCAAAAAAAGAGATGAGATTCCAACGTAGAGCATCATTTCAACTAGTGTAAAACCTCGTATCCCTTTTCTTGTTATCTTAGTTATTCTATTCATACCTATGGAGCAATAATGAAAAAACTGTTAGTGGTATTATGTGTTACAGCGTAGACAATATTAGTGGAAGTAGCATATGCAATACCATAGAGCGAACTATCTCCAGAAAGATCAAGAGATGAACCATACACCACTGGATAGGTAGAGCTTGAGACATTGTACACCTTGAATTCTTTATTTACATCACTCGTCGCAACAAATAAAAACCTCTTTTTGTTACCAAGATCTGTTGAAACATCGTTAAAGTAATCTGCAACAGAAGTATTATTTTTTTGTACAGGATTTGTTGTTGATGCTACATCAATAATATACAAGTCCTTCCCTTGACCAAGATATAGCAACGTATTATTGAGTGAGACAGCAGATGATCTATTTTGTTCCTTAAGAGAAAGATTAAGTGTCCCTTTCATGAATGGATTAGATGAGTTACTTACATCAATAATCTGTAGCTCCTCAACGTTATTATCAGACGCAAGATAAGCATACGTACCAGACGCAACAACTTCAAAACCAGTCGCTCCAAGGTTAAGCGATCCAAGTAATGCCACATTATTTGGATTATTAATATCAAGCACAGCAAATTCATCTTGGCCACTATTTTGTCGTGTCATATATGCTTTTGTTCCAGTAACATATATACCCATCGCATCGGCTGAACTAGGTGCATTATAAAAACTCTGAAGAGAAGGTGTTGTTTTATTTGTAATATTAATAACTTGCAGCTCACGAGTATTATCATCTGATACAACATATGCATAATTATCTTGTACTGCTAGATTTTGTAGATTCCCTACTAAATTCATAGAGCCAACAATTTGAGGTGATGTTGAAGACGTCACATCAACAACATACAGAACAGGAGAGACAGCACCGATAACATATGCATAGTTACCCTGAACCTGAACCTTATGCCCCCCAGCGGGAAGATCAAGAGTCTGCACAAGTCCTGGCCAATACCAATATCTGAGATCAAGCCAATTAGTAAAAGACCTTGTCAGTGTTACTGTACTTGTACTTTGTGAGAGATTCTTCCATGATACTGTTGTTGTAACATTTTTTCTATCTTTATCAATCGAAGAAACTTCTGTAGTTCTTGTAAAACGATCAAGCACATCATGTGTACCAGAAAATGTCCACACACCATTAGTAAGAGAAAGGCCAAATTGCCCATCATTTAAATTAAGAAAATCATCGTTACGAATACTCCTTACAGCCTCCATACCACTTTCTGCAAAAAATAACGCATGAGCTCTATCTCCTGCTGAAACAATTGCTTTCTCACCATAAACGTATGCTCCAGTAAACGCAGTCAAAAAGATCACAAACAACGCTGTGGCTAAGATAATTTCAACAAGAAGAAAACCTTTTGTATATTTAGAAATTAACCATTCCTTTTTTATTGATTGTGATAGATCTTGTTTCATTACGTATTGAAGTAAGTGTTGTAGTACCTGAACTATTTGGCTCACCTGTCATTTTTAAAAACAGCACATCTGTAAGACCAGAGACACCTATTGATTGTGCTATCTCAACTCGTTCATCGTATAACACATCTCGTGTTGCATAACTTGCCCCCTTATAGATAAGTATACTCCCTGTTGCTATATAAACACCCCATGTCATATCCCCATATGAAGCAGATGAGAGCGCTTGAGCGCGTCGGAATGAAGAAGCTACTGTGTTTGTTGCAATATCGAGATCGTTTCTAACCTGCAACAGAGTATATGCAGGTATTGCCATACCTAAAATAATTGCAAGGCAAGCAACCGATACAAGAATTTCTATAAGCGTAAATCCTTTTGTGTACACTTTCATATACACTACATTGTATTAAGCCCTCCAACCAAACTATAAATAGGCAAAATAACCGCAAACGCAACCATAACAACTCCCGCCCACACAATAACCAAAAGTATAGGCTCCATAATAATAGTGAGATTTTTTGTTGTTGTATCTGACTTTGCTTCGAGAACTTGTCCTATCTTAATAAGTGTCTTATTTAAATTTCCAGACTGTTCTCCTGAGACGACCAACTGCTGTACAGCTTCAGGAAGAATTTTATTTATTTTTACATATAGTGCAAAACTTTTTTGAAATGAATTACCCATATCAATAGAATCCCGTAGGTATATATAAAACTTTTTGTAACGTAAAACTTCAGTTGCATTTGCAAGAGAGTCTATTGCTTTAGTAACTGGAAGCCCCGCTTCAAGAAGCGTCCCTAATAAATACCCAAAGCGCGCCACCTCCACCTCCATCATAAGAGTCTTAATACCTGGTATAGAAAAAACAATAGCCTCCCCAATAAATTTTGTTTTTGGATATGAAAAAACAAGATACATAATACCCGCCCCTATTGCTAAAGCAATAGGAACAACAATAATACCGTACTTACTAAGAAAAACGCCAAATCCAATGAGCACTTTTGTAATAAAAGGAAGCGTTAACTTAAGATCTTCAAAAATCTTTGCCAATTTTGGCAAAATAAACCATGATATACCAATACCAATAAACAAAGTAAGTGAGAGTACAAAAACTGGGTACATGAGGGCAGACTTTACTTTTGACTTAAACTCTCGCTCTTTCTCTTCCTCAAGAGCAACAACCTTCAGGTTCTCTGAAAGCTTTCCAGACTCTTCTCCAAGACGAATGAGAGAAATGGTGTACCCTTTAAACAACCTTGTTCTATCGAAGGCTTTCCAAATAGGAGACCCTGACTCTATATCAGAAAGAACTCGGTTAAGTATAGCTTTCATTCGGTCTGTCTTCACTTCTTTCACGATTGAAGTGAGTGCGCTCATAATTGACATGCCTGATGCCACAAGCATGCTTAAGTTTTCAATAAAATGATCACGCTCTTTACCAAGACCAAATGTAGAAATAGGTTTTTCATCACTTACTTTTCTAGAAGGAGGAGGTGTTTGTTTAACCGGTTCTGATATAGTGATGTTTTCTTCTGACTGCTTACTTCCTTTTTTTTGAATAGGATCTTGTGCTTCTTTGACAGGAGAAGCACTATCACTAGTACTGTGATTTTTTTGTTGTGTTTTTTGTATCGTGTCTTTTGTTTCCGCTATTTCTTTTTTAAGAGTGCGAGGCATAGTGTGTTACTTTTTTGTGGTGTGACGTTTTGTGTCATTACCTTTTTTTATATGAGCTTCCTTTTTTTCTTTTGACACAGACGATGTCTCCTCTATATCAAATTTTTTATCTGGAGGCGGAGCAATACGTACCAACTCTTCGATGGTAGTCATTCCACTTTTTACTTTCTCAAGACCATCTTCAAAAACAGAAAGAGCCCCTTCTTGCCTAGCCATATCCCATATCTCTTTAGAAGAAGGCCTCTTCACCAGAAGCTCTTGTAGTGTTGGCGTAATCTTTATTAATTCATAAATAGAAGTACGTCCCTTATACCCAGTAAAACCACATGACTCACATTTTTTTCCTTCATAGAGAGTAATATTTTTTGCAGGTAGATACTTTGCCACAGACTTAAGTTGAGGAGTTTCAAAATCAGATGGATTCTTTACCACACTCACCTTACAGTGATCACAAATCCTGCGCACAAGACGTTGCGCAACAATAATATTCATGGTTGAAGAAAGAAGGAATGGCTCAATTCCCATATCAAGAAGACGTGGGACAGCGGTCGCGGCATCATTTGCGTGAAATGTAGAGAGGAGCATATGTCCTGTAAGCGCTGCGTTTACTGATATTTCTGCAGTCTCAAGATCACGTATCTCACCCACAAGAATAATGTCTGGGTCCTGACGCACGATAGCACGAAGACCTCTAGCAAAAGTAAGTCCTGTCGCTTGATTTACCTGTATTTGATTAAGATTTTGTACTTTATATTCTACAGGGTCTTCAATAGTCGTAATATTAGTATCTGGCGTGTTCAACATTTTAAGGAGAGAATACAGTGTTGTTGTCTTTCCTGACCCTGTTGGACCAACAACGAGTATCATACCGAACGGTTTCTCTGCTGCTTCACGAAGTAATTCTTGATTTCTTTTAGTAAGACCAAGATCATTAAATGTAAGACCTTGTACATACGACCCGAGTATACGGAGCACAACCTTCTCTCCTTCCACAATAGGAACAACAGAGGTGCGCATATCAACTGATATCCCCTTCTTGCTATCATAATGAAGTGAGCCGTCTTGAGCTGCATAGTGTTCATCAATACGAAGAGCACTTTTTACCTTAATACGATTAAGCACATTCTCATAATATTCTTTTGGGAGACGCCCAGCCTCATGCAACACTCCGTCAACACGAAAACGTATCACCACCACTTTTGCTTGTGGCTCAAAGTGAATATCAGAAGCCCTATACGTAAGAGCGTCGTCAAAAATCTCTTCAAGAATCTCAGGAGCAACTCTATCACTCTCGGCAATAATCTTTGAAAATCTAGTATCTAGAGGCTTTTCATAATACACAAAAAAACTAGTAATATCATCAGGAAGTGAATATGCAATCTGAATTGCTTTGCCAGGAAAAAGAGTTTTTAATTCACTTGTTAGATTTTCTTGAAGAGGTGTGTCAGTTGCAATAACAACTTGTTTTTCATTATCTTCATTAAAAAGAACAACTCGAAGTTTTTTTGCAACATCCTCTGGAATTTTTCGAACCTGATCAGCGCTAATTGCTGTTGAATTAAGGTCAGCATAAGGAATCTTAAAAGACTCAGCGGTTGCCTGTCCAACAATATCACTATTCACAACACCATCACGAAGGAGTGCGTCGATGAACTCAATACTGCTTTCTTTTGCTACAGTATCTGCCTTCTTTACATCTTCTTCACTGATATAGTTCCCAGCAATCAGAATGTCTTTTATATTTTTATTGTCAATGTTCATAAAGTGAAATTAAATATAATCAGGAGGAAACAGTCTTTTTAACACTTTCTACAATTTGAGAAATAGTTGAATTAGATTTTACAAAAAAAGCAGTAGCTCCGAGATCGAATACTTTTTTCTTATCCTCTTCTTGGTTGAGATTAGTCATAACAATTACTGGTAGTTTCTTTTTTTTGTCACGTATTGTTTCAAGAACTTTAAAGCCATCGAGTCCTGGGATAATAAGATCAGTAAGCACGAGATGAAATATTTCCTTAGAGAGAAGGTCGACCCCTACTTCGCCGCTATCAACGGCAACAACATCAAAACCCTCATGAGAGAGCTTGAGTTCAAGAGCATGGGCGAGAGGTTTTTCATCCTCAATAATTAAAATTCTTTTATTAGTCGTGTCTTTCATGTGTATACATCAATCAGTTACTTCTTTAGTGTATACCACAATTACCAAAAACTCTATAGGATTACTAACGATTTGTATCAAATCTATCTAAAAATAAAATACTATCTGAGAATTATCCAAGATACCTACCTAGTGGGTGGATCAAATCAAGTATGTCTAAGTAAGATAAAAGGTATTCTTCGCAGGATACCTTTTATTTTACTAATTGATACTTCGGAAGAAGCCCCGAGACAGAACTATAGTTCTCATTCTCATTCGCATTCGACACATTATCAGTGTTGAACTTGAGCTTGTCGTCATTCCAGTTGAAGATTGGAGACTTCGAGAAGTCGCCATCCGCATTCGGAGCTTTACTACTTTCCATCCGTAGCACAAACCACGAAGCATGAATGACTATACACTAACCTAGACTCGCTAGTTAGTATATCAAATATAAAAAATATA
>JBDLTQ010000030.1:0-11053 GCA_039805745.1 Candidatus Parcubacteria bacterium | reverse complement strand
ACGAAGAAGTTCTTCAATATGGAGACGGTTTTTTTCTCCATAATCTATTTCTGTTTCAAAAAAAGGAATTACTTTTACAGGAAGTCTTTTCATTATGTAGTGTCGCATTTCACTTCGCATACGTTTAGCAAAATGAATCGCAGCTTCTTCTTTATTTTCTGGAAAAACAGTAATAAAAATAGTCCCATGACGCATATCTCGAGAAACTTCTGCACGCGTTACTGTGATCATTGAAAGTCCAGATGATTCACGTTGAAAAAAGTCTTGTGAAAGAGCTAGTACTTGTTGTTCAACTTTTAGCTGACGTTCTGTTTTTGGAATATTGGCATCCATATAAGTAAAAATTAAATACGACGTTTTTCAACAGAAATAGCTTCAAGGGTATCAGAGGGAATCATCTCTACTTTGGTTTCTACCATGAGACCACACTCATTGCCTTCAATAACTGTAGTTGTTTTTATTTTTTGTGATTGAAGTTCTACAACACGTCCACGACCAAGCTCAACCCCACGACGTATAATTTTTATTAGTGCATTATTTTCAATGCGTCCTGTTTCTACACGTCCACCAATTACATGTTTATCTTTTTGTGAACTAAACGTTTTGAGTACTTTTAGAGTGCCTAGTACTGTTTCCTGTTCTTCATAAGGGAGTCTGTCTCCTACAATAGAATCAAACCACTCTGAAAGTTTGTAAATAATATCAAAAAGATGTGGATGAAGATTAAAACGTTCTGCTTGGTCACGAGCTTTTCCTTCCATTTTTACTGTAAAGCCAATAATTATTGTTTTCTCATCAGATGAAGCAAGCATAATATCACCTTCTGTAATATTACCAACACCTTCAGCGATAATTTTTATTTTTACATCATCTGTCTCCCTCTTTTTTATTTCAAGTTTTACGGCGTCAAGCGTTCCAAGTGAGTCAGACTTGATAACAACAGGAATAACAACTTTTGCATTGCGATATATGCGAGGATCAAGAATGGCTCTAGTACTGTTTGACTGGGCTTCTTTTTGAAGAGATTCTATTTCTTTTTTGTCCGATGAAGATACAAAGATAGCTCCAGTTGGTGGGATGTCGTCAAAACCTGTTACTTTTATTGGTTGGCCAGCGTGGGGAGTTTTTATTGGACGACCAGCAAAATCTTCTATAATACGAATAGGGGACATCGTGGTCCCTGCAAGAATCGCGCCCACTGCCGGAAGTGTGCCATCCTTTATAACAAGCGCTGCAGAGACACCTCGTTTTTGATCGATAAAACTTTCGAGTACGTATCCCGTTGCGCTAGTGTTGAGGTTTGCAGTAAGTTCATTCATATCCACAAGAAGAAGCAGTGTTTCAAGAAGAAAATCAATACCTTGACCTGTTTTTGCAGAAATTTCTACACAAGGAATATCACCGCCCCAGCCTTCGATGTAGATACCATTTTCTACAAGAGATGTTTTTGTTTTTTGGATATCTGCTCCTGGTTTGTCTATTTTGTTTACTGCAACAACATAAGGTATCTTACGAGCGTCAATAGTCTTCCAAGCTTCAAGTGTTTGCGTTTTTACTCCATCTTCTGCAGAGACGATAAGGATGGCAATATCAGCAATCTCAACACCACGCTCACGCATAGTCTGAAAGGCTGCATGTCCAGGAGTGTCGAGGAAGGTGATAGGACGCATTACTCCATCAGCACTTTTGTGATGTACTTCATAAGCAGAAATACGCTGAGTGATGCCACCAGCTTCTCCTTCTACAACATTTGATTTTCGAATAAAGTCAAGAAGGGAAGATTTACCATGATCAACATGACCAAGTACTGCGATAACTGGCTGACGAGTGATAACACCATTTTGTGGTAGTGTTTTTGACATAAAAATAGTAAGCGCTATTATACCACAAAATTTGAGATAAGAGAAGAGATTGCGAGTGTTTTCTCTCTTATTAGTATTTTATTGTGTATAAAAAGCTACTTAATAAGTGAGATGTCTTACTGCCCTTTTGTTGTTTTTGATACTTTTTTATGCTCTTCTTTTGCTTCTTGTATCACATGAATCTCTTCATCTGTAAGTTCATATTTACTTCCATAACTTTCGACTGGTTTGGCAAAAGTGCTCATTCTGTCATAAGAATGTAAAGTAGAAATTACAACACCATTACCATGTTCGTTAATAAGTGCAATAGAAAAACTTTGATTGGAACCATTGGTTTCAAAGGCTTTATAACGAATTGTTTGCGCGTTGCGTAACGCGTGTGAGAGGCGGTCGTCTAAAGCCAATGCATGACGAGATATAAGTTCGTTACGTTCTTCTATTTTAGCTACACCATCAACACATTTACGTATTACTTCTTCAAGAGAGGCTCCTGTGCCTCCTTTGGTAAAACGGAGAATTTTATAATGAAGAAAGAATGTATATCCAAGAAGAACAACAATTGCTGCAGTAAGTGGAATCACAGGGAATGTACTAAGAATGGAGATGACAGAAGAAAGTGTGGACATGTAATGAGACTATAACTATAAGATAATAATCGCTATTGTGAGAAAAGTGTAGCATGGAAAAGGTGACAAGAGGTGTGAACAAGATACCTGTCATAGTCATCGTTATTCACTATAGAGAGCAAGAGTTCAAGATATGTCATTTTGAACTGACCAAACCAAAACTTGACAAAAATATATAGTTTGTTATAATGTGTCTCGTGCCTGCAGTAATGCCGGTACATCGTTCCTTAATCGGCGCATTCTCGTGTGCCGCGACGAGAGTCTGCTGAGATCAGTAGACACTAACCAACGAAAGGTTTTAATTACACGGAACCTGCTGGCATATTGATGCACGTGCGAATCTCTCGCCGTAAGAAAAAGCAGGCTTGTCGATAAGCAAAAAAACACCCGCCACTGTTTCGGCCGGCTTCCACCCTCTTTCAGTGGGCATTCATAGATAATTTGGGTCTGTGATTGTTGTAGCCAAAGTCCAAATGCCCCACGATTCATCGTCGGGGCTTTTTCTTTTTGTAGAGAGAGGGGAGGTGAGTCGCGCGAAGTGCGCTCATTTATATCTGTGTACATCAATATAATTGTTTTGTGGTAGAGTGTTCTTATGTTTCAAAAATTTTTTCGTACACATACTAAAAAAAGAATATATCTAGATAACGCAGGAGCTACAGCTCTTTCAGAGCAAGCAAAACAAGCTTTTATTACGTCGCTCTCTGAGTATGGCAATCCTTCCGGTATTCACAAAGAAGGATCAGAAGCTTCTGTACTTCTTGATAAAGCTCGCGCACTTTGTGCAACAAAGCTTAATACTCATGCCTATGAAATTTATTTTACTTCATCTGGCACAGAGTCGTGTAACCTTGCGGTACTCGGAACATATCTTGCTTATAGCAATAACAAAAATGAGAATCATAACACGCTCCCACATATTATTACTTCTTTAATTGAGCACCCAGCTGTTCTTGAGCCGATTAAGTATTTGGAAAAAAGTGGAAAAATTAGAGTGACATATCTTCCTGTGTATGAAAATGGTGTAGTCAAAACAAAAGACCTTAGAGAAGCGCTTTCCGAAGAGACAATTTTAGTAACAGTGATGTATGCAAACAATGAAATTGGAACCATTCAACCCATAAAAGAAATAGGGCGTATAGTAGATGAATGGAAACGTGAGCGTCAGCGAGCATTTACTTCATTCCCATATGTTCACACTGATGCATGCCAAGCAGTTAATTATCTTGATCTTGATGTACTTCGCTTAAAGGTGCATATGATGACTGTTAATAGCAGTAAGTGTTATGGACCAAAAGGGGTTGCTCTCCTTTACAAACGCGAGGGTATACACTTAGTGTCTCCTGTCTATGGTGGTGGTCAAGAGCGCTCTCTTCGTAGTGGAACAGAGAATGTGTCTGGTGCTTATTCCTTTAGTGTAGCGCTTACAGAATCACAAAAATTAAGAGAAGTAGAAAGTGAGCGTCTACTTGTTCTTCGTGATCAAACAGTTAGCATGCTTAAAAATACTATACCTGATATTGTGTTCTACGGAGCTTTTGATGAGTATCATGATACTCTCAACTCTAAAAGTACTACAATAAAAAATGCACTACGTCTCCCTAACAATATTAACTGTCGTATACCTGGAATTAGTAGTGAAGAAATGATACTACGTCTCGATGCTCGAGGTTTTGCTGTCTCTCATAAGAGTGCATGCGCTTCAATGGAAACTGATGGTAGTTATGTCCTTCAAGCGCTCGGAGCAACAGAAGAAGAAGCAAAAGAAAATGTTCGTATCTCGATGGGTCGCGCTACTACAAAAGCTGACATGGTTTTGTTGGTCAAAGCGATGAAGGAAATAAGAGACAAATACCGACAGTCTTTATAGTCGCTATTGTTATCAGATTTAAAGTAGAAAAAAGTTTACAAATTAAGGAATCCTATAAAACAATACACAGAGTGTTATACTCTGTGTATACAACAGCAAGCATTTTAATTAGTAACCATATCACTATGTATCAACCAAAAGATTTTTCACACTTATTAGGTCTTGAAGGAATGAGTGACACACTCCTTACTAATCACTTTACTTTGTATCAAGGGTATGTGACCAACACCAACAAACTTGTAGATCAAATGAAAGTCATGGAAGTGGGTACGCCAGAGTACACAGAGCTTCATAGGCGTTTTGGGTGGGAGTGGAACGGTATGCGACTTCATGAACTTTATTTTGGGAATATTGCAAAGCATGGCGTTGCGTTAAGTGAAAGAATTCTGAAGCAGAAAATTGTTGCAACGTGGGGTTCTGTTTTAGATTGGGAGAAAGAGTTTAGAGGATTAGGCATGATGCGTGGTATAGGGTGGGTGGTGCTTGTACATGATAAACGTGATGGTAAGCTCTTTAATGTGTGGGTTGATGAACATAATACAGGCAATCTCGCTGGTACAACACCACTCCTTGTAATGGATGTGTTTGAGCATGCGTTTATGGTTGATTACGGGCTTAAACGTGCTGATTATATCAACACTTTTATGTCACATATTGATTGGCACGTTGTAGAGGAGAGAGTGTAAGGAATTTCTTGATAAAGTACGGTAGCTTTTTATCTTGTTATTACTAGCTGTTCTAGTTTTTCTACATCTCATACGCAATAGTAAGTTGACTTTCTTTTCCTATTTGATAGAACTAAAGTACACCCTGAAACGATAGAAATGTTGCTTATCCACCACGAGAGAATGATTGAATTCTGATACACTGTATTTGTTAAGTAATTTAGTTGTTAATAATTTGTAATTAGTTTCTTTTCTGTAATGTGGCTTTATGCTACTGATTAAATATGCCTCCATCATTTAACAATTTTACAACCAAAGCAAAAGAGGTTATTCGTCGAGCACATGAACTTGCTATTGAACGAGGACAAAATCAAGTAAACCCCTTACACCTCATGGGAGCTCTTCTTACACAGGAAGAGTCGCTTGTTCATGCGATACTCGAGAAGCTTGAGATTGATGTGATTCATCTTACTGATAGTATTATTGATGCAATAGAAGTGCCTGGTGGATCAGGAACAATGAGTCCGTCATACCAAATGTACTTAACACCAGAACTAGCGACGACACTTGAAGTGTCACTTAAAGTAGCTCAAGCTATCGGTGACGAATTTGTTTCTACAGAGCATTTATTCTTGGCGCTTCTAGAAACAACTGGTCAGATACGTGAGATACTTTCTCGTTTTCGTATTGATAAAGATGCTGCATATCATATTCTTGAAGAGCTTCGTACGCAAAATATTACAGAAGCTCAGAGTCCAAAGAAAAATAAAGCGCTTGCGAAGTACACACGCAACTTCACTGACATGGCCCGCGAGGATAAACTCGATCCTGTGATCGGTAGGGATACTGAGATTATGCGTCTCATGCAGATACTGTCACGTCGTACAAAAAATAACCCTATCCTTATTGGCGAAGCTGGAACAGGTAAGACTGCAGTTGTTGAGGGTCTTGCTATTCGTATGGCAAAAGGAGATGTGCCAGAAAGTTTAAAAGGGAAAGAGCTCGTGTCTCTCGATCTTGGGATGCTTATTGCAGGGACGAAATTCCGTGGTGAGTTTGAAGAACGCCTGAAAGCAATTATGAAAGAAATTGAGCGTTCTGAGGGAGGTATTATTCTATTTATTGATGAAATACATACAATTGTTGGAGCTGGTGCAACTGAAGGATCAGCTGATGCGGCGAACCTTCTCAAGCCAGCACTTTCTCGCGGGGAACTTCGTGCGATTGGAGCCACAACTCTTAAAGAATATCAAAAACATATAGAAAAAGACCCAGCGCTTGCTCGTCGTTTTCAGCCTGTCTATGTAGAAGAACCAAACGAAGAAGATGCTCTTGCAATATTGCGCGGACTTAAAGAAAAATATGAACTTTTTCATGGTGTACGTATTACTGATGACGCTCTTGTATCTGCTGTTAATCTTTCAACACGGTACATCACTTCTCGTTTTCTTCCTGATAAAGCCATTGATCTCGTCGATGAAGCAGCTTCGTCGCTACGTATTGCTCTAGAGAATAAACCTCCACTTCTTGAAGAGGCTCATCGTAAGATTATGCGACTTGAGATTGAGAAAGAAGCGCTTTCAAAAGAACTTATGAGTGAAGATGATAAAGAAGATATCGCAACTACAACAAAACGTATTTCACATATTGATGAAGAGATAGCTAATGTGAAAGAAAAAACAAAAGAACTTGAGCTTAAGTGGAAGAATGAGAAGAAGACGGTTACAGAAATTAGTGAAATTAAAAAAACACTAGAATCTCTTCGTACAGAAGCTGAGAACGCTGAGCTTCGGGCAGATCTCACTCGTGTAGCAGAAATTCGATACGGTCAAATTCCAGAACTTACGAGAGAGTTGCATGAGCGTCTTGAACGTCTCAAGAAATTACAGAAGACACGGCGTATTCTTAAAGAAGAAGTTACTGACGAAGATATCGCTTCGGTTGTGGCGCGTTGGACAGGTATTCCTGTGATAAAGATGCTTGAAGAAGAACAAGAAAAGCTTGTTCGTATGGAAGACGAGCTCGGTAAGCGTGTTATTGGACAACGTGAAGCAATAGAGAAGATATCGGATGCTGTACGTCGTTCACGTGCAGGTATTAATGATCCTGATCGACCAATTGGATCTTTTATGTTTCTTGGTCCTACAGGCGTTGGAAAGACAGAGCTTACTAAAGCGCTTGCAGAATTTATGTTTAATGATGAAAAAGCTCTCATTAAAGTGGACATGAGTGAGTATATGGAGAAACACAGCACCTCTAAACTCATTGGATCTCCTCCTGGATATGTTGGGTATGATGAATCTGGTCAGCTTACTGAAGCAGTACGACATAGACCGTACTCTGTTATTCTGTTTGACGAAGTAGAAAAGGCTCATCCAGAAGTTTTTAATCTTCTTCTTCAGGTTCTTGACGAAGGTCGTCTTACTGATAGTAAAGGGAGAGTTGTAAACTTTAAAAATACTATTATTGTTATGACTTCAAATATTGGCAGTCAGTATATTCAAAAGATGGAACAAATAGGTTTCAGTAGTATTGGTCCAGAAAGTGAGTATGGTCAAGTTAAGGATAGGGTGATGAGTGCTGTAAAAGAGTTTTTTAAACCAGAGTTTCTTAATCGTCTTGATGAAACTATTATCTTTGATGTTCTCTCTAAAGATGAAGTTAAGGCAATTGTTAGACTGCAGGTTGATCTTCTTGCAAAGCGTCTTCTAGAAAAAGATGTTGTGCTCGAAGTTGTAAAAGATGCTGTTGAGTATATAGGTGAAAAGTCCTTTGATCCACACTATGGCGCTCGACCTATCAAGCGTTTTATGCAAACTACTATTCTTAATAAGATTGCATCACTTATGCTTACTAAAAAGTTTGCAAAAGGAAGCATTGCTTATGTCTCACTTGATAAAAAAGGAGAACTTATCGTAGAAGCTAAAAAACCGAAAAAAATACCAAGCCCGCTTACTCATGAAGAGATAATTAGGAAGAAATAGAGAATACAAGTTTTCTCTGTGTACAAAAAATAAGCACCTACGGTGCTTATTTTTTGTAGTATGATGCATGATTATTACAATAATAGTCACTCTTTATTTTTTCTGGTCTTTGTGGTACAATTCCTAAACTTGCGTAGATGGTGGAGTGGCCAATCACAACAGACTGTAAATCTGTCGCCCTACGGGCTTCGCTGGTTCGAATCCAGCTCTACGCACCATGGAAAAACTCCTTAAATATAAGAGTTTTTTCTTACCCCTAATTGAGGTTTGAACTAACTTTATATCTTTATATAAATTAGTTGATTTAACTTATCATCGAAGATATTTAATTCAATTAGTAATTTCTGGTATAATCAAAAAACGTGAATAATGACAAAGAAAAAATAGCTAAGGATAAAAAACTTCCTATTTCAATAAGGACGATAGTGAGGATGTACCCATCAAATCAAGCTAATCGTCTTTATTACGGTGGTTTGCCTCATATTGGTAATGCATTATGGGGTGCTTGGAGTTCTGATGAAGTCCAAAAAGCTGCTGAGGCATATGAAAATTATAGTCTCTCAACAAATTTGTTAATTAAAGGTTTAAACCCTCCTGCGTCATCAAAAATAAGACTAGGTGGTGGAAGCCCTGCTAAATTTCAACCATTTAAACAATGTTTAGTTGACATCGAGTCAACTATTCAAAATAGAGTTTTATCAGATTATCCTCTTGCTGCTGGAGATGATCAGGCAAAATTACCTATTATTGCTTATTATGATCTAAAGTATTCAAAAAAAATTAGTGAGAATAATATTATCTTTACTCACTCAAGTACCCATGCATTTACTTTAGTGATGGAAGCAATTTTAGATTATGGTGATGTCGTGTTAATGACAGCGCCAAATTATGGATTATTTACTTTTATCCCCGAGCGCGTTGGTGGTAGATTGCGTTTACTAGAGTTATCAGCAAAAGATGATTGGAAAATTAATCCTAAAAAACTTAAAAAGTTAATTGATGAAATTAATATTGAATTAAAGGCTGACTATGATCGCAATAGAGGTAAATATATATTTAGACGATCAGATTTAGCTCCAAAGATTTCTGCCTTTGTGAACTATAACCCACATAATCCAACCGGGGTTGTTTATAGTAAAAAAGACGAAGGTCTTTTACAAGAAATATCTTCTATTTGTAAAGATTCAGGGATTTTTGTGGTAGATGATCTTGCTTATTCTGGTTTAGAGTATGATAGGAAAAATATAGCTTTACCCATTTGTAGTTTAGAAGGGCATTTTGATAACACTATAACATTGTATACTTTATCAAAATCATATGGGTTAGCTGGTTTAAGGTCAGGCATGATCGTTGCAAATGAGATTGTTAGCTCATATATTCGAGATAGAATATTTCAAGCTTCAGACTCACTATCAATTCTGCAATCTTCTGCAATGAGTACGGTTTTTAAGATTGATGAAGATTCTCAAGCAGAGAGAGCAAAATATTTTTCATACATTACTCAAGAATATTATAAAAGATTTATTTTTGTTAAAGGAATCGTATCTGGTTTTGATTCACTAAAAGGTTCAGAAGTTGGCTTATTAGACAGTATTATTCAAAAAAATAACCTGATCATTAGTCTGGATTCTCAGATGAGTGGTATTAATTCTGTTAGCATCGTTATCGAGCCACAATCAGGTTTTTTTGTTCTTTTAGATTTAACAAAATTAATTGGTAAATCATATAAGGGTTTCAAAATAAATGACGACAAATCACTGTTACAATTTTTATATACAGCTGACAATATTAAGGTTCTAACAGGTAATGCCTTTTGTTGGACTGATGGTAATCAACTTATAATTAGGGCAACAATAGCTCAGGACTACAAAGATATTTTGGATGGATTCTTAAGATTAAAAACATCTATCGAACTTTTAGAAGACTAATATGAAAGTGTATATTGCTTCATTTGAGAAACATGTTGGTAAGATTCAAGAAGATATCTATATCAGAAACGAGTTTTTATCAAAAAGCATTTCTTCTGAAATTCTAACACTTGCAGAGATAGTGAAAAAAGTAGAAGCTCAAGATATTGTGATGCTTAAAAGTATTTGGGGTTATCACTTAGATTTTAAGCACTTCTTAGGACAGTTATCAGCTCTCAAAGAGAAGAATGTTATTCTAGTAAATGATCATGATTACATTTATTGGAACATTGATAAAAGCAAATATCTTCCAGAGTTGATAGATATAGTTAATATTGTACCAACGTACATTGTTTCTTTTAATGATGCCAAAACTAAGGAGGATGTAGATGGGTTAATAAAAATTACGATAAAAAATGATGATAATACAGTTTTTGTGATAAAACCAGCAATTTCAGCAAGTGGCTACTTAACATTTGTATATACCAAAGGCAATAACAATGACTGTGTCACTGATTTATTAAAGCACAAAGATTTAGATTTTATAGTACAACCATTCAGAGCAGAGATAAACCAAGGTGAGATTTCAGTAATTTCTATAAATGGCAAAATAAATTATGGAATGATTCGTTTCCCTGGTGTAATAGCAGAAAAAAATGATTCTATTTATATAAGTATATCGGAAATTCCAGATCTTCTTATGAATCACACCGAATCAATACTCATTTTTTTTAAATTAAAATTTAAGTTTTTACCAAAAATTTGTAGATTAGATTTTATTAAAAATGGCCAAAATTTTGAACTAATTGAGGTTGAACTTATCGACCCTGATCTTTATTTTAGATACCTACCAAAAGAATTATTGAAACAGTGTTTACAAGAGTTGTGTATTACATAACTTAATAAATTTTTTGATAATATTAATAATATATGGAAAATGATAATTTAACAGTAATTAATGAAATTGATAAGCTTGGCTATGGAACCGCACTATATTCTTCTCAGCTTAAGAGTAATGTGATTGACTTAATGAGTAAATTTGAGTCTTTTTGTGAGCAGTCTCTTGATCATAAACAGAATATGCTGTATCAAAGTAGTATGGGGTACGAGAATCGTGACCGTTTAGTTGACCCAACGTC
>JBDLTQ010000029.1:0-3949 GCA_039805745.1 Candidatus Parcubacteria bacterium | reverse complement strand
CGTGGGTTTGCAAGCCATGAATGGAGATCTTTTAGTTCTCTCTTTTCTGCTCGCCAATTGAGTTTTTGCATAAGCATTTTATTTATTAATTTCTAAATAAAATGTATGAAATAGAAAATCCCTATTTCACACACGAAATAACAGAAGTTAAAAAACTTCAATTATCTCTTGCGCGAAATAGGGATGTCCTAATGGAGATACGCTACTTGCTTTTTACTACGCACGAGTAACTTTTATAGTTTACCAAGTGCCTTTCCTTTTTCAAGGCGACGAAGGATTCTTTTTCCTTTCACACTATTGATAAACCTTTTTGTATCATCTCCTGCAACTATTGGAATACCATCTTTAGGTAAAGCGATAGCAACTTTGTATCCTTTGTTTTCGTACTCTTGGACAGTTTTTATAAATACAGGATCATTCTGCAACAGCGACATAACAGCAGTTCTCTTATCATTTTTAACTTGATTAGCAATTGGGGAGTAAACTCTCCCTGCATTACCTGTTTCAAATGATTCTTTTACTTTTTGACCAACTGATGTTGTGGCTCTTTTTAAAGCAACATGAAGCATAATATCTGTAATCTGAAGTACCATGTACTTTTGACCATGCTTTGGGATTAATGATTTTAGCTCAATTTGCTGTTGCATAAATATATTGTATCAGAGCCTTGCAAAAAAGTATAGTTTTATTTATACTGAATTATACCATGATACAAAATAACCTTAGTGACAAAGACAAGAAAGCATTTGCCCTTATCCGCAACAAGATTATCCATTATGGGAAGAGTCCAACTCTTGATGAAATAAATGAAGTAACTGGTGGCAAATCTCCTCGATCGGCAAGTCTTGTGGTAGATCGTTTGATTGAAGCAAAGATGATAAAGAAAGAAGGAAGAACATTGAAACTTGTAGGTATGCATTCTACACAATCGATAAGCACGATTAATATCCCCCTAGTAGGGTCGGTCGCATGTGGTATGCCTATTTTTGCAGAAGAAAATATTGAGACACTTATACCTGTATCAACTGCACTAGCAAAAACAGGATCAAAGTATTTTATTCTCCGTGCAAAAGGAACATCGATGAATAATGCAGGGATTAATGATGGTGATTTACTATTAGTGAGACAACAGGAAACAGCAGATGATGGACAAAAAGTAGTTGCTCTTATCAATGACGAGGCAACTGTGAAGATTCTAGAGAAAGGTAATGGTGTTGTAATTCTTAGACCTAAATCTAAAGACAAAAGCCATAAGCCAATCATATTAACAAATAATTGCACGATCCAAGGGGTAGTTGTTGCGGTGCTTCCATCGGATCTTTACTAAAGAAATGCAAACAGATATTTTTATTTTTGATGTGGGGATGGGACAGAGTATTTTTGTCTACCCTCACTCTAACCCAGAATATGGAATGATGATTGATTGTGGCCATCAAGACGATTTCCACCCAATAGAATGGCTAACTGAAAACAATTGGATCCATAATAACACTCTTAGCAATTTAACTCTTACCAACTATGACCATGATCATTTTTCTGGAATTGTAAATTTAAGAGACAAAGTAAGTATTCAAACGGTTAGTTTCGCTAAGAACCTTACCTCTCAAGAAATTGCTGCTGAAAAAACAGACCACACAGAACACCTTGACCATGTGTATGATATAAAAGCTCGGTATACATCTCCTGCAACAAACTATAATCCTCCATATATAAAGACAATATTCTCTTTAGAGAAGACAGATCTTGATGTTTACGATACAAATAATTTAAGTCAGGTTGTTTTTATAGAGCATCATGGAACAACTATTTGTGTGTCTGGCGACTTAGAGAAAAAAGGGTGGGATGCAATTATTAATAAGTATCCTCAAATAAAAAACTTTCTTGGAAAGACGAATGTTTTTATTGCTTCTCACCACGGTAGAGATAATGGATACTATCCAGATATTTTTACACACTGTTCACCAGAATGCATTATCATTTCAGATAAAGGAATTGTTCACGACACACAAAAAGACATGGCAACTGTTTATGCTGGGCATGTAAATAGTGGTGTTTCATTTAATAATGATTCTTCTGTAAAAAGAAAAGTTCTTACAACAAGGAGTGATGGGCACCTCTGGTTACGCTTAACCCCAAACGGTATTCGGGAGTATAGAAACATGACAATATCATGATAGAAAAAATCTTTGATGGTTACACAATAAAAGCGAGATATTTTCCTTCACTTATCTGCCTTGTTCCTTTTATTCTTGGGAAGATGTATGTTATTGACCCTTGGTTAGTTAATAACTCATCAATGACATGGCTTGCATCATATTTTGGTGACGCAACCATATCACTGATATTGTTGTATATTCTCATGCAAACAAATAGAACTGTTGCAAAAATATTCTTTGAAAATAAGAAAAGTTTTCCAACTGTAGAATTTTTACTTTCAACATCTAAGGAAACGACAGAATCTTATAGGGAGAAGATAGGAAAGAAAGTTCAATCTGATTTTGGTTTAAGCGTTCCAACTGCACAAGAACAACAACAGGATATAGTGGAATCAAAAAAAAGAATATGGGAAATAATTCAACTTATAATCAATAAAGTAAGAAATGGTCATCTCGTTCTAAAATGCAATATGGAGTATGGATTTTTTAGAAATCTTGCTGGAGGTTCATTAGTTGCACTAATTGCTTCACTCATATTAGCAATTATTTCAAGATACATTATCACAGATTTATCCTTGTATGTGCTTTCTTTAAAAGTTGCCTTAACTTATTTCTTTGTAATGTTATTTGCTTGTGTGTTTATTAACTACTACAGTAAAGAATATGCTCGTGTTCTTTATCGAGAGTATCTAGGATCATAAATATTGCTTTATGATTAAAGCAATATGCGGACTTTTGACCAATATATTGAGATCCTCAATACTTCTCTCCTTGAAAAAGAACCTAAGATAATTTGTGCTTCATGGATATATAGAAATACTCCAAGTGTGTATCGTTATGTATGGAAGAATATTAAAACAGAAACAGGTCATGTTGATTGGGACAGGGTTACTTGTCGTTTAGATAGATCATTCCAAAGACGCTGGGTAAGACATAGACAGAAGCAGGTAAAACTCTACAAAGAGCAGTCAGAAGTAGATATTGTTTTAAATAGGTATAAAGATAAGCTGTATACCTTCATCTGTGCTCAGTGTAAGGAAGATAAAGATGTTAAGGATAGGATTGTTATTCGTCTAGTGCGAGTAAGTCAAAGGGGTAATATTTTAGCTCAAGCAGAACTTGTTAAGTGGATTAACTACACAGTGGACGAGTGGATTGATAGATATCCTCAAATCTGTAAATGGAAAGGATACCGAGATGAAGCTGATGAACACATAAAGAGGTGTATTCGTTGCTACAGATATACAGGGTCATTTCTCGGATACCTCTTCAGGACTCTTGAGTATTCAGCAAGAGGTAAACCTCCTCTTGCTTCTTTGGATGATAAATTCTGTGATGGAGAAAAAACAAGAATTGACTACATTAGCTCTGAAACTTTATAACTATCTATATGGAAAAAGATATTCAACCAAGTGAAGATGATCAAATTGATTATTTGGCAGAGATTTTAGTAGAAGTATATTTAGAAAGTAAGGGCTACAAGCAGTATCCATGGCTTAATGGTGAGACAAGATGGAGAAAAGAACCTAAAGACGAGGAGGAAATCGAGTAGTTCATATTTCCTTTTATTTTTGTTAGGATTGCAGAATGGGAACTACGACACAACCACTTGGTCCAGAATTTGCTAGTCAAATGGTTACTATGTTTTTAAATACTCTTCAGGAAGCAACAGTAAAAGCGTACTTAATGCTTTGGGGTATATTGATTACTTTCTTGAAAGAACACTGGCTTGGTGTTGCTGAAATCCTCTTAAGTATTCTTGGTGTTTCACTTTTAGTATTTCTACTTACAGG
>JBDLTQ010000028.1:0-9265 GCA_039805745.1 Candidatus Parcubacteria bacterium | reverse complement strand
CTCTGGCACGGGGGGCGTAGGATCCAAAAGCTGTCGCATTTCTGGCGCTTCAGACCGGACCGATTGCTCCATTGATTCGTTCATATCCACAAGTTTAACAATCTGCGGAGGCGGGAGGATTCGAACCTCCGATACCCTTTCGAGCATACTAGTTTTCGAAACTAGCGCGTTCGACCACTCTGCCACGCCTCCGTTGCTCGTCATCCTAGCATTCCGGCCAAGAAATGATAAGTTTTATAGACGGCCTCATCGTCTAACGGTTAGGACAGCGCCCTTTCACGGCGTAAATCGGGGTTCGATTCCCCGTGAGATCACCTTCAACAGCTAGCACGAGAAGGGTGCTAGAAAGTAAAAACAGCGTCTAAAAAACGCTGTTTTTACTATGCTTTTTTACCTTGACTTTTTACTACTTTCATGCTATTATTGTAGGTGTCACAACCTGTGACAAATTGTTTCGGCAATGTAAACCGAGTTTGAACATTTACAAGGAGAGATAACCCATGAACGGGATTACTCAAGTCATTCCTGCAACCGCAGGCCAGTTGAAGCAGATCAACCGCATCATCGCTGACGCCGTCGAAAAGATCGTGACCGAACTCGGTCTCGACAAGGACGGCGCTCAGCGTGTCATCGAACACGGCGACGAACTCGTCGGCAATATCGGTGAAGTCGCAATGGCAACGCTCAAGGACCTGTCGGTCACCGACAAGTACAAGGACGAAGAAGTGAAGTCGAACTACGGCTACCTGTCGGGCTACAAGAAGCCCAAGGGTATCACCGAGCAGACCAACATCCTCCGTCAGTTGTTCCCTGGCATCGGCTTTGCAGACGAGAAGCTCGCCGAGCGTGAAGTGCCGAATGGTGCTGACAAGGGATGGTTCGCCATCCCGAAGTGGCAATCGCTCGCACCAACCTACGGTGAAGCGGTCCAGTTGGTGCTGAACAAGCTCAAGGAAACCAGGAGCGGTGCGTTCTACAACTACCGTGAAGGTGAACTGGGTCCTGATCAGCTCCGCCAGTCGGCGAAGACGGTATCTGTGTTCCAGAAGCTTGCCGAAGAGCAAAACGGATTCGACGTCCTCGTGGTCGCAGCCCAATTCGGTCTGCGTCACCGTGGTCGCTCGGTTCGCCGTGTGCGTGAGATCCTGCTCGGCAACGAGTTCGGTCTCGGAGCATTCGCTGTCGGCATCATGCTCCTCACCCACCCCGAACGGCTTGCCCACTACGACGATCTCTGGATCGACTGTGCTGGTGACGAGTTCGCTCCGGGTGCGGATGGCAAGTTCTGGTACGCCCCGATCTTCGGCTTCGACGACGGCCGGCTCGAGTTCCCCGCCAGCGATGTGTCGGATGCGGACGGGTACTACGGTTCTGTCTCGGGGTTTCTTCCGCTGTGATCCTTGGGTCTTGGAATCTTGATTCTTTTGATTCCTTGACCCTTGAATCCTTGAACGGCTCGCTTGCGAGCCGTTTTTCTTTTGGCCGAAGGCCTCCGTATATTTTTTTATATTTGATATACTTATAACGAGTCTAGGTTAGTGTATAGTAGTTCACGGATTACTGTCACCGAACTCTTTCTCCTATGAGAAATCACAATCAGATTTATAGTGATTACGGTTACTATAACAGTGTTGTTGCTCTAGAGATACTGCTTACTACTTTTCAAGACAAATGAGTAATCATGTTGTCAGATAAAATACAGAATTATGATTCATGTGCAATATCATGTTTCGTGGTTTGTGACATAGATGGAAAGTGGTAAAACTCCGGATGCGGATGGCAAGTTCTGGAACGCCCCGATCTTCAACTTCAACGACGACAAGCTCAAGTTCAACACCAACGATGTGTCGAATGCGAACGAGAACTACGGTTCTGTCTCGGGGTTTCTTCCGAAGTATCAATTGGCAAAGTAAAAGGTATCCTGTAAAGGATACCTTTTATCTTACTTAGATATACTTGATTTAATCCACCCACCAAGCATTCGACCGATCTCATCAATTATTCCTTGAAGTAAAGTATATTTCTTCATATCAAGACTTTTATTTTCTTTCATGAGACGAATAAAAAATCTTAATACATTAAGTCGTATACTTGCCCTATCAAGTAGAGTATTCTTCTTCTCTTTGAAAGAATAGCTTGCTTCCAAGATAAGTTCTAGAATCTCAATAATTATATTTTCTGAGCGTTCATATATTGAGAATCGCTCATGTTTTGGAACTAATAATCTATACTCATGAAATAGCTTATAAAGTTCATGAATCTTTCTAAGTATAGGTACATCATTATCATTCATATGCGAGTTTTTACTAATCTTTTTCCTAAGTTGGTTAATATAGAAAACCTATTTTTTGCGTGGGAAGGATTTAAAAAAGACAAGAAGAAAAAAGAAGATGTTTTAGAGTTTGAGAAAATCATGGAAACTGAAATCTTTAAACTACACAGAGAACTAATATCATGCACCTATCGACATAGTGGATATATTGGTTTTTATATATCTGATCCAAAACGAAGACATATTCATAAAGCAATTGTTAGGGATCGCGTTTTACATCATGCGGTCATGAATATTCTTTACCCACTTTATGACAAGATTTTTATTCACAATTCATTTTCTTGTCGAATAGGCAAAGGTACACACAAAGGAGTTGATGCTATGAGATCTATGCTTTTAAAAGCAAGTAATAACAATACCCAAAATGTCTTTATCTTAAAGTGCGACATACAGAAGTTTTTTGATTCAGTTGACCACAAGATTCTAATCCAAATTCTTCACGAAAGAATTAAAGATGAAAAACTCATGAATCTACTTATTGAGGTGGTAGATAGTTTTGATGGTAGCCAATCGAATCTTTTTGAAAGAAAAGGTCTTCCAATCGGAAATCTTACTTCTCAACTCTTTGCAAATGTTTACATGGACAAATTTGATCAGTTTATGAAACATGTACTTAAAGTTAAATACTACGCTCGATATACTGATGACTTTGTTGTTATAAGTGATAACAAAGATTATTTATTATCGCTTATAACAGAAATTTCACTTTTCTTAAATCGTGAATTAAAGCTCACGATACACCCTAAAAAAATTGAAATCCGTAAGTATTCACAAGGTGTTGATTTTCTTGGTTATATTGTTTTCCCTTACTATACTAAAGTTCGTAAGAGAACATTAAAGAGAGTAAGAAGAAAATTAGATATTAAGATGAAGTTATATCGAGCATATCAGATTGACAAAGCAAAACTAGACGCCACTCTTATGTCATATTTAGGTGTCTTATCTCACGCAAATACTTACAGGTTTTCTGAACAGATAAAAAACGAATACTTTTTATCTGTTCATGATTAGATTTAGCGTAAACATAAATTTAGATGAATTTTTCAGCAAGCGAATCCCATCCATTAAAAGAAGGAGAATATGAATATGTTTTATTATTGTTTATCTTCCAACCATTCGGACCATCTTGTACAGCGATACCTCCATAAAAATTTTTCTTACCTTTTAGCCATTCTTGTAGTGCTTCTGCTTTGTATTTTGTATCATTAATTTCTGCCGTGGTACCTTTCTTGGTGTCAATAATCCATACATTATTCTTAGTTTTAATTATCCAATCTGGGTAAAATAACTTCTCTTTATTTTCATCTTTGTTGTAATATGAAATTGAAAAATATTCACTCCCAGAATCTCCATTTTTATACCACCACAGTACATTTTTATTCTCTTCTAAGAATTTAATAAATTCTTTCTCGTTATCTTCGCCCTTATAATCTTTTTCAATATAAAATGGACTCATTGCACTTTTCTTTACTTTCATTTCTTCATACTGGTCAGTAAAAAATAAAGTATCTCGTGGTATTTGTATTGTTTCGATACGCTTAGCACGCTCAGATTTCTTGTTTACTTCAAGCTCACGAATAGGTCTATATTTCTCTAAAGATCTACCAATGATAGGAGATAACACACTTGAAGTTTTAATAAAATCATTAACAATAATTTTGTATGCATTTTGTCTACTAATACCAAGAGATTCTATAAACCAAACATTAAGAGCAGTTTTTAATTTGCCCCATGAACGCTCAGGTGCAAACTTTTTATTTTCATCAATTTGTTTCGAAATAAGACTAAAGCAGTAAAGGTTGTATAATTTCTCTAAGTCATTTTGAGATATTTCTTGATCGTGGCTACTACCTTCTGAGATTAACTCTTCTTTAAAGTTATCATAATCATCAATCTCAACGCCAACAATAAGACCATTCGTAACAGATGGATTAGTATCAAGATTTTTTTGTAAAAGTTTTTTAGAAATTATAGATGTATTGTCTTTTTCTTTAATATCAAAATAATCATTTGCTATTTCCTTAAAAGTATTTTGGAAACTATCACCTAAGTCGTTATAATCTGATCTACTCATGAAAACAGATTCAAGTTCAATAGATTTAACATCTTCTTTTTTATGACTTGGAAATATTGCTGGCCTATTACCTCCTGGAGTCTTTGCGTAACCAGTCAAAACTTCATTTCTCTTGTAGTTTGTATAAAGATAACCAAGATTAAGTTCGGGTCTTGCAAAGTGTATTCCTAGTGGCATACGCAAAATTCTTCCAACTGTTTGAATTGCAAAAGTTGGATTCTTAATCTCACGAAACATTACAAGAACACTTGCTCGCGGACAATCCCAACCTGTGGCGGCGGCTTGTTTGAAAAGTAAGAATGATACAGGTGAATTATTATTAGTAATATCTTCAAGATTTACTTTATCTTCCGATAACCAAATAGCAATCTCATGATCAAATACTCCTTTTTCTTTTAAAGAGTTGAGAATAAAATCTTGTTTAGTGCTACCACTTGTAGTTTTGTCTGCTTTATCATCATTGGGAAGTTGAATGAGAACAAGAGGGTTAATTTCTATGTTTAACTCTTTATAAAAAAATACAATTTCATTTCTTTTATTAAATGCAAGAGAAACAAGTATTTCATCTTGATCTATGCCTTTATAATCTCGTGACCCAAGATCTTCTTCTGTTTGGAATATTATTTTTTCTTTTATAAGTCCCGCATTTATTACTTCATCACGGGTTACTTCTACTGTTGCAAAACCTGTGTTTTGTGGGGTAGCAGAAACGCCAATAATAATTCTAGGTTTAATAACATTATTGATCAAATCACTAGCCAAAACAGTAGAAGAAGCGATATGCTCTTCGTCAATAATAAGTATTACTTCTCGTTTAAGGTTGTGAGTGTTATCAAGATATTCATCAAAAGTCGTGTTTGACTCTCCTTCAGTTCTTAATTTTCTATTATCTTTTGCTTTAGAAACTAATTTCTGCCAGTTGATAAAAAATATCCCATTTTTAGGAATAGCTCCATCTCTAAGACTGTTCATATCAATAATAGGGTTTTCACTTGCTCCACCATAGTATGTAAAGAGTTTTTCTTTCGACTGCATTGCCAAAGAATCAGAATTAGTGATCCAAACAAAACCAACATTAGCATGAGAGAACCTCGGATCAGATACGATGTCACGCAAGAACTGAGCCATCATTATGGTTTTACCTGACCCTGTTGGAGATTTGAAGGTAAGGTTAATATTGTGATCTCCAAGTTTCCAAAGAGTTAAAAATTTCTCCTTTAATTGTGCAATTGCTGTCTCCTGAAATGGTTTAAGTATAAACATATAATTATAGTCGATTAATTTCTTTATAAACTTCTAGTATTGGCTCAGGGATATCCTCAATCCTTATATGTTTTGTACTATACTCATTTCGATATTCATTTTTACCCCAACCAAAAATATATAAAACTATCCGTAGATTCTTTTTCTCAAGCAATGTTATTAATTCTTTTAACTTCTCTTTGTTCTCTTTAAAATAAATTGCTGTTACTTTATCATTACCCTCAAAAATCTGCCACCATTCATTTTTATCAACTTCGGTTAAGGTGTTTTCTTTAACAGCAATCATTTCGCCTGCCTGATAAGTTACTTTGATTTTTGCCTCATCAGATATTTTGTGTAGTCTTTCAATATCTACAAGATCAGTTTTATAATATGATAAATTACCATTGAGTCCTTCAAATTTTTCTTCTTTCTTATTTTTGTATCCTTTAATTACTCGTTTGATTCTCTCATATGTAACTTCTTCACAAATTTTATTTTCATTATTAGTACAAAGAATAAATTTACGATTACCGCCATCTTGCTTATTAAGTTCAAGAACTGCATGACCTGTCGTACCTGATCCAGCAAAGAAATCTAAAACAACAGCATTTTTATTGTTACCAATAGTAGCAGACAGACATTCTAAAACATTATAGATTGATTTAGGGAAAGGAAATATAGTATCAACAATAGAATTAACTAATTTTGATCCATATTCATTGGCATCATATTTGGAATTTACCCAAACAGTTCTATACGGAGACGCTTCTTTTTGACGATAAATCTCATATCTGTCTTTTCTTTTTCTAAAAACAAGTTGATCTCTTATCTCTTCAACTGTATTTCTCGAGAAAGACCATTTCTTTTCTGCACCGTTTATATCTATAGGCCAAACATAATATTCGCCATTCTTTTTAAGTTCAGTTTGTTCACTTGGGTGATGGTCTTCTTTTGCAATATCACCAAAACCAATAATTTTTTCATCTTTAATAATTATTGGGTAAAACATTGTCTTTGAAGTTGATCTTGGCGAATTTCCACCGTCAACCCTAAAGTTTCTCTCTAATGTTTCTTCTCTTTCTGCATCTGCAATATATTTACCTCCATCATTTGGATAAGCGAAGTAAATGTACTCATGATTGTATGAAAAGTTTTTACCTTGAACACCTCTAGGGTTATGTACTACTGTTACACAGTCAACGGTGTAGTTTGTAAAAATTTGCTTTATCAGTAAACCAAGATTAGCATGTTCATTTTCGTCTATTGCACAAATAAGGACACCTTTTTCTTTTAAGACATTCTTAGCTAAAAGCAATCTTCTGTTCATGTAGGATACCCATTTACTATGTCTCCATTCATCATCTCCATCGACATAATCATTGTTGTATCTCCAATTTTTCGCTCCAGTATTATAAGGTGGATCAATGTATACAAGATCAACGATTTTTTTATGTGTATAATTTAAAACAGAAAGGGCGTGATAGTTATCTCCTTCAATTAAAAGATTATTCGGTAAACTATTATCAGTTATAACTTTTTTGTTTTTAACCTCTTTAAGAACAGGTACCTTTTCTGTGCATTGCAAAACAACTTCTTCGGATTTATCTTCCCAGACAAGTCCATATTTCCTACGAGATTTAATATTTTTAATCTCGTTCTCTAATTTTTTTATATAAGCAATAAGCTCTTGTTGAGTTTGTGTTTGGGACATAGGGGTAGACTTCTATGCCTCGACTATCAAATTAAAAATGGGTAGCCGAGTGTCTACCCATAGGTTGGAGTCGCGAGGAGTCCAATCATGGAACTCAGCTACCCGTTTTTACCCACGATTGGTAAAACGAAGTAGCCTCGCGACTCTATTATCAAAAGAGAAACCTATGGGTAGACTGTATGATTATATCACTTAATTAATAATTTTTATAGGTCATTACAAAATAGTAATGACCTTATTCTTTAATGTAATTTTAGAGTTTAAACATCTTAAGAATTCTCTCTTTTCTTCTGTATCTCCTTCAGCTAAAATAAACTTCGCATAATTTCGTATATCAATATCTTTCACAGTAACTTGAGCTTTTGTACCTAAAAGTGTTTGTTGAAATAGTTTAAATCTTTTAACTTCATTGGCAATCTTTTCTCGCATCGGAACTGTCTTAATATCAATATCGTCCATTAAGTTTTTTAATTGTTCAAGTAAGTCTTCTTCGTTAATAAATCCACAAGTGCAATTCTGATCTCTTGTTTTTGTACATTTATAATATACATAACGATGAACATTACCATTTTGTTGATGTTTAAACTTTTCGTCTGCTGTGATACCTGAACCACAAAGTCCACAAGTCATAATTTTAGTGAAAGCAAATTCTTTTTGTTCTGACTTTGGTTGCAAGGTTTGACTCTTTATGTTTTCTTGAACTAGATCAAATAATTCTTTTGTAATAATTGGTTTATGTGAACCGTTGTACCATTTCCCAGATTTAGCAGGAAATTCAAATCGACCATAATATATAGGATTTTGGAGAAGTCTATAAAAGTTACCTAAACTTAAATGTATTCCATACTCTGATTTAAAATCAACATCATATCTAAGCCAGTGCCAAACTTTCTTACCAGACCAACCATCGTAAGCAATCTTTTCAAACATTTGCTTAATAAAAGGTGCACGATCTTGATCAATAACTAATTCGCATTTTTGATCCATTCTTTTAAATTTTGTATACCCAGTTGGTGGACGACATGGCCATAACCCCATCTCAACTCTTGCTCGCAATCCTCTTTTAACATTGATACTTTTGTTGTCGTTTTCTAGTTTTGCCTGAGAACACAAAATCATAAGTAAAAACTTTTCATTTGGAGAATTAGAAAAAGTTTGTCCGTATGTTTGTATATGAATTAATTTTCGTTGATCCATTAAATCAACAAGCGACCCTAGGTCGCCTGCATTTCTACTTAATCTATCTGGTGCCCATGTTAGAACCCCATTAAATTTTCCTTGGTCTATTTCTTGTAACAACTGTTTATACACTGGTCGTTGGCCTGAAGCTTTAGCACTATGTGATTCTCGTTTTACTTCTACCACATACAATCCTAAACGCTCAGCTATTGCTGTCATTTCTTTGATTTGCGAATCAATCGACAATGCTTGCATTTCGTCTGATTCAGTAGACTTTCTTGCATATAAACAATATTTAACCCTGATTGGTGAAATCGTTATATTGCTTTCAATTCTTCCGATTGTGTTTGTTTCCATATTATATTAATGACAGAAAACACTAGTCTTGCTAAGTCTATGCAACACTTAAAAAGCATCGCATTGTGAGACTTGAAAATCGTAGCAAAACAAAGGTTTTACCACATGGAAGTATTTAAGAATTTGAAGTGTTGATATCTTTTAACCTACGTCAACATAATCTGAATGACGAATGATATCGTCATTACTTGTTCCAGGGCCAATCCAAGCAATAAGAATAGTTCCTTCACCTGAATGTTTATCTAATGTTGTGTTAACAAGAAGAGAAAAAGCATCAGCCAAGTCGTCGTGCTTTTCTACACCAAAACCTACCAATTGTTCAATTAATTCTTCGCATCCTTGCTTTGGAAATTTAACAATCGCTGAC
>JBDLTQ010000027.1:0-33175 GCA_039805745.1 Candidatus Parcubacteria bacterium | reverse complement strand
CTCATAGGAGAAGACGACTCTTCATTCATCACCAACTCCTTCTCTGCTACCACTCTTACCGTAGGAGCATCAACTAACGTAGGAGGTATCATAGGCTATCAAGCAGGAACAGGGGATGGATTCACTAACATCTATCATGACACTACTCGTACAGGAACAACCACCTGTGTTGGTAATGCTACCACCACCTGTACAGCAGTGAATGCATCTTCATCAGACCCTAGCTACTTCTTCTCATCTACCAATTCTCCACTTACCTCATGGAGTACAAGTATATGGACATTCCTAACTGACGACTTCCCATTCCTTACTATCTTCAAACCAGCAGGCCCTACCTTCTCTACCTCATCTACTCCAACTATTGCCACCTCATCACTCTCTTTCTCCTTTGCTACAGACATCCTCTCATCATCACGTCTCTTCTATGGTGTTAGTAGTACAACACTTCCTGATACTACAGAAGAACAATCAACTTCAACAAGACTACTCTCTCATACTGCATCCCTTACCTCACTCCTTCCATGTGTTACCTATTACATAGCATTCTCTGGTACTGGATCTAAAGCTAACACTGCATCATCAACTCCTACCTCATACACCACAGAAGGGTGTACTGCATCTACTACCCCTCTTACTCATACAGAAGGTGTTATGTCTCCTTCATCCACCTCAACACTCTCTCTTACCTCCCAATCACGTACTATCACCATTACCACCCCACCATCATACACAACCTCTACTACCACCATACAGATAAAGAAACTCCCATCTTCTCCTATTCTCACCGAACTCCCACTTCCTCCAAACAGCAATCAGATAGGAGATGGTGTCTATGACCTTACTGCTCTTACCTCATCTACCTCACGTAGTACCACCTTTGATCTTCCTCTTACCATAACTCTCTCCTACACCCCACAAGATGTACTCTCTCTCAATGAAGGAGCTCTCTCTATCCTTTCCTACCATAACAATACATGGGAACTTCTCTCATCATGTACCACAGACACAGTGAATCGTACTGTTACCTGTCTTACCTCACACTTCTCCCTCTTTACCTTAATCGGAGCTTCTCCTGTTACTATTGCTAATATCCCACAATCTCCACTTATCTACTCTCCTTCAGCTCCTGTTACTCCTTCAGGTACTACACCAGAAACAACAGCATCATCAACACTCACTTCTACCTCTACCTTCCTTACAACCCTTACCTCATCATCTACCTTACCACTCTTTACTCGTACACTTCGTTACGGTAGCCAAGGAGATGATGTTAAAGCTCTTCAAGTATTCCTCAATACCAACTCCTTTACTGTTGCCCTTACTGGTAATGGTTCACAAGGACAAGAAACCACCTTCTTTGGTCATGCTACCCGTCGTGCCCTTATCCGTTTCCAAGAATTCTATGCAGATGAAATCCTTACCCCACTTATGCTCACTAAAGGTACTGGTATCTTTGGAGAGATGACGAGGAAGAAGGTGGAGGGGAGGTGGTTGACTTTTGTGCCTAATCTGATATCATGATGGTATCGGAATGCCCCTCGGGGCGTTTTTTAGAATACAGTAGAAGAATTATCAATATAATGTCCCTCACTATGAAATTTATAGACTACCTCAAAGAAACAAAAGCTGAGCTTAAGGAAGTTGTTTTTCCAACATCTGCCCAAACCATCACATTTACTGTTCTTGTGATTGTTATCTCTCTTTGTATCGCGGTGATGCTTGGTGTCTCTGATTTCGCTCTTAAAGAACTTCTCGAAAGAATTGTTAACTAAACTTTTCTATACTTTCTATTATCTAATTATCACTACAACACTTTATGGCCAAACAAGAATTTACAGGTGAACGTCACTGGTACGCAATCCATACATACAGCGGATATGAAAATGCGGTACTTCGTAACCTTCGTCAGCGTATTGATTCACTACAAATGCAGGACAAGATTTTTAATGTGATTGTCCCGATGGAGAAGAAGATCAAAGTAAAAGGTTCAAAGCGTGTTGAGGTTGAAGAAAAAATCTATCCTGGGTATGTTCTTGTTGATATGATTGTAGATGACAATAGTTGGTATGTGGTGCGCAACACTCCTCGAGTGACTGGTTTCGTTGGTGCAGGAACTACTCCTGTTCCTCTTAGTCAGCAAGAAATCGATTTTCTCCTTGGTCGCATGAATACTAGTGAAGTTGAACATGAGATTGAGATTAAGGAAGGGGAATTGGTTGGTATTATCGATGGACCTTTTAAAGATTTTGAAGGAAAGGTCTCAGAAGTTGATAAGGCTCGTGGGAAGCTAAAAGTTCTTGTTAATATGTTCGGTCGCGAAACTCCAGTAGAATTAGATTTCCTTCAAATAAAGAAGATTTAGGCTGTAGAGAGAAAATAGTTACTTTCTTGAAATAAGGAGATAATTGTGTTAGAATAAGCAAACTTTAAATTTAAACATCATGGCAGCAAAGAAAATTACAAAATATGTAAAAGTGCAGATCGAAGCAGGTAAAGCTACTCCTGCTCCTCCACTTGGTCCAGCGCTTGGTCAGGCTGGTGTGCAGATTGGTGACTTCGTCAACAAGTTCAACGCTGCAACCCAAGGTATGTCAGGTCGTCTTTCTGTAAAGATTTATGTATACGAAGATCGTACGTATGATTTCGTGATCAAGACTCCTACTGCAACATCACTTGTGATGAAAGCAGCAAACGTAGCAAAAGGTAACTCAAAAGGAAATGCCGGCACTATCTCAAAAGATAAAATTCGCGAAATCGCAGAGCTCAAGCTCAAAGACCTTACCGCTCACACTGTAGAGCAGGGTATGAAGATTATCGAAGGAACTGCGCGTTCTGCAGGTATCAAGGTGAAGTAATAAAAAAACTCCGCATTCGCGGAGTTTTTTTATTTATGGTAGAGTTCTGGTGTATGATCATATTTGTGATTATTTGTTCTTAACTTATATAGGAGGTGACCATGTCATCAGAATTTCTTGCTCAAGAAAATGGCATTCTCTCTGATCGTGAGATCATCCGCTTGGCAAAGCTTGGTATGATTGAGCCTTTTGAGGAGGGGCAGGTAAAGGTGAAACCTGATGGAACTCGTGCGGTGAGTTGGGGGACATCAAGTTATGGTTACGACATTCGTTGTGCGCCAGAGTTCAAAGTCTTTACCAATATCCACTCAACAGTGGTTGATCCGAAGGATTTTGACGAGAAGAGTTTCGTTGATTGGGACGCTGGTGAGAATGATGGTGTATGTATTATTCCACCCAATAGTTTTGCGCTCGCTCGCACCGTGGAACATTTTCGAATCCCTCGCAATGTCCTCACTGTTTGCTTAGGTAAGAGTACTTATGCGCGTTGTGGTATCATTGTGAATGTGACCCCTTTTGAGCCTGAATGGGAAGGGTATGTGACTCTTGAGTTCTCTAACACCACACCGCTTCCTGCAAAGATTTATGCAGGTGAAGGGTGTGCGCAAGTTTTGTTTTTCTCAGGCGTTGAACCAAACATTTCTTACAAAGATCGTGGTGGCAAATATCAGGGTCAAGTTGGTGTCACGTTACCGAAAACATAAAAGACCAGTACTGTCTTTTTTAAGAGTCCATCTTTTCTGATGGGCTCTTTTTTATTACACTTACTCTATGCAAATAAGAATACAAAAAGTTCGAGATGGTGCACAGCTACCAACACGTGCACATCATGATGATGCTGGTATGGATATATATACATGTGGCGTACATACTGTTATGCCAGGTGAGACGAAAAAGATTCCAACTGGTGTGGCATTTCAACTTCCTGATAATTGTGTAGCGCTCGTCTGGGACAAATCATCACTTGGTATGAAGGGGTTAAAGACATTAGGTGGGGTGGTAGATGCTGGGTATAGGGGTGAGATTTTTATTCTTATACACAACATGACTCAGGAAGCATATACATTTTCTTCTGGTGATAAAGTTGCGCAGATACTTATTCAAAAGGTTGAATTTCCAGAACTCATAGAAGTTTCGTCTCTTGATGAGTCTTTTCGTGGACATGGTGGTTTTGGGAGTACTGGGAAATAGATTTTTGTTGCTTTTTTTAAATCTTCTTTTAGAATAGGTGAAGCACTCTCAATTATGGTTATGAGGTGTTCTTTTGAAAAGGAGTTAGGTATGAGTCAAAAAATTGCAGTGATAGGTGCAGTCTCTAGAAACGGGGTATATGGAGAAGGTGGCTCGATTCCTTGGCGTATCAAGGAAGATATGGACTATTTTAAACGAGTCACTTCTGGTCATGTTGTGGTGATGGGTAGAGGAACATGGGAGTCCTTGCCTAAAAAATTCCGACCACTCCCTAACCGTCTCAATGTTGTGGTAACTAATACCCCGCACTATCAAGCAGAAGGTGCAGTGATTGCTTCTTCTATCAAAGATGCCATTGATGAAGCAAAAGGAAGAGATGTATTTTTTATTGGAGGTGCAGATATTTGGATGTCGGCACTTCATGTTGCAACTGACGCATATATCACAGTAATCGGGAAAACGTACCCTGTCACAGAAACAACACGACTTGCAAAAGAGTTAAATGATCTGGGTACTCATGTGCCTGCATTTACTTTGTGCACTGTTTCAGAATTGTTTGTATGTGAAAAGTATGATGAACGTTTCCTTTGGGTATCGTTTAATCATTGGAAAAAATAAATAAAGTTCTTCTTTATAAGAAAAAAACGGCACATTTGTGTGCCGTTTTTTATATACCATCTCACAAGAGAGGTGCTGGGATTTTTCCACGATGCTCATATCCAATAATTTTGATATCATTCATTGTGAACGCGTCGATATCTGTAATAGTTGGATTAAGCCAGAGTTTGGGTGCTCTGAAAGATTTATTCTGAAGCTGTTTTTTCACAGCAGGGATATGGCTCTTTGAGTAGTTGAGGCCAACACCTTCTTTTTTTCCTGCAGTGTAGATATGGGAGTCTTCCAGAGTGATAATAAGCTCACCTGGCACCATATCCACACACTGTGCCACCATATGAAGGAGAAGTGCGTAAGACGCAATATTAAATGGCACTCCAAGAAATAAATCACACGACCGTTGATCCATGGAAAGATCGAGGTACTTTTTTTTATCTTTCCGCCTATTTGGCCGCACAAAGAATTGCATCTTCATGTGACATGGTGGCAGGCACATATCATGAATCTCTCCCGGATTCCAAGCTGTCACAATGTGATATCTGCTAAACGGGTCAGTGCGAAGCTGTTTGATTACCTTATCAATCTGGTCGATTGTTACACCGTCCGCTGTGCGCCAGCTCCTCCACTGTGCACCGTAGATACGTCCACAGTCTCCAGGGAAGTGTGTTTTTCCTTCGCGTTCGAAGCGACTTTGGTCATTGTGCCAAATATTTCCAGCAAAGTCATCTTTACCGAGTAGTTGATTGAATTTACAGATGGAAAGCCTGTTGTCAGTTTCTTTTCCAGCATCCAAGAACCACAAAAGTTCGGCAACGATGATCGAGAAAGCAACTTCTTTGGTGGTGATAAGTGGAAAACCACACCGCAATGGGAAACGCATCTGATGTGCGAATACTGCAATCGTTTGACCATTGCGAACAGAGCGTTTTGATCCGATACGAAGCGGTAGGCGAAGTGCAGAATGATAGATATTATCATGAACGTTGTACATCTGTTTTCTCCTAAAGAAAATAGCTGGTTGATAAAAGAACTACATCACAACTCTACAGGGTTATGTAGACGTATGCAACCATTGACAATAAGTTTATTCTGTAACATTGTATAAATACATATTTTCATGTAGTCTTAATCTGGAATCTTTTTTTGGAGATAATGTAATGACTATGAACGTTTATTTTGGCGCTTCCATTCGTGGAGGCAGAGATCACGTGTCTGTTTATACATCGATTCAAAAGCTTTTGGCGTGTTATAGGCATGTTCTTACAGAACATATTGGCGATTCATCTCTTACATCATATGGTGAGTGTGACAAGTCTGATATTGCGATATTTAAGCGTGATGTTGCGTGGATAGACATGTCAGATATCGTTGTGCTTGAGGTAACTAACCCAAGCCTCGGTGTTGGCTGGGAAGCTGCATACGCTCAATTGCAAGGAAAAAAGGTTGTGTGCCTTTTTAATCAACATCTTGCGAAAGGAAAACTTTCAGCAATGATCGCTGGTAATGAAGGGGTTAATCTTTTGAGATATCAAGATATTCAAGAGGTTGCTGCTTTTTTCAATCTTTCTTTTCGGTAAGGGGATTCTTATGAATCAAATGAAACATGGTTTATATGTTGCCTTTGACGGGCTTGATGGATCAGGTAAGGGTACTGTTCTTGAAAAAGTGAAACAACGATATCCTAAAATTATGTACACCAGAGAACCTGGAGGTACAGATGTAGCAGAAAAGATTCGTTCATTAATTCTTTGCGAGCAGATGAGCTCAGTGACAGAGTTTTTCTTGTTTCTTGCTCAACGGAGTGACATGAGGAGTTCTTTTGTTCAAAAGTATATTGAAAATGGAGTACACGTTATTTCAGACAGAGCAGATTCTTCCACCTTTGCATTTCAGATCAAAGGAAGAAAATGTTTTAATTTGGAAACTCTTTTTTGGGAGACAAGAACATTTTTGCCACCTCATCCTAATCTGTATGTTATTTTTGATCTTCCAGCAGAGGTAGCATCAGAGAGATCCTCACAGCGTGCACTTTCTGGAGGAGATTCTAATCGAATTGATCAAGAGTCAATTGATTTTCATCGGCGTGTGCGTGATGGATTTCTTGAGTTTGGGAAGCATGTTCCATGTGTCTATATTGACGCAACAAAGAAACCAGAAGAGGTTGCACACGATGTCTTTGAGGTGCTTGATTCATTTTTTGCACAATAGTTAATTTCTAAAAAGTGGTCTCATGACCACTTTTTTTTATTGGTGTAATACGGTAGTATAGAAAGCATCTATGAATACACATGCAATCATTTCACAAGCACTCAAGAGTGTCGCTTCGCAGGTGGTTTTTACTTTAGAAATTCCTGCTAGTCGCTCACATGGTGACTATGCTACCAATATTGCCTTTCCGCTTGCTAAAGTGCGAGGTGTTTCACCAATAGTGTGTGCAGAAGAACTCGTTTCATCTCTTACCGAAGAGCTCAAGACTGTTGTAGCTCGGGTTGAGGTCGCGTCACCTGGGTTCATTAACTTTTTTTTGCATGATGCTGTTGTGCGTGAGATGAACACAGGGAGAGTGGTCACTACCTCGCTTGTCAACAACCATGTTCTTGTGGAACATTCGTCACCGAACTTGTTTAAACCTTTTCACATTGGACACTTGATGAATAACATTGTTGGTGAGTTCGTAGCTCGTGCAATAGCAAAGGGTGGAGCGCGTGTTGAGGTGCTTTGTTTTCCATCAGATATTTCTTTTGGTATAGCAAAGGCGGTATATGTGTGGAAGAAAGACAGAGAAGAAGGTAAAGCTGTTAGTATTGAAGTCCTCGAGCAGGATGCTTCTATTGAGTCTTTTAAAAAAGTCGTTGATTATTTTGGTCAGTGTTATGTGCGCGGAGTTGCTCTTGCAAAAGAAAACCCAGAACTTGAAAAAGAGATACGAGAGATAGCAAAGAATCTTTATTCTGAAATAGAGTCAGGAGGAGTGAATACTTTGACTGACGATTATCTTCTTTGGAGTCGTGCAAGGAATATCAATCAAGAATATTTTAGACAGGTTATTGAAGGTATAGGTTCTAAAATGGGCACAACAATTTATGAAAGTGAGGTGAGCGGAACAGGTAAAGATATCGTAGAAAAAAATCTCCCTCATGTATTTACAGAAAGTGAAGGGGCTATTGTCTACATTCCAGATGAAGAGAGAAAGGATATCAACACCTCAGTTTTTATCAACAGTGAAGGGCATCCGACCTACGAAGCGAAAGATATTGGACTTATTTATAAAAAGTTTACAGAACATGGCGCCGTTGATCGTTCCTATTTCATTACTGACAATGAGCAGACACATCACTTTAAGGTAGTGCTTGATGCAGCGTTAAAACTCGGTGATGCATGGGGTTCTTGGGTAGAAAAAAGTACTCATGTTCCGCACGGGCGTATGCTTTTCAAAGGACAGAAGATGTCTTCGAGGCTCGGTGGTGTACCGCTTGCTCTTGATGTAATCGGGGTAGTTGAAGAAGAAGTAAGAGAGCGAAGTAGTGACAAGATTGCTCACCTAAATGAAGATGAAAAGAATACTCTAGTGCGTGATATTGCTCTCTCTGCTCTCCGTATCTCAGTGCTTCGTTCAAAGCCTGGTATCAATATCAATTTTGATCCAGATGTATCGCTTTCATTTGAAGGAGATTCAGGGCCGTATCTTATGTACACTCATGCACGTGCAAGTTCTCTTCTTGATAAAGGTGCTTCACAGGGTATTGCTCCTATGTTTGGCGATATTCCATCTACTTCTCTTGAACATCTGTTGCTTCACTATGAAGATGTCCTTGAAGATGTAATAGAGACACTTTCACCACAGAAGCTTGTTGCGTACCTCTTCTCTATTACCCAGGAGTTCAATGGTTACTACGCATCACAGCAGATTCTTGTTGAAGGTGATACTACAGGAAACGCACACAGGCTCGCCATCGTAGCAAGAGCGCGAGCTATCCTCAAAGATGGACTGCACGTTCTTGGTTGTAATGCGCCAGAGAGAATGTAGTTTTTTTGTAGAATATAGAACCAAGAAAATAGAATATAGAAAGTGGTGGGCGCGAAGGCTGCGCTTTCATGTTTTTGTTTCATTCCTGTACACTGTTCAGTCACACTTATAGTTCTATATTCTAATCTCTGTCCTTGCTTCTGCTTGCCTTTTTAGGCTAATCCTTATAGAATGAAATAATACAATGTCGATGGAGCCAATCACTCCGGAGTTATGGGAAGAAAAGCATACGCTTAGTAGAACCCAAATCTAAGAAGGTGAATAGATTTTTGAAAAAGATTTTTTCAAAAATCTATTCATGAAATGAGGTGGTACCACGATACTCAATCGTCCTCAAAGAGATTTCTCTCTTTGAGGACTTTTGTTTTTATTTATCATGTATCATCATATTCATGTCTACACCAACCAACAAGCCAAAAACAATCAATGAAAAAGAATTAGAAATACAAAAATTCTGGGAAGAGCATAAGATTTTTGAAAAGTCTATTGAAATGCCAGCTGGAGATATACCGAAAGGTGATTACTCTTTTTATGATGGTCCACCATTTGCAACAGGGATGCCACACATAGGACATATTTCAGCGGGAACAATAAAGGATGCTATTCCTCGTTATCAGACAATGAAAGGTAATCGTGTTCGTCGTGTGTGGGGCTGGGATTGTCATGGTCTCCCAGTAGAAAATTTGATTGAGAAAAAACTCGGACTTTCATCAAAGAAAGCTATTGAGGAGTATGGTGTTGGTGCTTTCAATAAAGAAGCAGCAGATTCAGTGCTTCAGTATGAGTCAGAGTGGAAGAGGATTGTTCCACGGCTTGGTCGTTTTGTAGATATGGAACACCCATACAAAACAATGGATTGGACATACACAGAAAGTGTATGGTGGTCTTGGAAAGAATTGTATACAAAAAAACTTGCGTATGAAGGAAGTAAGATGATGCATATCTGTCCGAGGTGTGAGACTCCACTCGCACAATCAGAGGTTGGACTAGAGTATCATGATGTAACTGATATTTCTGTTACTGTAAAATTTGAGCTTGTTGATGAGCCTCGTACATACGTTCTTGCGTGGACAACAACCCCGTGGACTCTCCCCGGGAACACTGCGCTTGCAGTTAATAAAAATATTGCATATGTACAGGTAGGAGATGTTGAAGGTGAGCAAGGTGCTACTTTTATTCTTGCAAAGAGTAGAGTAGAAGAAGTCTTTAAAGGAAAGACGTACACCATTCTTAAAGATGTTCAAACACATGAACTTATTGGAAAAGTATATATCCCTCCTTTTGGTTATTTTAAAGATACACCACTCGATAATAAAGAGAATATCTGGAAACTATGGCATGCAGATTTTATTACTGATGATACTGGTACGGGTGTTGCTCATGAGGCACCTGCTTTTGGCGTCGATGACATGGAGCTTGCGAAGGTGAATGCTATTCCTATCATTAAACATGTGAAGATGGACGGCACTTTTATTGATGCAATCTCTGACTTTGCGGGAATGAAAGTAAAGAAAAAAGATGACACACAATCATGTGATATTGAAATTATTAAGTGGCTTGCTCATAATGGAAAGCTTTTTGAGAAGCATAAAATTGTACACTCATATCCTCTTTGCTGGCGATGTGCAACACCACTTCTTAATTATGCAACATCTAGCTGGTTTGTAGATATACCAAAAATTAAACTTCAACTTATTGAAGCAAATCAAAAGATCGGTTGGACACCATCGCATATTCGTGATGGGCGTTTTGGAAAGTGGCTTGAAGGTGCTCGTGAGTGGGCTGTCTCGCGCAGTCGCTACTGGGGTGCGCCACTTCCTGTGTGGAAATCACAAGACGGTGATGTGAAAGTGATTGGCTCACTTAAAGAGCTTGCAACACTTCGTAAAGATACACCAAAGAATGTGTATTATGTGATGCGTCATGGTGAGGCATGGAGTAATGTGCACAATATTTTGGACAAAGGGACAAATCAGGATAATCATCTTACAGAGGAGGGTATCAATCAGATTAAAAAAAGTATTCTTTCTCTTGAGGGTACACAGATTGATATGATTGTGGCATCTCCTGTGCTTCGTGGAAAAGAAAGTGCAGAATTGGTTGGAAAAGCGCTCTCTGTTGAGGTGACATTTGACGAAAGGTTGCGAGAGTATGATATGGGTGTTTTTGATGGTAAAACACGAGATGAATATTTTTCTTCTTTGACTCGTTCATTTGTTGCATATGATACAAGAGTAGAGGGTGGAGAGACACATGAAGAGATGATGCATAGAGCTCTTGCGGTTATTGTTGATCTTGAAAAGTCCTACGAAGGAAAAACAATTCTTATTGTGACTCATGGTGGTCCGGCGCGCATGCTTTTTGCAGGAGCACAGCTATTAACAGAAGAAGAGCTTGTGTACGACGATGAACAAGCTGGTGCAACATTGTATCCAACAAATGCAGAAATCCGCAAACTCGACCTTCTTCTTGTGCCTCGTGATGAGACTGGAGCTATTAATCTTCATCGTCCATATATTGATGAAGTGACACTTCTATTTGAAGGGAAAGAGTATACTCGTATTTCTGATGTGTTTGATTGTTGGTATGAATCTGGGTCTATGCCATTCGCTTCAGTTCATTATCCGTTTGAGAATAAAGAAATTTTCACAAAAAATTACCCTGCAGATTTTATTGCTGAAGGAATGGATCAGACTCGAGGGTGGTTTTATTCACTCATCAATCTCGGTATTGGTTTATTTGGAAAGGCTCCATATAAACATGTAATCGTTAACGGTATCGCGCTTACAGAAGGAGGAGAAAAGATGAGTAAGAGTAAGCAGAACTATACTGATCCAATGGAGTTGGCTGAAACCTTTGGTGTTGATGCGATGCGATATTTTCTCCTATCATCTCCAGTTGTGAAAGGTGAGAGTTTCGAGTTTGCGGATAAGAGTGTTGAGGAGGTCTACAAGAAGGTGGTGATGCGTCTTGAGAATGTGCTTAGTCTTTATGATATGAATAGGATGATAGATGTAGAAATGTCTTCCTCTTCTTCTGATGTGCTTAACAGGTGGATTGTGAGTCGTGTGCATGAAGTGATACGAGACGCAACTGTTGGGTATGACACCTACGTATTAGATGAAGCAACTCGAGGTATTGATCAGTTTGTTGATGATTTGTCTGTGTGGTATGTTCGTCGTTCTCGTGAGCGACTGAAGGGGGATGAAGGAGAAAGTGTTCAAAAAGAAGCGTATGCAACGCTTACGTATGTTCTCTTTGTCTTTGCAAAAGCGATTGCACCTGTAATGCCTTTTATTGCTGAACGAACCTATAGAACTGTTAATGGTGCTAGAGAATCTGTCCATCTCGAAACATGGCCAGAAGCTGGCAGGATAGAGACAGACAGTGTCGATACTATGCGAAAAACAAGAGAGCTTGTTTCTCTTGGTCTTATGAAAAGAACAGCACAAAAAATAAATGTGAAACAACCACTCCGCTCAGTCTCTTTTAAGGAGTCGCTTCCAAAGGAGTATGTTGCGCTTGTGTGTGCTGAACTTAATGTAAAAGAGGTTCTTAGTAACCCTCTACAGGATGATGATGTTGTGCTTGATATAACAATCACAGATGAATTACAAAAAGAAGGTGATCTACGTAAACTGATACGCGCAGTACAAGATGCTCGTAAAGAAGCTGGACTTGTTCCATCAGATACAATTACGGTAACTCTCTCAGAAGAGCTCCAACTTGGAGATCTTACCCCTCTTCTTACTACCTGTAAAATAACAGAAGTGGTAGTTGATGCGACCTGCCAAGGGGGTGTTGTTGAACTATCATCTTTATCGTTACGACTCTGTATAGCAACAACATCATAATGGGTAAGTGTCTCTACACATGGCTATTGAAAAATATACAACCGAAGGAATTATTCTTGAAGCCTATGATCAGGGAGAACATGATCGTGTGTATAAAATATTCACTCGTGAGTATGGGCTTGTGATGTGTCATGCGCGAGGAATAAGAAAACTTGAAAGTAAATTACGAGCACATGTAATGCCTCGATCGGTGAGTCTTGTTACTCTTGTTCAAGGTAAAGAGATATGGCGACTTGTTGGCGCAGAAGGGCGTATATGTACCAGTAGTTTTATTCATGAAGTAACACAGTTGCTTGCTCGATTTGTGAGAGGTGAAGGTTCACACAAGGGGTTATATGATAGATTGATTGCATTCTTATCTAGTCAGATACAGTATGATGAGCAAAAAATGCGACTTCTTCTTTATTATATTCTTTTTGTTGATCTTGGTTATGCTGACGCTCTTGTTATTGGTGTAAAAGATCTCAAAGAGTATGTTGGTATGAGTGTAGAAGATTTGTATACAAGGATTATTTTGAATTATGGAACTGTCAGAGCGCATGTACTCACTGTTTTAGAGGAGACACAGCTTTAGTTTTTTCTTTCTTTAGGTATACTACGGAAAGGTATGAACACACCACCACGTAAAGAGGACACTCTTGATGCCATTGAGCATGAGTTATACGATCCTAAAATAAAACCACATCAAAGTGAAATGCATCGAGTACGTAAAGAGCGTTCTCTTAGTCTTCCTACTTCATGGGGAGATGATTCTCCTGTTATTACTATGGCGAGTGAAGATAAAAAGGTTTCGTTCGGTGTAAAGTTACTTATTATCTCTGTGCTTGTATTTATCTCTGCACTTTCTTTTACTGCATGGCGAGTTTTTTCACTTCGTAATGTAGTATCATCGGCAAATATAGATATGACAGCAGATATTTCTCCGTTTATAGAAGGAGGAGAGGTAACCCCGCTTGCTCTTGTTATTCACAATCGCAATCAAGTTGCTCTTGAGAATGTGAAAGTAACAATGATGTACAAACAAGGTAAAAGCTCTCTAGATGAATTAGAAAAGATTCAGGAGAAGAGAGATGTTGGAGTGATTGTTCCAGGTGAACAAAAAAAACAAGACTTCTCTGTTTCGTTATATGGAGAAGAGGGAGAAACGCGAGATATTGCTCTTAAAATAGAATATAAAGTAGCAGGATCAAATGCTGTTTTTAATAAAACAATGTCCATCCCTGTTATCCTTAAAACGCCCCCGATTGCGGTAAGTGTGCAAGGGGTCGATACTCTTTCTATTGGCCAAAGTGGGGAGTATACATTCACTATTAAAAATAATTCAGCAACCACCTCTCTGCCTACACTTCTTCAGGTAATGCTACCTTCAGCATTTTCTCTTGAAAAATCAAGTCAAACACCGCTACCTAAAAGTTCTTCATGGTCTATTGCTCCTCTTGCTTCCGGTGAGTCGGTGAGTATTATCCTTACTGGTTCTTTTTCTGGAAAGGAAGGGGAGGTTGCGACATTTCAAGCAAAAATAGGATCACAGGGAGATATTCCAAAAACTATTGGTATTGTGTATGCAACACAAACAATAGATGTTCGTCTCCGTGCCTCACCTCTTACTGTTATGATGAGTTTGTTTACTGATAGGTCTATTGGTGATGTTATTAGATATGGCGATAGGTCTCGTATCGAGATTACATATAATAATACAAGCCTTCTTGCTCTTGAAGATGTTTCATTGGTGATTCAGTTATCTGGTGATGCAGCGTTGTATCAACATATAGATCCAACAAGTGGTCATTATGATTCTGTTGCAAAAACAATTACGTGGAACAAAGCTGTATTTCCTGACCTTGCAGTTATTGCTCCAGGAGCACAGGGTACGCTACAAGTTTTTATCCCTATTGTTCAAAAAGGAACAAATTCACCGAAACTTACAGCGTCTCTTGTTGGAAGAGCAACCACAAAAGCAAGTGATGATGTGACTACAACAGTGACAAAGACATGGGTAGTACAGGGTAGTGCAACACTTGAAGCAAAAACTTCATATAAAAATAGTGTTACCATTAATACTGGTCCTATTCCTCCTCGAGTGAATGAAGAAACATCATATACTGCAAAACTTACTGTTTCTGCAGAGAACTCTCTTTCTGCTACAAAGGTATCGTTTACACTCCCTATCTATGTAAGTTGGCGCGGCTCAGTGAGTGACACTCAAGCAATTTCATATAATTCAAAAACTCGTACCGTGATGTGGGATGCAGGGGCTATGAAGGAAGGGGAAATAAAAAGTGTTGAAATAGGACTCGTTGTAAAGCCGTCTCAAAGTCATCTCAACCAGAGTCCAGCGATTACCTCAGGTATTATTCTTGAAGCAGATGAAGAAGTCTCAAGGGCTCATTTAAAAACAACACTTTCTCCTCTTACTACAAAAATTAAAGATGAGAGCTGGGACCGTAATCCTTCTATTGTTGTTGAATAATGGTGCATATAAAAAAATGTCTCTCATGTGCTAGAATAACAGTATGAAAGATACTATAACTATTTCTATTTCTTCAGGAACAATTATAAAAGTATTTTGCTTTTTACTCATGTTCGGTCTGCTTTTTTATGTAAGCGAGTTTGTTATAGCGCTTCTTGTGGCAGTTGTTTTAGCGTCGTCGGTGGAGATGCCAGTGCGACTTCTTTCTAAATGGGGTGTTCCTCGCGCTGTTTCTGTCACCTCTCTTTTCCTTCTTCTTATTGTATTTGCGGGTGTTGTTGTCTTTATTTTTCTTCCTCCACTCGCTGACGATCTGGCACGTTTTGTAAAAACGCTTCCAGCTATTTTAGATTCAGTTCGTATTTTTGGTAAGGATATGGGGTTCAAAGATCTTTCACTACAAATGCAAGAACTATCTCGAGATATTTCTAGTGGACAAATTTTGAGTCTCGTGAAGACATCACTTTTTGGTTCTGGTGGTTTCTTTGCTACAACAGGGGCACTTATTAATAGCATAATAAATCTTGTCCTTACATTTGTCCTTGCGGTATATTTAGCACTTGAAGAAAATGGTGTACAGAAATTTTTACGACTTATTTTTCCTAAGAGACATGAAGAGTATGTGACAGATCTATGGATGAGATCTCAGCGAAAAATAGGACTCTGGATGCAGGGGCAGCTGCTTCTCTCTCTGATTATTTCGATACTGGTGTATATTCCAATGCTTGTTCTTAATATGCCATACGCTACTCTACTTGCAATTCTTGCGTTCTTTGGTGAGCTTATACCAGTAGTCGGTTTATCTATTGCTACGATTCCTGCCCTTTTTCTCGCGTGGACTCATGGAGGGACATCACTTCTTGGTATTGTTGCGCTTATTTATGTTATTATCGGGCAACTTGAAAATCATGTTCTTTATCCAAAAGTAATGAATAAACTAGTTGGTGTTCCTTCTGTTGTTGTGATCATTGCTCTTGTTATTGGTGCGAAAGTTGCTGGTCTGTGGGGTGTTCTTCTTGCGGTGCCGTTGGCTTCTATTTTTATGGAGCTTGCTGATGATGTTAATAAAAGAAAATCTCAACATGTCTCATAAACTATTATTATCAACAGCTATTGCATATGCAAATGGTGCTCCTCATATTGGGCACGCTTTTGAGTTCGCGACAGCAGACACTCTGGCACGATATTTACGACGATCAGGATCTGATGTTTTTTTTAGTACTGGCATGGACGAGCATGGACAAAAGATAGAGCAAAAAGCTCGTGAGGAAGGATCTTCAGTACAATCGTTTGTTGATGTGTACGCTCATCAGTTTCAGGTCCTTGATAATGAGATGTCAGTTGAATATGATTTTTTTGTTCGTACAAGCGACAAAGAAAAGCATTATAAGGGAGCGCAGTTACTTTGGAACACACTCATGGAACAAGGTGATTTAGAAAAGCGTTCATATCGAGCACTCTATTGTGTCGGGTGTGAAGCATTCAAGACTGAAAAAGACTTAAATGAGAAAGGCGAGTGTCCTGATCATTTAAAGACCCCAGATACTGTTGAAGAAGAAAATTATTTTTTTACACTTTCAAAGTATACAGAAAGAATAAAAAATGCAATACAAAAAGATGAGATACATATTATTCCAGATGCTCGTAAAAATGAAGTGCTCGCTCTTCTTGATAGAGGACTTGAAGATGTTTCTTTTTCTCGTCCAAAAAGCAAAGTTTCATGGGGTGTTCCTGTTCCAAATGATGATGAGCAGGTGATGTATGTCTGGTGTGACGCACTCTCTAATTACCTTACTGCTATTGGGTATGGCACAGATGCGTTTGATGGAGATAGATGGTCAAATGTAATACATCTTATCGGTAAAGATATTCTTCGATTTCATGCTGCGATTTGGCCGGGAATGCTTTTGTCAGCAGGACTATCTCTCCCAAAAAAGATTCTTGTACATGGACATATTACTTCAGGTGGTCATAAAATGAGTAAGTCGATCGGTAATGTAATTGACCCACGTAGTGTTATCGATCTCTTTGTTCCTGCATGTCATGATTTGGCGGGAGAAGCTCTTAGGTATGTTTTACTTTATAAAGTGCCACCTTTTGATGATGGTGATCTTACACTAGAATCAATTAAAGAGACATATACCGCTCACCTCGCTAATGGTATCGGTAATCTTACTAATCGTATTATGAAAATGGCGATAAGTAATAATATTACCTATCCACTTAGTTATGATATTGTACACACCAAGGATATCGATACTATATTCCAAACATATGATACAAAAAAATTTCTTGAGTACATAGCACAGTTGGTGACTTCTCTTGATCATATGATTCAAGAAAAAGAGCCATTTAAGGTAGTGAAAGTAGATAAAGAGGCGGGGTGTGCAATTATTCAAGAGGCACTTATTCGCTTGGAAGCTATCGCATCGGCTCTTTCTCTTTGTATGCCACATACATCAGCTAGAATTATGGGTTGTATTCACAGCACTACAATGCCAGAACCTCCACTGTTTGGAAGACTTCAATAAGTATTAATTATGTAGCAACTACTATGACTTACGCTTTTTTTGATATCCATGCTCATGTGCATGACAAACAATTTGATGAAGACAGGGAAAAACTTCTTCGTGATATGAAGGAGTATGGCGTCGGAGCTATTACTGTCGGCACTGATAAGATTGAGAGTTCCAAAGCGCTCGAGCTCGCCAAGGTACATGACCATCTCTATGCATCAGTCGGTCTTCATCCTGCAGATAATGTAACAGAGTTGTTCGATAGAGAGTATTTTGAGGTATTGGCTAGTCATGAGAAAGTGGTAGCAATCGGTGAATGTGGTCTTGATTACTTTTATATTGAAACGTTCTTTGAGAGAGACAAGGAACAAAAAGGTCTTGCGTGGAATAAAGACGCAGAAGCTGACAGACAACAAAGGATATTTGAAGAGCAGATAGAACTTGCTGTTTTTGTTAATAAACCTCTTATGCTTCATGGTAGACCATCTAAAGGGAGCATGGATGCATATGAAGATATGTTACATATTCTTGAAGGTGCCAAGAAGAGGCATGGTAATAAGTTACGTGGGAATGCGCATTTTTTTGTTGGTGATAGTGAGATTGCACGTCGTTTTATTGAGCTTGGGTTTACAATGAGTTTCTCAGGAGTCATTACATTTGCTCATGAGTATGATGATGTGGTGCGCTATATACCACAGACAATGATTTTAGCTGAGACAGATAGTCCGTATGTTGCACCCTCTCCTTATCGAGGACAAAGGAATAATCCTCTCTATGTTCAAGAGGTGGTTGCAAAAATGTCAGTGCTCCGCAATGAGCCTTTTGAGGAGTTGCGTGTAAAACTTCTTGAGAACACAGAAAGAATGTTTGGTATTTCATTGCGATAGTATTGTATTTTGTCAATTTGACTTTAGAAACAAAAAAGCGCAGGATAGGCGTAGGCATATGCCTAGAAACGGAGGTGCATCATGGCTGACCAGAGAAAAACCACCACCTTCGTGGCTGGGTTTGTAAGGGTACAAGAAGGTAAAGATGGGAATCTTTCTTTCAAAATTTTGAAGCAATGGTTTCGTGTTCCGAAAGACAGCACCTATGCCAAGCGTGTACGTGAGGCAAGGAGGTTGCTCGTGAGGTTCGAACCTCAAGAGGGTAGGAAGTCTCCAAAAATTTTGTCGATCATAAAAGATCCGACATACAAGGAAATACGAGACCATGTTGATAATGAAGAATAACTTCATTTCTCATGAATAGAGTTACCTAAGACCGCAAGTATGCGGTCTTTCTTTTTGCCTAAAAGTGTGGTATAATGGCACCCTATGACTGAAAATAATGAAACCATAGTAGATAGCCGTGTGTATGAAATTTCTTTCATCTTTGATAACAAACTAGATGAAGAAACGGCGCTTAAGAAAGCTGAACAGCTTAAGCAATCTATTGCTACATTAGGAGGTAGCTTCATTTCAGAAGAGGCTCCGTATATGCGTGAGCTCGCTTACGAAATGATTCGTGTTCAGAATAATATTAATGTTCGTTTTACTGTTGGTTATTTTGGCTGGATTAAGTTCGAGCTTTCTGCTGATAAAGTAAAAGAGCTCGAGAAAGGTGTAAAGCTTGATGAAGAAGTTATTCGTCATCTAGTGGTAAGTACAGTTCGTGAAAACACTGTGTATACCAAGCGTGCTCCTGTTATCAAAGCAGAAAAACTCGCAGAAGACGCACTTGAGGAAGTTGTTGAGACACATGTCGACACTACAAGTGACGCTGATGTTGTAGAAACAAAAGAGGTAACAAAAGAAGAGACTAAAGAATAATACTTCTTGTGACTAGTGATATACTACATAGTACTATTACGAATAACTATATATCTTATGTACTTAAACAAAACCTTCTTATTTGGAAACCTTACTAGAGACCCAGAAATGAGATCTCTTCCTAACGGAAACAAGGTTACTTCATTTTCTCTTGCAACCAATCGAGTATACAAAGATGCTAATGGAGCTCGTCAGGAGCAGACCGAGTATCACAATGTTGTTGTGTTTGGTCGTCAAGCAGAAACAAGTGCTCAGTACCTAAAAAGAGGTCAAGGGGTTCTTATAGAAGGTCGTATTCAGACCAGATCATGGGATGATAAGACAACAGGTGAGAAGAAGTATAGAACAGAAATTGTAGCAGATGCTGTACAATTTGGTCCAAAATCAGGTGGACAAGGAGTAGGTGATAATTCTCAAGGAGCACAAGCGCAAGCTCAGTCTTCACAGGCTCCAGATCTTGAGACTATTGATTATGGAGATGCAGATATTAATGTAGACGACATCCCTTTCTAAACACTCACCAGTACCGCACCCGATTCATTAGAGATATTTTTTCTATCGCGAAGTACTCGTCATGTAGACAATCACAACATACTTAAAACATAAAATGTAGACTTTATTACCAACCTATATGAAAAAACAAGATCACTTTAACGCAAATAATATTAAGTTTATCGATTATAAGGATACTGAGATTCTCGTGAAGTTTCTCAATCCTCATGCTCGTATTCTTAACCGTCGCAAGACTGGCCTTACAGCCAAGAATCAGCGCGCTCTTGCAAACGCTGTAAAGCGTGCACGATTCATGGGGCTCCTCCCATACGTGGCACACTAACTAGACATGTGTGCACTACAAAAAAACACTACGAGAGTAGTGTTTTTTTGTTTAAGACATAAAGCGTTATGTATCCTTTGGCAAATGTATTCTTTTTTGGTAGTATTACTACTAATTATAGACGTGTGTATATCTAATTGTTATTTAAAACACTATGCATCCAAAAAAAGAAAGAACATTTATCATACTTAAACCAGACGCAGTACAGCGTGGCTTAGTAGGGGAGATTGTTAAGCGTTTTGAACGTATTGGTCTTAAGATTGTTGGCATGAAAATGCACATGGTAAATGAGGACACTCTTTGGAAACATTACAATAAAGATGATGCATGGTATGAGAAAAAAGGTGCACGCATTGTTGAGAATAAACAATCTCTCGGCATGACTATTGATAAGCCAGCTATTGAGTATGGTAAAGACATTATTCGTGCGATGGTACATTATATGTGTGCAGGTCCGGTGGTATCTCTTGTGATCGAAGGTAACCAAGCACAAGCAGTGGTGAAGCGTCTCGTTGGAGGAACTGAACCGTCATCTGCTGATTCTGGAACTATTCGCGGTGATTATGCGCTCGACTCATACTACCTTTGTGATGTTGATGGTTCTCGTGGTATGCGTAATCTGATTCACTGTACTGACCCTGCGGATGGAGAAGGTGCGTATGATCGTGAGGTTGAGCTTTGGTTTACTAAGGAAGAGATTATGAACTATCGTCTTGTCACAGAAGCAATGCTCTATGATGTAAACCTAGACGGAATTACAGAGTAGTAAAATTTAGATCGTAGAATATAGAAATTAAAACACACAGAACCGAAGGTTCTGTGTGTTTTGCTTGCGGTGTCCTTATTCTAACTCTATATTTCTGCTTCATATTATGTGCTCCTAAGTTATTTTGACTTTCTTGTAAGGAGGGATATAATGGGTGCAGGTGCTTAGGTATTTTTCTGGATACTACATCTTTGGGTTATGGAATATTGCGAAAAGACCGTGGTCTCTCCGTTTTCTTACCCACCTGACATAAAACATCAGGAAGATGTCCTAGGCACCATTATATAAAACCCGTCTTGTAAGACGGGTTTTATTCTTCTGTGGTATACTTTTCACTAATGAAGTACATCATCGGATCGATTACATATCTTATACTCCTTCTCTGTCTTTCTGTGTTTGTGTTTGATCCAACACATTTATACTATGAATTAGAATGGCTTGATATTCCAATGCATGTGTTGGGTGGGGTTGGTGTTGCTTCACTCGTGCTTTCTGTTGTGTTGTATAAACATAAAAAGGTGTCACTCCTTGGTGTAGTGGTTATGTACACGGTTGTGGCTGTTATGTGGGAATTGTATGAGTATGTTAAAGATCTTCTTGATATGCGTGTCTGGAATGGTTGGGTAGACACAGGTGCTGATTATATAAATGGTGCTGTTGGCGCTATTATTGCGTATATTTTTGCTAAAAAATCATAAATATGTCTACATTTCGTATAACTTTTGTTGGTGGTGCACAGATGGCAACAGGGTCTAATTTTCTTGTTGAACTTGGTGGCAAAAAAATTCTTATTGACTGTGGACTTGTTCAAGGTGAGCGTAATGCTCTACAGATCAACCATGCGCCGTTTTCTTATGACCCAACTGAAGTGGACATGCTTTTTATTACTCATGCGCATCTTGATCATATCGGCCTTATTCCTAAGTTAGTTCGCGCTGGATTTAAGGGTACAATTGTAAGTACTGAACCAACACGCGAAATGGCAGAGCTTGTGATGCTGGATTCAATGGGTATTCTTGCAAAAGAAGCTGAACAAGAAGGCCTACCTCCTCTCTATGAAGAAAAGGATGTATATGAAGCGCTTCATTTATGGTCAAAAATTGTTACCTACGATGAACCATTTTTATATACAACAGAAGAAGGGGACGCAAAGATAACATTTCGTGACGCCGGACATATTCTTGGAAGCTCCATGATTGAATTTTCTTTTAAAGAAAAGACGTTGGTGTTTACTGGTGATCTTGGCAACACTCCTTCACCTCTTATGAAAGATACAGAAGCTCTTAAGAATGTGGACTATCTTGTCATGGAAAGTGTGTATGGTGATAGAAATCATAAAGACAGAGACGCTCGTCTTGAAATTCTCAAAGAGGCAGTACTCTCTACTGTTGCAAAAAAAGGCACAGTACTTATTCCTGCTTTTTCTATTGAGCGTACTCAAGAAATATTACTTGCTTTTAATGAGCTTGTGGAAAAAGAGCATATTCCAGAAATGCCTGTGTATCTCGACTCACCACTTGGTATCAATATTACTAAGGTGTATCATAAATACGATCGTTGGTTTAATGAGACAATAGAAAAATCCATTCAAAACGGAGATGATATTTTTGCTTTTAAGGGATTGTTACAGACGGCAACACCAGATGAGAGTAAAGAAATTGTGAATGATAAGAGACCGAAGGTAATTATAGCAGGAAGTGGTATGTCAAATGGTGGAAGAATCGTTCACCATGAGGCACATTATCTCAGTGATCCTAATAACACTATTATCATTGCAGGGTATCAGGCTATTAATTCACTAGGAAGAAAGATTGTTGACGGGGAAAAAGAGGTTGTTATTTATGGTCAAAAAGTATCTGTACGAGCTAGGGTTGTGAATATTCGAGGGTTTTCAGCTCATAAAGATTCTGATCATCTCATTGCTTTTGTTGATTCTATTCAGCATACGCTTAAGCGTGTCTGTATTGTTCTTGGAGAACCTAAGAGTACCTATTTTTTGGGTCAGCGTATTCACGAAGTGTATGGAGTACCTGTTACTGTTCCAGAAAAAGGTGATGTTGTTGATTTGCCGTAGGGTTGTTTGTGTTAATAGATACTTTTGTCCACTCCTGTATTACAGTTCATCATGTATACTAGAGAGAATATGAAGTCAGGACAACGAATTACTATATCAGTATCAGGAGCTGCAGAAGTCGCTCATTGTGGAGCGGCAGTTATTCCAATTGCAAAAGAGTTGGGTCGTGAGATCGCTAGACAAGGTTGTCAGATTATCACAGGGGCAACAAGTGGCTTTCCTATGTATGCAGCTGAGGGAGCGAAAGAGGTTGGAGGTTTTTCATTCGGGCTTTCTCCTGCAGCAAGTAAGAAAGAACATGTTGAAGTGTATCGTTTGCCGTTGAAAGCTATGGATGCTGTTGTGTATACTGGGTTTGGATTTCCTGGGCGTGATCTTATGCTTGTGCGATCTTCTGATGCTATTGTGATTGGGTGCGGTAGAATAGGTACAATTCATGAGTTTACTGTTGCGTGGGAAGCTAATATGCCACTTGGAATATTAGAAGGTGAGTGGGCAACAGATGAAGTGATACGCAATATTATAAAGAATAGTAATCGCAATAATCCCTATGTTGTATTCGGTAAGGATCCAAAAACACTTGTCGAGAAACTTGTCGAGATGGTAGAGAAACAGCGAGATTCTGGTGAGAGGGAGATGCGATTGTAAGAATACAAGAAGAGTGTAGGATGTAGAAAAGAAAAATGAGCGGAACCGAAGGTTCCGCTCATTTCTATTCTTTCAGGCTTTTGTATTCTGGAGTCTAATCTTATTTATCCATTCACCTGTGCTACGATGCGAGCAAAAGATTCTGGGTTATGAGCTGCCATCTCTGAAAGTACTTTGCGGTTAATGATCATGCCTTTCTTTGCGAGTTTGTCGATAAAGACGCTGTAGGTTACTCCATGAGCACGAAGGGCTGCATTTAAGCGTACTGTAAAGAGGCGACGCATGTCAGTTTTCTTGTCTTTACGATGAGCAAAAGCATACGCTCCTGCTTTTCGAAGAGCTACCTTTGCTTCAACTTCTTTTTTACTGCGTCCGAAGCGGTATCCTTTTGCGCGTGAAAGCACATTTCGGCGATGCTTCATTGCAATTTTACTTCTTTTTACTCGTGACATACTCTTTTTGTTAGTTAATTATAAGGATTATAGAAGACCTGGAAGGAAACGAGATTTCTCCTTTCCTGTCATAGCAAATTCTTGTCCACGCTTAGCAGCAAGCTGTTTTCGGCGAGAAGCTTTTGCATTGAAGTGGTTGAGCCCCGGCTTTCGTCCGAGTACCTTACCTGTTCCAGTTATTTTAAGTCGCTTGAGGAATGATTTGTTTGTCTTCATAAAGGTTTTCTAATAATCCTGTAGATAGTTCGGCTATTCTAGCATGTTTCCTTAGAAATATCAAGTAAATAAAGCCTGTGCTGTAGTCTGTCCTTGCTATATCTTTACTGTATTGATTTTCTTGTTGTGGATTCTTATTTTGCTTTTTCTACCACAATCATAAGTGATTTATTACTTACTTTTTTGAGAGGTTCTGCTATTTTGTATTCAGCAGGAATGATGGCCAAGAGGCGTTCAAGTCTGCTTTTTAAGAAGGCTTCATCCATAAACTTCGTACGTCCTTTGAGCTGTAGGTCGATTTTGACACGATGACCTTCTTTTATCCATTCAGCAGCTTGCTTAGCTTTAGTCATAATATCATGTTCTGAAATGGCGACACTAATTTGAATATTCTTAGTTTCTGTTACATGAGAACGAGCTTTTACTTCTTTGAGTTTTTTGCTCATTTCATAGGTATACTTGCCATAGTCTGCAATACGAGCAACAGGAGGGTCTGCTTGAGGCGAGACTTCTATTAGGTCTAGTTTCACAGCTTTTGCGGCAGCAATGGCTTCTTCTTTCGTGAGTACTCCTAAATTTTCTCCCTGTGCGCCAATGACACGGAGTTTAAGTGATCGGATATTATTATTGATGTTTACTTTTTCTGCCAAGGTCTAATGTATGATGATATGTAGCATATTACCATAGATTTTATGTTTTTGGAATAAAAAATCAGCGCCAATACTTTTTGACGCTGAGACTCTTTTGTTTCTGGTGTTCTTATGTTGATATACTTTTTGTTTCTTTTTCTTGAATCGTTCTGAATGCAAAGAAGGAAAAGAATCCACTTACGATGAAGCAAAGTCCTATAGACACTACAAAATATGTATTCTGTAGTTCATCTTCCAGTGCGACTATATAGAGAAGTGCAAAGGTTGGCATAAATGGAAGCATAACAGATTTCCATTTTCTGAAAAAGTCTGCAAATCGTGATGTGAGCACTCTTTTTCTAATCTCAGGATTTTTTTCAAAAAATCCTAAAGTAAGAACCATTATCATGAATACAAGAAACGTCGAAATCAAAATATAATCTAACATCTTTCTATTCTTTTTATGGTTGTCTATGTCTGATAGCAGTACCTGACTCAATTCTTTAAAATAAAGAATGAGATAATTGATGTCTTGCCAAATACTGGGCCCGAAGAGTTTCACTTCATCAAGTGTAATACGAAGTACTGGAAAAAGTACTGCAATGCAAATTGATGAAAGAAGTGTATAGAGTAAAAACCAAAATAACGATTTCATAACATCTCCTTAAAGGTGAAAAGTAGAAATTCCATAGAGTATCCTAACACAAAGAGATGGGTGGTGCATCTGTGTTGATGGATGGGTAGATGTAAAAGTAGTCACCAGTGAACTAAGCTCACGGTTTGTTAGAACCAAGAGAATAACTTATAAACGTTAACAAAAAAACAGCAGTCTTGTAAGACCGCTGTCTAGATGCTAACCTTGTAGTTTTCTGTATATTTTTTGAATCACACTGATTATTGGATAAACTCCAGCAATCAGAATAACAGTATTTACTACAATGGTAATAATAACCCTTAAAACTAAAAGGTTATTATTTTCAAATAAAACCTCAACAGCTTTTATTATGTTTTGTAACGGGTACACATAACTGTACACCATTAACAACAAGGCGGAAGCTGGCTCCAAAAGAATTGAAGTCTGACTTGGCTTAGTTTTCATAAAAGAACTCCTATAAACAAGATATAATTATACACATAAAATGTTATATTGTCAAGTTTTGTTTTGGTCAGTTTGAAAGGTGGAGGTGGGGGGAGTCGAACCCCCGTGTAGTAAGATGTGATATCTGAATCTACTGTGTGTAGATTGTTTTTTGATCTCGTCGTTTGTATCAGAAACAAACAAAAGCACAAACGACAGAGCATAATTTTTTCGATAACAGTACTATGCAATAGTGTTATCTACGTCTGCTGTTATATTGCCTCACTTATATCCGCAGATACGAGATAAGGAGACACCAGATTGGCCTGTATATTTAGGCGAATGCTGGAGCGAATGCATTTCCAAAATATGGAGATGCGATTGCCTTGCCAGTTGTTTTTGCAACATGGTTCCCTGAAAGTGTACGAGTTCTCAGAGAGTCTCGACACAGCACAGGTATCACAGTCTTAGTATCAAATCCAAAGTACACCCCCAAGTATAAAGCGTATCATCATGAGCGTTTCTGTGTGCAGAAAATAGTTGTGTGTATATTTTGATTATGCTTTTCGCTACATAACATATACACTACTCCCGTCCACGTAGTTCGCGTCTTGTGATATCTTTCTTGATATCTTCTCGTTTGTCACGAGTTTGCTTCTTCTTACAAAGTGCGATATCGCACTTAATAAGCCCATGATTAAGATACAACGAAGAGGGGATAAGTGTCAAGATTTTTGTCTGTTCTATTGAAGCAAGTCGATGAAGTTCTTTTTTTGTAAGGAGAAGACGTCGTATTCTTTGTTCATCATATGATTGAGGACTGTTACTTGCTTGGTATGGTGGAATATATGAACCAACTATATATGCTTCATCTCCACGGATAACAACTCGCGCACCATCAAGAGATCCTAGTTTTGAGCGAAGAGATTTTACTTCAAAACCAAAAAGTTCGATCCCTGCCTGAAGTGTCTCTTGTACTATATATGTCATTGTAAGTTTTTTATTTTCGACCAGTTTCATAGATGATTTCTTTGAATATAATTGTATCATTGTAGCATGTGTTAGAATACATATTATGAAAATCATGAAATTACCAAAAATCCAAAAAGCAAAGAATACCAGCATCAACAAGAAAGAAAAAAAACCGCAGAGCTTCTCACAGCAACTCCTCGGAGCTTTTATTATTTTTATGTGTCTTGCGTGGGGGTATTCTATTATTACGGAAAAACAGTCAGTTGAATCTATTGCGTTATCTCAATTCGCAGCTCTTGTAAAAGATAATCAAATAACTTCAATTGTTGTAGAAGGAGATACTCTCACAGGCAAAAAGATAGATGGTACAAGTGTAAGCACCAAGAAAGAACAAGGTGCGTCAACACTATCAGTGCTCACTGCATATGGTGTCAGTTCTTCTACGATAGCTACGACGACTGTTGCTATTAAGGCAGACAGAGGGCTCTCTTTTTGGGGAACACTTATCCCGATTCTTCTCCCTGTTCTTTTTCTAGCGCTTATGATTTGGTGGCTTGGTCGTGGTATCAAAGGTGCAAATATGCAAGCAATGTCATTTGGTCAGTCAAGGGCAAAAGTGATTTATCCTGATGATACAAAAGAAAAAGTTACATTTAAAGATGTGGCAGGAGCAAAGGAGGCAAAAGAAGAGCTTGAGGAAATCGTTGAGTTTCTTCGTGCTCCAAAAAAGTTTACAGATATCGGTGCTCAGATTCCAAAAGGAGTACTTCTTATGGGGGCGCCAGGAACAGGGAAGACAATGCTTGCAAGGGCTGTTGCTGGAGAGGCAGGGGTTCCATTTTTCCACTTATCTGGTTCAGAGTTTGAGGAGATGTTTGTAGGGGTTGGAGCTTCTCGTGTACGTGATCTTTTTGATATGGCAAAAAAAGCTGCACCTGCAATTATTTTTATTGATGAAATTGATGCCGTCGGACGAACTCGAGCAACGTCAATCAGTGGACAAGGTGAAGGTCGTGAGCAGACACTTAATCAAATACTTGTTGAGATGGATGGATTTGAGCCTACTATGAATCTTATCGTGATGGCAGCGACAAACAGGCCTGATGTTCTTGATAAGGCACTTCTTCGACCAGGGCGATTTGATAGACGTGTTACCTTGGATCTTCCAGATAGAGCTGACCGCGAAGCTATACTTTCGGTTCATGTAAAAACTAAACCATTAGCTGAGGATGTGAACCTTACTGTGGTTGCAGAACGAACTCCTGGTTTTTCTGGTGCTGATCTTTACTCACTTATGAACGAAGGAGCTATTCTTGCTGCGCGTGAAGGTCGTAAAAAGGTGGCACAATTCGATCTGATTCGTTCTATAGAAAAAGTAATGCTGGGTCCTGAGCGTAAAAGTCATGTACTGTCTCCAAAAGAAAAGAAGATAACTGCGTATCATGAGGCAGGACATGCGCTCGTTGCCTCATGTCTTCCAGATGCTGACCCTGTTCATAAGATATCAATTATTTCTCGTGGTAATGCAGGAGGGTACACTCTTAAACTTCCTCTTGATGAGAAGCGCTTAATGACAAGAGCTTCTTTCTTAGATGATATTGCTATGTCACTCGGTGGGTATGTTGCTGAGAAAGAAATATTTGGAGATATTACAACTGGCCCATCAAACGATCTTCAGGTGGCTACGTATATGGCTCGTGCAATGGTCACTAAGTACGGAATGAGTACACTTGGTCCAATTGCTCTTGTTCCAGAAGGGGAAACATTTAAGGGTGTGTATGGTAAAGAATACAGTGAGGTGTATGGTGAAAAAATAGATGATGAAGTAAAAAGAATTATGGATGATGCGTGGAACCGCGCTCGTCTTATTATTATTGAAAAACGTCAAGCGCTTACAGCTATTGCAGAAGAACTTATGAAAATTGAAAGTATAGAACGAGAAGATTTTGAGAAGCTTCTTCTTGTGCACGGTATCATGCCAAAAAGAAAAGATATAGAGTAATACATCGTGTGTATTGTGAAAAAAACACCATATAAATATGGTGTTTTATTATATAAAGAAGTACAAAGAAAAAAAGCTTCGATTAGTCGAAGCTTTATTGGTTGGAATAAAATTATTCTCGAATGTCTCGTAAAGAGAAGGGGACTGTTTGGAACACTCTTGCGTTATCAAGATGTCCACCACCTCGACCGGTTGAACGAGCTTGCTCTACTTTTGCAAGGTTCACAAGCATTTGATTTCGGTCGGAGATGTGTTTCTCTGCCTTTTTAAGGTCGGCGCCTATCCCAGATGTTTTTCCGGAGCATTGTTTGTCACCTTTTCCGTGACAGCAGTTGTTTTTTTGAATTTGATTGATGCAGTCTTGGTTGCCTGGAATAAGGCGGGCGCAAGGGTTGCTTTTTTCTGCACTGATTGCAAGTGCAGGATCGCGAGAGTGAAGTACCATACTTATCTCCTTGGTTATATGTCCAATGCGTATCCAATTAGCGAAATTGCTAACGGAGTATCAATTATGCACTGTTAGATGAAAAAAGTCCATAGGTAAGATGAGCTCCCTTCTTTTAGGGTTTTAGGGGAGGTGAAATTCTTTGTAATATTTGCTATAGTAGTAAGCACGGTGTATGTAACCTTAAGTAGTATCTAGTGCTATATGATAGTGTATAGGTGTTTTCTACTTTTTAGTGTTGTGGTCTATTTTGTAAATAAAGTGCGCCTATAGCTCAGTTGGTAGAGCGGACGTCTTATACACGTCTGGTCCCTGGTTCGAGTCCAGGTAGGCGCACTTTGTATATAAAATCTAAAGAAAGAGCACTATCTTCCTTTGCTACCTTTTGGTATGGATATGGTGTTTCTAGGGATTGTTTTATGGTCTGTTATGATATTTTATTCCATATGAACATCTCTTCTTTTTTTAATAATAGAAAGAAGAAGTGGGTGCTTAGATAAAGTTGAGTCATGTTCAACAAGGTGTTGCGCTTCCTGTTGAGCTATTTCTACTAGTTTTGGATTTTTTATAGCTTCCATAGCTAGATCGCTTACACCCCACTGTTTTCCATCCATAAGCGCACCGATACCGCGTGTCATCATATCCTTCTCGGCGAGTTCAAAACCATTTTTGGCTGTCACGAGTGCTTTCAGGCGTGTGTATGTAGTGTCACTTGTGCCTTCAGTAAAGAGATAACAATAAGATTGATGTTCTGCACGTCCTACACGCCCTCGTAACTGATGTAGTTGTGCAAGACCAAAACGATCTGCATGCTCAATGATAATACACGTCGCATTAGGCACATTAACACCGACTTCCACCACAGATGTTGCTACGAGGATATCAGATTTTTTATCGAGAAAATCTTGCATCACTTCTTCTTTTTCATTTTTCTTCATTTTACTATGGAGAATGTCAACAATAAATTCAGGAAAGATCTCTTCGGAGAGTCGCTTCGCTTCCTCTTTTACACTCTTGAGGATACGTTTCTGACGTTCCTCTTCATCTTGTTCATCGATACGCGGACAGATGACATAGACCTGTCTTCCAGATTGTAATTCTTTGCGTATGTGATCATATGTGGCAGTCCTATTACTTGGCTTTACTATTTCAGTAATAATTGGTTTGCGGTTTTTTGGCATACTATCAATAACCGTAAGATCGAGATCTCCGAACATGGTGAGTGCTAACGTTCGAGGAATAGGTGTCGCTGTCATTGACAAGAGGTGAGGTATTTTTTTTGTTGATGTTTGAGATGATACAGGTAATGCAGATGATGGAGACAGAGGGTCATTTTTTTTGAGACGGTTTTTTTGGGTGAGTTCTTGGCGTTGTTTTACACCAAACCGATGTTGTTCATCAATGATAACAAGTGCTAGATGGGCAAAGTCAACTGATTTTTGTATTAGCGCATGTGTTCCTATTACGATAGACACACGACCGTTTGCTAACCATGTGATAAGTTGTGCTCGTGAGATGTCTGTTGGTTCATCTGTAAGTTTGCTCGGATATTTTTTGCACCCACTGCCTGTGAGGAGTCCGATTTCTATTCCTGTATCTTTGAAGTACGAAATAAAACTTTCAAAATGTTGTTTTGCTAGTATTTCAGTAGGTGCCATATATGCTACTTGGAGTGTTTGTTGTGAACTGTGTGTGGTGTGCAGTACTGCATAAGCAACACTTGCCGCTACGAATGTTTTACCACTCCCAACATCACCTTCAAGAAGTCTCCCCATTGGCTGATTTTTTTTCATATCTTTTAGGATAGATTTTATTGCATCCATCTGAGCTGTTGTTGGTGTAAAAGGAAACGAGTCAATAAACATTGTAAGTTCTTTATCTCGTAGTGTGATTGGATATGCTAGTAAGTTTTTTGCTTCCATTTTTTCGCACTGATTTTTTATTTGCATGTAAAAAATTTCTTCGAATGCAAATCGTTTACGTGCAGCAACAGTCAGTGATTCACTTTTTGGAAAGTGGATATAAAGAAGTGCTTCGCGAAGTAGTGGTAGATGGAGTTTTTCTAGTAGTTCTTTTGGGAGAGGGTCTTCTATTTCTTCTAATACTCTATGTAGTAAAGCTTTTTTGATAAGAGTGTAAAGGTAGAGAGATGAAATTCCTTTTGTTTCAGGGTAGATAGGAGTAAGGAATTGTATATCTTCATTTTTCGTAGAACCAAAGAGGCTTTCAGTATTCTCAGGTATAAGTGAGACTGCTTCTATATGAGGGTTGGATAAGAAAAGTCCTTTTGAATCTTCTTGTACAATAGCAGAGACACGAACTTTTGTGCCTTCTGGATAAATTTTTCCAATATATGCCTGATTAAACCATACAGATCGTATGTGGCCTGTATTGTCAGAGATGTATGCTGTTGTCATTGGAATATGACCTTTGAAACTTCTTTTAACGTCGACTTTCTCCATGACTCCGTAGATGGTGACCGACTGACCTTTATAGAGAGTTCCTGCTCCTGTAGTGCTACGCATATCTGCATATCGTAGAGGGAAGTGAAAGAGTAGGTCTCGCACGGTGTGTAGACCGAGTTTTTCAAGACCTTTTTGATGAAGAGGAGAAATACGAGAAAGTAAGGAGAGAGGGGTGTCTAGTGTAATAGCGTGTGTTTGCATATAAGAATTTAGAATATAGAACTTAGAGTATAGCTATCCTATCTTTTTTATAAAAAGAGTGTAGCATCTTTGAGATTTCAGCGGTAAGCGTTTTAGATTGAGTGTAGTCGCATTCTTGTAAGTATTGTAATTCTTTTGCAAGAAAAAGTTGGATATCTATTTCAGTAAGTGATCCACTTGCTATTAGTAAAAAATGTTTAAAATCTTTCGTACTTGTTCTCCTGCTTTCTTCTGCGATATTGGAAGGAACAGAGATAGAAGATCTCCTTAATTGATTTACTAGGCAAAATTTTTCTTCTTCTGGAAAATCTTTTGTTTGTTTATAAATAAGAAGACATAGCTCAGTCGATTTTTTCCATATCTGTAGATTGTCATGTCTATGCATAGCTATTATCCAAATTCTAAGTTCTATCAACTGTAGTCTATCTAAACTGTGGTCTTGAGTTATAGATAATAAGCGCGAGAGTAACAAGGATGAGTATAAAAAGAAGCATGTTACTACTCGTATAACTGTGTACCGAAAAATTAATGTAGAGTTGAGTTGATAGTATAAGGAGAACAAACACAAGGGGGAGTATCGGTCTCGGCCAGATAAGTATCAGAATACCAAGGACGACAAAAAATGAGTGCCAAATAGTAAAGGTCACCACTTCTGGTACTTGGATAGATTGATTAATACATTCAAAGAGTGCAAGCTTCGCTTTTTTTGCACCAAGAGAAAGTGCTTGTGCATGAGGGTAAATAAAGTAAAGCGATATAGCAAGTCTCAGTAAATATGGCCAAATATTGAACATACCAAAAGTATAACACACACTACACATCTAAAAAGAGCTAGATTTCTAACAATCTCTATGACAATGCTACATACATGTAGATAGCATGTAGCAGTAAGACTTGCTCAGTCTGTATGGTGTAGGTCCTTGGAGGAGTGTCCTACCTCTCCACACTCGTCGTCACCAACACTCTCGTTGCTTGAGATGGAGTACCACAGGAGAGTCTGAATTCAGTACTGTACTTCACACGAAGTGTTTTCTTTCCACGCTTTGTCCAGTC
>JBDLTQ010000026.1:0-5937 GCA_039805745.1 Candidatus Parcubacteria bacterium | reverse complement strand
TTTGATACACTATACAGGAATATATACTAATATTTTTGACCACACTTAATTGACTTACTCTATGTTTGTACAGCTTCGAAACCATTCTCATTACTCCCTTCTTAGAGCATTACCTAAAATTTCTGAGCTGGTAAAAGAAGCGAAAAAAAATAATATGCCTGCGTTGGCTCTTACAGATTATTCAAACATGTATGGGGTAATAGAGTTTTATCAAACATGTAAAAAAGAAGGTATTAAACCAATTATTGGAGCAGAGTTTTCTATACGTTACAATGAAAGACTTTTTCAAATTGTTCTTATAGCAAAAAATGATACTGGTTATAAAAACTTAATGAGAATAACTTCTATTGTAAACATAGAAAATCCTATAAAACCTGTTTTAACTGATGATATTTTAATACTTTACAAGGAGGGAATAGTTGTTATTTCTGGAGGAGTTTTTGGTGATACTAATAATTTACTGATTATTAATAAAGAAGAAGCTTTACAAAGAATAGATTTTTATAAAAAACATTTTCAAGAGAACTATTTTCTAGAAATTAACCCTCAAAAAAAATTAGACAACGGGGAAGAAATTTTTGATAAAACTATATTATTTGCAAAAGAAACTTCAACACCTCTTCTGGCAACATATAACACTCATTACTTAACTGCTTTGGATAAAAATGCACACAGAATTCTTTATCTTGTGCATGGAAGTGAGGAAGCTTCTCTAGAGTACGGTCAATTCTTTCAAAAAGACGACTTCTCTTTTGAGTATCCAGAAGATCTATTCAAAGAGATACCAGAGGCAATGGAAAATACTTTTCTATTGGCAGAAAAATGTAACGTAGAAATTCCTTTAGGGAAGTGGGTCTTTCCTGCGATAGAATATAAAAAAAATTATAACGAAGACTTAAAAGATCTGGCATATGCAGGTTTATCAGTGCGTCAAATGTCTCTCAATGATGAAGTTAAAAAACGCCTTGAATATGAATTAAAAGTGATTGCAGATAAAGGATATTCTCCATATTTCCTAGTAGTTTATGATTTACTTCGTTACGCTCGTGAAAATAAAATTTTAACAAATATTCGTGGATCAGTTGCTGGGTCTTTAGTGACATACTTGCTGCAAATTACAAAATGTGATCCTTTTGCATATAAACTTCCATTTGAACGCTTTCTTAATCCTGAAAGACCATCGGCACCTGATATTGACATGGACTATGCAGATACTCGTAGAGATGAAGTGATTGACTATGCTCGTAAAAAATATGGGATAGACAATGTTGCTCAAATAGGAACATTTGGAACAATGATGGCTCGTGGTGCAGTAAAAGATGTTGCAAGAGCAATGAAATTTCCTTATGTGGTTGGTGACCGTATCAGTAAACTCATACCACCTCCACGTCAAGGCTTTCCTGTTACCATTTCTGGTGCTTTAGAAGAAGTTCCAGAGTTAAGAGAACTATACGATACAGATAGAGAAACTCAACAAATTTTAGATATGGCGCAAAAAGTAGAAGGATGCGCTCGACACATTTCAGTACACGCTGCTGGGACGGTTATTTCTCCAAAGCCATTATGGGAATTCACCCCAATCCAAAAAGACCCTAAAGGAGGTAAGATTATTACTCAATATGATATGTACACTATCGAAGACGCTGGTTTGCTTAAGTTTGATTTTCTTGGCATACGTAATCTCACTATCTTAGGGGATGCGATTAGGATAACAAAAGAAGAATATGCTATTGATATTGATATTGAAAATATCTCTTTACAAGATTTAAAAACATTCGATATGCTTGCCCGCGGTGAGACAATAGGTCTTTTCCAATTAAATGGCTCCGGCATGACAAGATTTCTTAAAGAGCTAAAACCTACCACTATTTTTGATATCAACGCAATGGTTGCTCTATACCGTCCTGGGCCACTTGAAATGATTCCTGAATATATAAAAAGAAAACATAACCCCTCTCTAGTAACATACCTTGACTCAAGACTTGAACCAATTTTAGATCAGTCTTTTGGTGTTATTGTGTATCAAGATGACGTAATGCTTATTGCTATACACCTTGCTGGATATTCTTGGCTTGAAGCAGACAAGCTTCGTAAAGCGATGGGGAAAAAAATTCCAGCAGAAATGCAAGCACAGAAAGAAAAGCTACTCCAGGGTTTTTCTGAAAATGGTCTTTCTCAGAAAAAAAGCCAAGAACTTTGGTCACTTATTGAACCTTTTGCTGCGTATGGATTCAATAAAGCTCATGCTGCAAGTTATGGTAGAGTTGCCTATCAAACAGCTTACATGAAAGCAAATTTTCCACTTGCCTACATGACAGCTGTACTGTCAAATGAAAGTGGAGACGTAGAAAAAATATCAGAAATTGTATCTGAATGTAAGCGTATGAATATTGATGTACTTCCTCCGGATGTGAACTATAGTCTCGGTGGTTTTAGTATAACTAAAAATCTTGATGGAATAGAACAGATACGTTTTGGTCTACATACAATAAAAAATCTTGGAGTAGATATTGCTGATGCAATAATGAGCGAAAGACAAAAAGGTGAACCTTTCAGCTCTTTGGAAAATTTTATTCGAAGAATTAATCATAAAAATCTAAATAGAAAATCATTAGAAGCACTCACAATGTGCGGAGCATTAGATGCTTTTGGTGAACGAAATGAGATTCTTCATAATGTTGATGATATTCTTGAATTTCATAAGCAGGTTGTTAAAGACAATATCTTACAAAACAGTCTTTTTGAGGTCAACTCCTCTTCTTCCTTTACAATGAAGAAAATTGCTCCTGCTCAACAAAAACAAAAACTTATTTGGGAAAAAGAATTACTTGGACTTTTTGTTTCTGGATTCCCACTTGATCCATGGAAAGAAAAAATAAAAGCTCGAGGTCTAAATATATCGATAATTCATACACAAGTACAAGATAGTAAAGAAGTAACAATTGCGGTTATCATTGAAACGATAAAAATAACAACAACAAAAAAAGGTGACAAGATGGCTCTACTTAAGCTACGCGACTACACTGGAAGTTTAGAGGTGGCTATATTCCCAGAAACATATAAAAAATACAAGCACTTAATTACAATAGATGCCCCTCTTGTTATAAAAGGTAAAGTATCAACAAGAAATGGTGACAAGACACTTGTAGTTGATGAAATAAAACAACTAGAAACTAACTAGGATTAGATAATTATTTTTAAATAATTAAACAAAAAACATAAAAGTAATTATTATGTGACATAGACATTTAATCAACTTAATGATCCGTTACAAGAATATGTAACATACTATAGTGAAGTTCTACCTCATTCTTCTCTTGGATATCTTTCTCCTATTGCATATACTAGAAATATGAGAAAGTCTCAGATGTAGTGAAGTGGTACACTTTTTTGCATTTGTATGCTTACCATGCTATAATCAAACCATGTTCCAATTGCTATCTATTGTACAATTAGTGCTAGCAATCCTCCTCACCTCTCTAGTTTTAATACAGAGAGCTAATACAGATGCGTCTGGCGCATTTGGTTCTGATGGAGGTTCTGGTGCTACTCTTGAAAAAAGAGGAGCTGAAAAAACTCTTCACCGTCTTACTGTTATAGTTATGGTGTTATTTGTAGCTTCTGTCCTCTATCCTGTTATAGTTAAATAACTTAACAATATCTTTCTTGTTGGAAACAATAGGTAGCTTGTGAGTATTGTTTATGAAAACTTCACAGTACACCTTTGAGGCTAAGGCCTTTATACAGCATCTTAATTTTGTTTATAAATCACTTTCATCTGAAAAAGTGCTTGCTTTGTGGTTGTTTATTTTCTTTTCTTTGGTATTCTTTTTTAGTTCTGCTATTGCTTTTAATGCAAAATTTTTAACAGAAGTTCCATCATATGGTGGATCTGTCTCGGAAGGAATTATTGGAACGCCTCGTTTTATAAATCCAGTACTTGCGACAACTGATCAAGATAAAGATGTAACGACTCTTGTTTTTGCTGGTTTAACAAAAAAAATGTTTGACGGAAGTGTTTCTCTTGATATAGCTGAATCGATCAACGAAAGTGATGATGGTCTTCATTATATAGTTACACTCAAAAAGAATGCCCGTTTCCATGATGGAGAAAATGTTACTGCTGACGATGTTCTCTTTACAATAGATAAAATACAAAACCCTACAGTAAAAAGTCCTCATAAAATTGAATGGGAAGGTGTGACAGCTGAAAAAACAGGAGATAGTGAAGTTACTTTTACCCTCAAAAAACCTTTCCCTCTTTTTATGGAAACACTTTCCATTGGAATATTACCGAAGCATGTATGGAAAAACTTAAGTGATGACCAGATGAGCTTAAGTGACTTTAATGTAAATGCAATTGGTAGTGGTCCATATAAAATAGAACATATTGTTACAGAATCTGGCATTCCAAAAGTTTTCATACTAAAAGCACATGATCGCTATACCCTTGGAAGACCTTATATAGAGACTATTACCCTCTCCTCTTATCAAAATGAAAAATATCTTTTGAAAGCATTTGAAGATGGTGATATTCAAAGAATTCATGGTATATCTCCAGAAAAAATAAATACTCTTGATATCGCAACCTCAAGCATCCACACATCTCTCCTTCCAAGAACTTTTGCTATTTTTTTTAATCCAAATAAATCTGAATCTCTTGCGGATAGAAATATTAGAACCGCGCTACAGCTAGCTATTGATAAAGAAAAAATAATACGTGAAATATTCTATGGGTATGGTAAACCTTTATCTTCTCCATATCCATTTGATACAGACCAAGAATCCTCTGAATATAACCCAGAAAAAGCAAAGGAACTACTACAAAAAAATAAAGAATCTACTGCATCTTCAACATTAGAAATAAGTCTTACAACAGCAAACACTGAAGAGATGAAAAAAGTTGCGGAAATGATACAAGCTGATTGGGAAAAAGTTGGCATCACAACCACCATTAAAATTTATGATGTTTCTGATCTTAATCAAGATATTATCAAAGAAAGAGATTTTCAATTACTTCTTTTTGGTGCAATCACTCAAACACCTTCTGATCTCTATGCTTTTTGGCACTCAAGTCAACGAACTTTTCCAGGTCTTAATATTTCAAATTATGTAAGCAAGACATTAGATGAACACCTTGAAACTCTTCGATCAAGCAAAGAGGAAGAAAGTAGAAGACTTGCGTATGAAGAGGTTCGTAAAGAATTTAAAGATGAAGTTCCTGGTATTTTTCTTTTTGCTCCATCGCTTATTTATATTACACAAGATAAAAATACAACCATTTTGCCAACATACAGTTATGATAATTCTTCACGATTTGTTTTTTCTGAAAAATGGTATCGCTATACAAATAAAATATGGCCTTCAGTGTACTACAAGCCAAGCATTGAACTATTGCAAAATATTATCCATTAACTTATATATATGACAATACAACACGAGAATCAAACAAAATATCAAACTGAAAACACAGACACAACCCAAAAAGTTTCAGTAGTCAAAAAAACAAATACACACTTTCGTCAGAGACAAAACCGTAACCAACCCCCACGTCCCTCTTCAATAAAATTCGACACATCAACAACAGGAAAGAGGGAGACTGATCATATTCCACCACTTAAAGATGGTGATATTCGTATTATTCACCTAGGTGGAGTAGAAGAAATAGGAAGAAATATGAGTATGGTGGAATATAAAGATACCATTTTAGTGATTGATTGTGGTGTACAGTTCACTGAAACAAATACACCTGGTATTGATTTTATTCTTCCTAATACACGATACCTTGAGGAACATAAACAAAAAATTAAAGGAGTTCTTGTAACACATGGACACCTTGATCATATTGGATCTTTTCCATATATAATGCCACGTATTGGCAATCCCCCTGTTTTTGCTAGACTCTTTACATCTCTTATGATTAAAAAGAGGCAGGAA
>JBDLTQ010000025.1:0-27933 GCA_039805745.1 Candidatus Parcubacteria bacterium | reverse complement strand
ACAAGTGGCGACTATGCCAAAAGTATTCTTTATAGAATGCTCACACACTTCTTTAGAAGAAGCTCCGAAGTTGTAATATAACTCTTTTCCTTGAGATACAGTGGCAACTGTTAGCGTTTTTACTATCTCACTTCCAGAAGAAGTAAGATAAGAAAGTTGGTACACTGTTGTTTGGTTTGGGGTAACAGATATTTCACCAGATGTATTACCACCAGAAAATTCTATACCCCCTGTTGTTTTGTTTTTTATGGCGCATGATTTTGTGCCAGATGAAGACCATGCAAGTTTTGACACCTGACCAGATACAACGACAATTGGCTGTGCTGTGAATGTCTCTATTTTTACTGAAAGAGGGGCACCAGAAGAAGCGTTTATCTGATACGAATCTTGCTTACAGTGTATTTGTTTTTTTGTATATGAACTCCAACCAGAACTACTCCATGCATGACCCCAGTACTCATAAACACCAGAAGCTAGCCCGAAATAAGTAAAAGATGTGCCTATTGGTGCAAAATCTTTTATAACACCCTCGCCTACACTACTAATAATACCATCACCCTCCTGAACACTTCGCACACCAGTGTTAAGAGCCTGACTAGGTCCTTTGATACGCACTGGATAATTACTAGCATCAGATACTTTATTCCATGATAAAAGAATCTATATTTTCCCCCAACATCTTGTGTACACTGAGCAGAAAAAATAGGTTCTGATGGTGGAACTATAGATGAGGTGGGCAATGCTAGAGTTGATGACTTTTCTGTCGTAGAACAATCTCTGGCTTTATATATTGCTTGACGTGTATTTAATCTAACTGTACCTGTTGGGGAAAGTCCGTTTTTATTCTGAAAAGCGATAACTGCGTTTTTTGTAGCAATTCCATAATAACCATACGATGAGGTTAACAAAAACCCTTCTTTTACAAGGAATTGTTGTAGTTTTGCAACTTCACCATTTGTTCTTTGGTATGAAATAGAGTCATCAGAACCATAAGAAAGATCTTTTGTAAGAAGAACAGCACTACAAGGAGAAATCACTTGTGATGCCTTAGCATTAGTTACATTAATTACAACATCACTAGAACTATCACCAAACCACTCAACACCCTCCTTCACCATTCTCATTTGGAAATGATACACTCCTTCGTTTGATGGAGCTGTAGCAGAGAAAGTAAATGTTTTCTGCTCTCCGGGTTTTACTGCTTCAGTATCAGAAAGAAAAACTCTACCACCTGAAGGTAACCATGTTTTTGTGTCTTGAGGATTTTGTGAACCGAGACGATATAGGCCACCCTTTGTCCATGTGGTTTTTCCTGAGTTTTTAAGTGTTATAGACACTGTAAACTTTTCCCCTTTTACAACAGATGTTGGGACAGTTTGTGAAATAAACTGTGCGTTTGAAGTTGTATTGTTGTTATTAGAAAGTAGGTATGTTGCTTGAAAGCGTGAAAACGTAGCACCGAGAGTATTGTCTGGCTTTTTTATCCAAAGCCCATCACATTCTGAAGCTGTATTTTCTATAGTTGAAACTGTAATATTCTTTATATTGCACTCATTATCATAAAGTGTCCAATACAAAAACCACGGCATATCTTTCTCAGAAAGAGCATATGCAATAATAGCGTTAAAAGTACTTGGGGATGCTTTTGGATTATTCTCAGGAATACCAGCTTCAGAGATAATAATATTGTTTCTTCCGAAAGCAAAACTTGGTTTCGTTTGTTTACGCAGATAATCAAGACTACCATCGAGAGCGTCTCTCCACGTAAGTGCAGGATCATAGGGCGATACATTCGTAGCGATATCAACCGATTCCCATGCAGAATATCCAAAAAGATCGCATGAGATACTTGGTAAAACATCTTTTGTAATTGAGGCTGTTGGATACCCTAAAGATGCTGATGTTGTATTCCACGATGGGATTACTTTTGTTACTTCACACATAGACATCGTTTGCCATGTGTACTTTTCTGGCATCGTTTACAGCTTTTTGGCGTAAATTAAAATAATCTTTATAGTTTTGTAAAGCGATAGAGGTCGGGGCGTTATCTTTTCTTGCGCCAAGATTATACGTAGTATGCCAGTCACCTTCATGATTCTGAAGAATAAAAATCTTTTTTGTTCCTTTGTATTTCGAAATAAGTTGAGAAGTAAGACTATACATACTGTTATAAATATAATCTTTATCAGACTGACTAAATGGCGTGTTAACAACAGTCAAACCCATTTGGAAATCTTTCATTTTTCCAGCCTCCAGGGAAATTATCTGTCTCTAAAAAATATGTCTGGAATGGAATAGAAAAAACATCAGCAAACTCCCCTTGTTGAGAAACAAGTTTCATATAATCAGGATTCGTAACACCACCCACGATGCCACTTGATGCATCATATTGATAATATAGAGGATTAGTAAGTTCTTGGTCTAGCCAAATTTTTATTGATCTAAAACCAAGATCATAAGCATCTCTTGCCCCATCTGAGAGAATCGAAGGACTAAGTACTCCGTTTGGATTATACCGAGAAGAAACATGAGCGGTTCCAATCCTATTAGCTGTTTGAATAGTTGGAGCTTTAAGAGCCCCTGTCTCACAATCAAGAGTAACAGCATCACACCCTGCATACAAAAAAGAAAAGGTACTAAGAAATAAAAAGAAAGTGAGTATATATTTTTCATACGATATAATTATAAAAAATATACACCATCATAATAGATTACTAATGGTAACAATACACACCACCAATAAAAAACAGCACCTAACGGTGCTGTTTTTCAAAACTATTTGAAATAAAAACCTCTTACTTCTTTTTCTTTGAAGCGGTTTTTCCTTTGTTTGCCTTCTTTTCAAGCTTAGCAGCTCTCTTGTTAGCAATTTTTTTCAACTGTTCTTCTGATTGAGTTTTTGGTTTTTCGGTAATAGTTACCACTCCCCCAGCTTTCTCAATTTTTGCTTTAGCAGTTTCAGAGATCTCACATCCAGTAACAGTAAGAGCTACTGCTACGTCACCAGTTCCTAAGATTTTAACCTTTGGAACCTTTCCGAGAATTTCTTTAATAACACCTCGAGACACAAGAAGTGCCGGTGTTACCTGATCCCCTTTAGCAAAAGATGCAAGCTGTGAAAGATTCACAACAGCTTCTGGTCCACGATAGAATACTGACTCTGAACGATTCTTGCCATGGCCTCGAAGTTTTGGAAGTTTCTTGATGATGTCACGCATAGCAGGACGAACACGATGTCCGGCACGAGCTGTTTGACCTTTTCCTCCCTTACCTGCTGTCTTTCCGCGCTTTCCTCCACGAGCTACGAGCTTCGGCTTCTTATGCGCATGTGCGCGTTTGATTTCATGTATTTGCATAGTCGTTTAGTTATTCGCTAGTAACAGGTGATTCTTCTCCGCCAACTTTTGTCTTTGCAACTGGAGCCTCTCCATGAGCATATGCAATCTGTTCGAGAGCTTTCATGGTTGCGCGAGCATTGTTAAGTTTGTTTTTAGTTCCAGACTGAAACTTTGCAGTTACATCGTTAATACCAGCAAGAGAAAGAATAATACGTGCTGATGACCCAGCAATAAGTCCACGTCCCTTGTTTGGCATCATACCAACACTTGCAGACTTATACTTTGCCTCAATATCATGTGGTAGTGACTTGTTCTTAGAAAGCTTAAGAGTAATCATATTACGCTTTGCCGCCTTCATAGCTTTTTCAATTGCAACCTGAGTATCGATTGACTTTCCAGTACCAAGACCAATACGTCCATTTCTATCTCCAGCAACAAGTGCCACAGAAAGAGAGAAACGTCGTCCTCCGGCGACAACACGTGTCACACGACGAATACTGATAGTCTTTGAGTCGAACTCTGGCTTTTCACGAACAGGACGAGGAGAACGGCCCCCTCGACCACCTGGCTTACCCCCTTTCCCGTGCTGTCCACGAGGAGAACGAGGAGCTCTTTCTTCAGCAACGGCAGCATTTCCTGTTTGTACAGCAGATGATGCTACTGCTTCAGTGTTTGTTGGTTTTGTATCATTCATAGATTTAGAAAATTAGACCAGCTTCACGAGCTCCTTCAGCAAGAGCTTGCACTCGACCACGGTACGAGAACCCGCCACGATCAAATACAATCGCAGTAATATTCTTTTTCTTTGCTTCTTCGGCAAGCTTCTTCCCAACCATCTTTGCACGCTCTACCTTTGGCATTGCATCTGATACTGAGATATCAGATGCAGATGCAAGAGTAATTGCCTGTACGTCATCAATGAGCTGAGCATACATATAGCGGTTAGAGCGAAACACAGAGAGACGAGGGCGTTCTGCAGTACCTGACACACGAGAACGAATCTTCTTATGAAGACGTGCTCTTTTTTCAGTTTTGATATTTGTTTTCATATGTGTACGTGAGTTACAGACTATGCAGATTTTTTGCCCTGCTTACGACGAATAACTTCATCACTATAACGAATACCTTTACCCTTGTACGGTTCTGGCTTCTTAAGTGAACGAATTTGATTAGCAAAGAGTCCGACTACCTCTTTATCAATACCTGTAATAGTGAGAGTACCTTTCTCAGCAACCACAGTAAGTCCAGATGGAATCTTCTTTACAACAGGGTGAGAAAACCCGAGTGAAAGATTGAGATCACTCCCCTTCACATCCCATTTAAACCCAACACCTTCTACAATAAGTTTTTTTGAGTACGGAGCAACAACTCCTGTAACCATGTTCTGAACATGAGACATATATGTCCCCCAAAGAGAACGAGAGAACTTATCATTTCTGCGTGGTTCTGAAGTAATGATATTATTTTCAGTCTTGAAAATAACCTCATCACGAAGTGGACGCATAAGTTCACCGTGTGGACCTTTAACACGTACAGCATGGGCATCGAAGATAACTTCAACACCTGCTGGAATTTGTATATTTTGTTTTCCTATTCTGCTCATACGTTTATATTACCAGATTGTGAATAATACTTCGCCACCGACCATCTCATGGCGAGCTTGTTTATCAGAAAGAATACCTTTAGGAGTAGAAAGTACCGCCATACCATGACCATACTTTATAGGAGAAATATCCTTCACCCCTGTATAAATACGCTTTGACTGTTTTGAAATACGGGTAACACCATGTATACGTGGAGAATTCTTTACATAAGAAAGAACAACCTCTATTTTTGGTGTTGTAGTACCATCTACATGATAGGTCTTGATATACCCTTCATTTTTGAGAAGCTCAAGAATCGCCACCTTCATTTTAGATGAAGGCACAATAACAGAAGTCTTTTTTACGAGACCACCGTTTTTTATAGCGATGAGCATGTTTGCTATTTGATCCATAAATGTTTGGAAGGATTAAACGAATTACCAAGAAGCTTTCTTGATACCTGGAAGCATACCTTCGTTAGCGAGCTCACGGAAGCATGTTCGGCAGAGACCAAAATCTCGTATATATCCATGCTTTCGACCACATTTGAAGCATCGATTAACAATACGAGTAGAAAACTTTGGCTTTTTATTGCTTCGTGCAATAGTTGATGTTTTTGCCATACAGTAAAAGTGTGTTAATAACAACACCTGCTATCTTTACTAAATGAAAGAGTCAGGTGGGTGTCCCCGTAATATCGCATACAACTACGTAAAATAGTAGAACCTTACGTTTATCTATGGATTAAAGGAGACGCACACATTCTACAATGTTTTATAAAGAAAAACAAGCCCTTACTTTTATAAAATAGGGCTTGTGGTAGTTATGTGGTGGTTATATCGAAATAGAGAGTGGATTCGCTCGATAGCGACGAAAAATAGCTCTATCGACTTCTGTGAAAAACATTGGATACTTTTGCAGGTATGCTTGAGCTCCTGGGGTATCCCTCAACGTATTTAATTTTTTTAAAGCTATAGCAAATCTTTCCTGCCGATCTGCTAACTGCAACTTTGTTCCAATAAGATATTCGACAATAAAATCTATTCGTAACTGAGTAAGCATGCGAACATCGTCATTATCAAACATCAATTCTTTGGCTAATTTTTTGTTTCCAGCCTTAGGGAAAACGATGTCACCCATAATGCCTGCCATCATTGCCAAATACTTCGGATCAAGTTTTTTAACCATACAAATCTCCTTAGGTAGTAAGTAGAAAGAAAAGAACAATTTCCCCCACTCTACTCCGTCACTCTACAAAAGTCAAAACATGTGCTATCTCACCCACACAAAAAGAGTCATACACTACATGTATAACTCTTTTTATCGAATGCACTAATAAAAGTTACCAGTTAAATGGGGCTCCATTTGTCACAACAGTAGTTTGAGCTTGTCCAATTGTTTGACCATTTGTGTTCATAACACGAAGCTCAAACGCGACATTTTGCCTATACCAACTGTTATTAGTAATGGTCACTGGAATTTCTTGTTGGAAGTAGACAGGGGCAAAAGGAATAACGAAATCAGTACCACACGCTGAACCAGCAACACTCACAGAAACGGCTGATGGACAGATTGCTCGGATGTGAATAGAGTATGTATCTGAGTTATACGCATTCCAAGATGCGCCACGAGGGATATTAAGATACAGCTTAAAGAGTTCACCACTATTTACTGGGGTCTTACTTGTAGTAATACTTACCTGAGCAAGTGCTGGTGTTCGTGTAATAGTAACTGAAGCAACAGACGCACGGAGTGTTGACATATTTCCTGCAATATCAGTTGTTGGCGTTGTAAGAACAATACGATATGCACCAGTTTGTACATTATTACATATGCCAGAACACACAACATCGAGAATCTCAGGAGTAAGTGTAAAAGTATGACTCGTTCCGGAAGTAACCGCGATAACTTTACTTTGTCCAGAAATAGTATTTTCAAGAAGAAGTGAAAATGTTGATGCTTTAAGATTGGTAGTATACCAACGAACAGTCACGGAATCCCCTTCTCTAAAAGTTGTATTTGGTAGTGGAGAAGTGACAGTAACAGAACCACTCTGTGGAGTAATGCCATAAGTATATCCAACAGAAGGACTATAGACAATGTTAGTACTACTAATTGGATTAATAACACTAGATGATACTGGTGCTGTTACAGATGGTACGGTCTGTGTAGGTGTAGGGATGGCAGATACTACAGGAGTAATAAGTGATGACAAGAATGATGAGGAATGCTGTTCCTGAGGTGTGGTGTACACAAACGGTTCTGAAGCTTGTGGAGTAACAACCTGAACAAAAGGATCTTCAGGAGAAACATATGTAACACCAGATGAATACCCTTCATATGAACCACCCATACCAATAACGTCATGATCGCAAAGACGTTCATTGAGTGCATTTCTAGTAGCAGGACCAACAATACCAGTCCCTAAAATACTATTATCTATCTGAAAACGGCGAACTGCAGATTCTGTTTGATATCCAAAATATCCATTAGGATTCGCATATAAAAACCCAGCTCGGATAAGCACATTTTGGAGAATGACCACTTCATTATTTTCACTTCCACGCTTTAGATTTCTGGTAATTTGAACCTCGCAACGAGTTATAGGGGTCGTATTAAAATACCCAGCAGACACAAGTCCAATCTGAGAAAAAACAAGACCAGCTACACCCGCTATCATCATTATTGTTTTCATACCCGAACCCTACCATTTAGTATAGAAATTGTCAAGTAGCTGACTGCCGGACCATTACTATTTTAATAATATTCTCTATATACCCAATAAACACCTCCTAACAAGGAAGTAGCTGTACCTTTACTGTAAACAACACACAACTTTTAGTTGTGTGTTGTTTGTTTTATGTGCACGACCAGAAACTACTGTGTACAGGTGATATTTTGTATAAGAGCTCTTGTTTTTGTGTAGGTTCTACCAGTTTCTGGGAGATCATACTGCTTCTGAAGTTTTTTTACTGCTTCTGAAGTTTTAGAACCATAGAAACCTGTTGGCTCACTATCAAGATAACCATTTTCTGCAAGATAATCTTGAAGAATAACTACAGATGAGTCCTGTGATCCTTGTGTGAGATTTTGATCAAGAATAGTACACCTTGTTACTGAAGCACCAAGGACAGTAGCTCCTGTACTATCAGTCGTTACCGAAGCTGTACTTGGATAGATCTGCTCAGCACCCCAAGTACAGCGAGCTTTAGAAACATCTGTAAAGGTTGTCTTCCCTGTTTCTTTTCTCTTTTTAATTGCATTAATTCTAATAGTACAGAGATCAGTTGCGCGTGATAATGTGACATTACGATATATCTGGAGCAATGCACCATTATAGCGGAATCGATACGTATTTTGTGTACTACCAGAAGATACAGATGGAGAGCTAATACTACTTCCAGTTTGTGATAATTGATTTGAGGAAGAGATGGTGTTTTGCTCTACAACATCTTTCTGACCTACCCCCGTAGAAGAAGCATATAACGGTGGAATAATTCGAACAGAGGTAACTCTCGTTGATGTGCTGTATGACGGTCTTGCTTGAGTAGAGTTTGGATTTGGGTCATAGTCTGTTGGCTTTGAGAAAAACTTCACATCATTCCAATAACAAGCCATAGTACTTGAAGCTGCACCAGCTGGAGCTGTTTGTACATGGTACGCTCCATGCTCATCCTTCATATATCCACCAAAAGTACTAATTTTTAGCCGTTCACATGCATTAAAGGCTGTACCAGAAAAAGCCTCTGAACCATATCTCACAAATGACTTATACACGGTCCTATATCTACCTTCATAAATAGAAAGCATCCCTGGTAAATCTTTTGAAAACTCAAATGATTCAACATCCTTACCGTCAAGATAACATCTAAGATTAGGATATATTTTTTTATCCATCTGGCAAAGAAGGAGTGCGTTCCTGTGATAAATACTCATGGTTTTTGAAAATACTGATACCCCATCATTCACTTCTTCAAATTTTTTAGGAATACCTGGAGTGTCTGCCAAAAAAGTTGCTGAAAGTGTTGATGTTGAGACAAAGAAAGCTAGACCGTTCCAGTAACAAGCAAAGATTCTATGGCGTCCACCATCTATTTTACAAAGTGTATACGCTTCTTTTTGTGAAGCAATAGTTGAAGAAGCATTATATGTAGCAATAACACCCGCTCCTGTAGTTGTGTCTCTGTATCCTGTTCTGAAACCATATCTTCCTGTTGCGTCACTTACACCAGAAGCACCAAGCTCGGTAGAAGTAGAGATAGCACCAGTTGCAAGATAAGCTGTCTTTGAGTCTCTTTTTATGTTGGTGGTATCATAACCACTTGAACACAAAGCAGACACAGTTGGAGCACCTGAGGAAACTGTTGCCTCAAAAGAAGCCTCAATAGTTGGATTTATAGTAATCGTCCCTATTGTAGGTCTAGAACCTGAAACAACCACGAGCGAATCAGGGCTTGGTGAAATTGTTTTTTTAACAGTGAAAGGAGAAGATACATTGGATGAATAAAAGATTGGAACATCGTTAGTGTTATTACTTTTAACGCTAAGATTTGTAATATTTGAGTAAGCGATATAACATGTATGAGCATTACGAGCAGAAAATGAAAATGAGACAACCTGTCCAACCTGAGCAGATGATGGTGCTGTTATAGTAACAACAGGAGCTTCGTTATATGCTGGCTTTTTTGTACACGATAAACGATTTGGTGAAATACTCGTTGGTAGCTCACACCCCTTAGAGGCATAAAAATAATCAGCAGGTGCTACCGATATCGCATATTTAGCAAGGCCCGCGACGTATGTTTTATAATATTGCCCTTTATCCGAAAGATTCTCCCACACACCTGCATTTGGAGTAGTGCTTGAAAACTCAAAAACTCTAGGCCAGCTACCAAAATAAATAGATATTTTTTCTACTGCAATACCAGCAATATCACCAGTAACCCTACTGTCTGCAAGGCGAACCTTGTGGGTATTTGTAGTAGAATATATGGTTTCAGTATCTTCTTGACGCACAAGAATAATTTTCTTTACTTGCACATTGTTTGGATTAGCAATAGTCCACTCAGTAGAAACCTGACTGATAAGAACAAGTGCTTTGCCAGAAGCTTGGGATGGTATGGTTATGTTCGCTTTACTTTCTTCTTGTCCATCAAAAGAATCCCCTCTTTCGATACTCACAACGACTGCATTCGTCAGGTCAGTTGTAGGCATAGGACATTCTGCATACCCAAGAGCTTTAGTAATAAGCGCATCTTTAACATCCCAATTAAGACCCCAACCTCCACCACTACTTATGCCAAGTGCCTCTCTTGCAAACGGAGATCGATTAATAACAACACCATTAACACAAGTAAATGGTACAGATTGTACGCAATACCCTTTATCAGAATAAAAAGCATCGACATATGTCATACCCTTTTTACTTAAAGCGCCTCTTTCACTAGTACTTAAACTATCAAACCAGTACATGTCTTTAGATGGACAATGTTTAGTGTACCCTTTATTTATAGAAGGAAAATAATTTCTTACATCAGGAGCAGTAGCAGATGCTGGCGCAGAATAGATCGCTTGTCCGTTCCACGTACAAGAGACAGATGAGTACGGATTAACTGAAGTAGTTGTTTGACACTGAGAAAGCGCTTCTGCCTGTGTTGCACCATAGACATATTGCTGAGCTGATCCCCCTATTGTATAGATAAGTGTACCTTGTGTACTTGAGGTCTGAGCGTTTGCAAATAATGTACTTACAGCAAATAAAACAAAAACGCCATGTAAGAGTTTTTTCATGTGATTGTAAAAGTGTGGGTAGTAGTGGCTAATAATACAATTTAAAGTATATCTCCCCTAACTAAAAGTCACAACAACCTCTCTGTGTATACGTAGACTAACCACCTTTTCAAACTATATAGAACAGGGACATATATCATGTATACACCCATAAAAATAATTTTACCGTCGATGCAATTACACACTATAATAAAAACAACGGTGTTAAACACCGTTGTTTTTAAGCTAAACACACACCGTCTTTATGCTTTCTTAAATGGAATACCAACGAGTTCAAAGAAACGAGTTGCTTCTCCTTTATTTTTAGATGTTGTTACGATTGTAATAGCCATACCGAACACATCTTTAATTTCTTCATCTTTAATTTCTGGGAAAATAGTATGCTCCTTGATACCAAAGGTCATATTTCCAATATCGTCTACAGAAGTTCTATTTACTCCACGAAAGTCTTTTGTACGTGGAAGTGCCACATTAAGAACTTTATCAAGAAAACCAAACATACGATCTCCACGAAGAGTTACAGCAACACCAATCTTATCCCCTTCACGAGTTTTAAATGATGCAACAGACTTCTTCGCTTTACGAAGGGTTGGTTTCTGGCCAGTTATTTTAGTGAGACGATCAATAACAATATCGTTTCGATGACGATCACGCTTCATTGCAGATCCTGTTGCCACAGAAATAACTACTTTAGTAAGACGAGGAGCTGCCATAACATTGGTATACCCGAATTCCTTTGAAAGCTGATCAAACGCTTTCTTTTCAATTTCTTTTACGCTAACAAATGACATATGTTTATTATGTGTAAGCACGATTAGCTGGGTCGAAAGATTCTTGCCAGACGTTATACGTCGCTTATCTTTATTTAATAATGTTTCACTACTCTACCACAAAATACACAAAAATGGAAGGCGGGTGGTTAAGTGATATCTTTTAGCTATTGGCAAGAAAATACAAGATGGTGAGACGGTAGAGAGCATAGAGTTTAGAACAACGCGGAACCTTCGGTTCCGCGTTGTTCTAAGATCTGTGTTCTGTATTCTAAGTTCTATATTCTGGTCTCTTCTAAACGCTATACCCTATGCACTAATTCTAGACACTACACCATGAACACTTTCACCTATTCACTAAATAGCTAAAGACTCCCAGCTAGTGACTACCCCTCCTCTCCACATCCCCTCGTGTCACAGGACCAAAGACACCCCATCCAGTAGATGCCTCATCTCCATCGCAAACAATACCGAAGAAGCATTGATAGCGGCGAATAGCGGCAAAGGTTTCAAGACCGTAATATCCAGAGAGTGTTTGGTTAGGGTAGAACTGCTTAAAGGTGGAAAGAAACTGTTGTAAGGCAGTAACATCATCTCCTTGTAGACCACGATAGAGTGTGCGAGAAAATCTATCAGTGTAAAGATACATAGTACCTGGAAGAGGTGTATTCATAGGAGAAGATTGTGTAGGTACCGTAGGATTCATTACCACCTCAGCACTTGAGGATTCTAGTACACTAGAAGTAGCAGATGAAGGTGATGAAGATGTAGGTGTAGGTGTAGCAGAAGATACCGAAGCGATAGAGAGAGATGGCGATGTGCCAAAGACGGCAAAATCAGAGAAGTGTGTGGTAGTACATGATACTGTGTGTGCACTTTCATCATGTAGACAGTCAGTGAGTTGATGCCATGAGCTTCCATCATAACGATATCCGGTAAGCGATGGAGCAGTAATGGAGCCTAGGGTGTTGGGATTATAGGTAAAAGTAACTCTAATTGGTGCAGTAAAGGAGGTAAGAGTTGTGGTAGCATTAGTAAGTGCTGTAAGGTGTACCACATCTCCTACAAGAGTTCTTCCACTTGGTGTCCCTGCTGTAATAGTAAAGATAGTTGGACTTAAGGTGAGTGCTTGAAATGTAGTGGTAGCATTAGTTGTTATAGAAAAATCAGGTGGAATACTAAGAGAAAGAGAAGCAAGTGCTAATGTGCTTGTACTTAAAGGAGAAGCTTCTACTGAGGAAGTTGCTATTATCTGAGCGTTACCTGTACACCCACCTGTGGTGGTTGTATATGTTGGAGAGGTAGATGTTGCACCATTTTCATCGACAGATACAACACGATAAAAAATACTCATACAAGATGGCGCTGTAGTGAGTGTTACTTCATGTGAGGTTACTTTAGGGCTTAGGTTTATCTGTGCTGTTGTTGCACCAAATGCAGTAGTACCACCAAACTCAACCAAAGAAGAAGCTATGATGTTTGTTGTCCATGTGATAGTAGTAGAAGCTCCTAGAGTGTTTGGGGTGACTGAGGAGAATTGAAGGGAGGGGATAGACCAAAAAGAAACAGTAGAGCTTTCGGAGTTAACCACAACAATACGACCATCTGAAAGAATATCTATACCCTGTGGCCATCTCAAATCAGAAACATCTTGCCCATATGAACCAAATGTTAAAAGAAAGTTACCATTACTATCAAACTTTTGAATACGGTTATTTTTTGTATCTGAAACATATATGTTACCAAGTGAATCCACGATAACGCCTTCTGGGTAACGCAACTGACCGTTAGCACCTCCTTCTGCGCCGAACTTCATGAGAAAGTTACCATTACTATCAAACTTTTGAATACGGTTATTTCGACTATCTGTGACATATATATTTTCCTGAGCATCAACATAAAGAGCCACCGGCCAATTAAACTGCCCATCGCCAGACCCGCTTGAACCCCACTTGAGAATAAAGTTACCACTACCATCAAACTTCTGCACTCGGTTGTTATAAGAATCAACGACATATGTCGTTCCGCTTGCAGTAACTCGAATACCTTGTGGGTACCTAAACTGCCCATCACCAGTCCCATAACTGCCAAATTTTGAAATAAAATTACCAGACGAGTCGAACTTCTGTACACGGTGATTCAAATAATCTGTCACGTAGATACTGCTTGAAGCATCGATTGAAATAAAATCTGGATTATTTAACTGACCATTACCACTCCCTGTTGCACCGAATTTCATGAGAAAGTTACCATTACTATCGAACTTTTTGATAGAATCATTCCCCGCATCTGAAATATAAATGTTACCGTATGTGTCATGCTCGACTCCAACAGGCCAATTAAACCGATCATCAGTACTACCATTCATTGGGTTATACCATTTCGTAAGGTATGTATATGAAGCATCAAATTTTTGAATACGATAATTACTACTATCCGCAACAAAAATATTACCTGTAGCATCAACATACACCCCTTCTGCGTAACTAAACTGTCCATTTGCAGATCCAGCACTACCGAATTGAGAAATAAAATTAGCTGAAGAATCAAACTTTTGTACATAATGCCAATCAAGTACGTACAAATTACCAGCACTATCTATAGAAATATCAGTAGGATGATCAAGAGTTCCATTACCACTCGTTCCATAACTGCCAAATTTTGAAATAAAATTACCAGACGAGTCGAACTTCTGTACACGATGATTACACCAATCTGTTACATAGATATTTCCCTGTGAATCAACAACAGAACCCCACGAATCACAAAATTGTCCGTCACCAGACCCGCTTGAACCCCACTTAAGAATAAAGTTGCCATTACTATCGAACTTTTGAACACGATGGTTATACATATCACTAACATATACCTCACTAGAGGTTGAAAAAGAAAACCCGTAAGGACAACTAAACTGTCCGTCACCGGACCCGCTTGAACCCCACTTGAGAATAAAGTTGCCATTACTATCGAATTTTTGAATAGTATCATTGTCACAATCAGCAACGTAGACATTCCCTGAAGGGTCTACATCAACCGCAGTAATGTAACTGAACTTACCGTTATCAGATGCAGTTCCAGGTCCACCAAATGCAAGTACAAAATTTCCATTTGCATCAAATTTCTGCACATACCTCGTATCTCCTACATACATATTTCCTTGAGCATCAAACCCAAACGACTCAAACCATGAAAATACCGCGGAATGACTTCCTGATTCGAGTGTCGGGGTAGTCCCAAGATACCCCTGAAATGTCGGTACAGTATCAGCACCTACCATCACTGGGTGATTAGCATTAAAAACAACAACAACTGCAAGAGTTGGAATAAGAGAGTACTTAAACAGTCGAAGGAAAAAAGAAATCATAGACTATATAGTCAGAAGTATACTAAACATTTCTTATATAAAGGCAGTACAATCCACAGGTATGGTTAAAAACTATAAAGTTACCTAACATACCCCAATAACAGCACTTACTCACCAAAAGTAGAGACCAAATAAAAGCGACCAATCATGGTCGCTTTTAGTATTCACTTTACAAAGTCTGTTATTCTGCTTTCTTTGCCACTTTCTTTGCTACTTTTTTTGTAGCTGGTTTCTTTTCAGCTTTTGAGGTTTTGTCAGCAAGCTTTACATTAGAAGCGTGTATTGGTTGAGGAATTTCTACAATACCACCCTTATCACCCTGCTTACGAGGGCGCATATGACGCTTCACTTTATTGAGATCTTCGAGTACAACTTTATTAACAGAAGGAAGCGCACGAGCAACAGTAGATGTCTGCCCTTTGTGCTTTCCTGCTATCACTATTACTTTGTCTCCTTTTTTGATGTGCATATTTTTTAGATTATAAAATGTAGAGTGTAGATTATAGAGTTCGTGTTTTATTTTTCTAACATCTAAGCTCTATATTCTATGTTCTTCTTGTTAAATAATTTCTGGTGCAAGTGATGCGATCTTTTTATAACCATCAACACCTGTAAGAGAAAGCTCTCGAGGAATAGGACCGAACACACGCCCTGCCTTTGGCTCCATCTTCTTCTTATCAATAATAACTACAGCATTATCATCAAAAGAAATATAAGAACCATCGTCACGTCTCACTTGCTTTGTTGTACGAACAACCACTCCGTACACAACGTCTTTCTTCTTTACTTGCTTACGAGGTTCTGCGACTTTTACAGAAAGCACTACCATGTCACCAAGGGAAGCGTAGCGACGCTTTGATCCTCCGAGCACTTTAAAGACGCGCCCACGTTTTGCTCCTGAGTTGTCTGTGATGATTACGTTTGTTCCTGCTTGTATCATGGTAGTGTATAATTAAAATCGTTTAATAAATTACTTTCGTCCGATAACGATAAAGTTTTTATCTTTAGAAAGTGGTCGACATTCTTCAATAATAACACTATCTCCTAGTTTGTAGTCATTATTCTCATCATGTGCTTTGTAGCGCTTATCTATCTTGAAATACTTTCCGTATTTCTTATGCGCAACATAACGGCTTACATTCACAACAACAGTCTTGTCCATCTTGTCTGACACGACAGTTCCTGTGAGTTTCTTTTTAGTTGTTTGAGTGGTTGTTTTCATAATAAAAGTAAAAAAGATTAACGAGCTATCACACGAGTCTTTACTGGGAGCTTACATCCAGCCTTACGTAGCGCTTCGCGTGCAACAGCTTCTTCAACGCCATCAATCTCAAAGATAATTCTCCCTGGGCGAACTTCAAAAACGTATCGATCTGGATCACCCTTACCCTTACCCATCGGTACTTCCGCAGCTTTTTGAGTAACAGGACGATCAGGGAAGATACGAATCCATACTTTTGCAGTTTTGCCAGCATGTCGTTGCATAGCACGACGAGCCGCTTCAATCTGATTCGCAGCGATACGAGATGGGGTTTCAGCTTTAAGACCAAATGCTCCAAAAGAAACAGTGATTCCTTTTGTGTCTGGACGATTAAGCTTCTCCTCTGAGAGGCGGGCTGTTTGCCACTTTCGGTGTTTTACTTTTTTAGGAAATAATAGCATACTCGTTTAATTACTTAGATTCTCTTTTACTAACAGAACGTGGCTGTGTCTGCACTGACGGAGATGTCCCCTGATCAAACTTCATGCCACGATAAATCCACACTTTAATACCGATAACACCGTATGTCATGTATGCTTTCTCACGAGCAAAATCAATGTCAGCACGAAGAGTCTGAAGAGGGATACCTCCACGTTTAAGCTGTTCTTTACGAGCCATTTCTGCACCACCAAGACGGCCTGACACCTGAATACGAGCACCTTTTACTTCACGGTTAGCCATCACTTTTTCAATAGTGGTCTTAAGAACACGACGAAATGGAAGACGCTTCTCAATACCTTCTGCCACCATAGCAGCCACGATAGCAGCATTAGCTTCTGGATTAGAAACTTCAACAATATCGATCTTAAGATCTTGAGGAACTACAATACTAAGACGATGCATCTCTTTTTTAAGAGCAGTTCGAAGTTTATCAATACCGTCTCCCCCACGACCGATAATCATACCTGGACGTGATGTATGGAGAGCAATACGATACTGCTTCTCACTACGTTCAATCTCAACAAGAGCAACATACATACCTCTCAATCGCTTAGTGAACCACTGACGAACGAGAATATCTGAACGAAGGTGATCAACGTATGACTTGGTATCTTTTCCAAACCAACGTGATTTCCAATCACGAATAATTCCTAGACGATGTGCGTATGGGTGTACAATGTGTGTCATATCTATTACTTAGTTACTTCTTCAAGCTCTATTACTACCTTACTTGTGTGTTTATGGATTGGAAAAGCTCTACCCATAGCGCGAGGCATCCAGCGCTTCATTACAACACCTTTATCTACTGTAGCAACCTTAACAACAAGTTGAGCAGCAGAAACACCTGAATTCGCTACCGCAGAATCAAGAAGCTTCTTCACAGGAAGAGCTCCTCGTTTTACAAGGTGAGCAAGAATAGCTTGTGCTTTATCCGCACGTTTACCTTTTACAAGGTCAGTGATGAGACGAACCTTTCTAGGTGCTTGTCTGTAGTTGTTAAGTGATGCTTTCATAGTAATGAGTTATTATTTCTTCTTAGTGTCTGCGGCTGACTTTGCTGACTTAGCAGCATCAATCTCAGACTGCTTTTTCTTTTGGTCAATTTCCTTCTGCATCTTACCTCCATGACGAAGGAATTTACGTGTTGGAGAGAACTCACCAAGTTTGTGCCCTACCATATCTTCAGTAACGAGTACTTCCACGTGTGTTTTTCCATTATACACACCGAAAGTAAAACCAACCATTTCTGGAGAGATGTCTGAGCGGCGAATCCATGTCTTAATAACGCCAGTTTCTTCAGGGCGCTTGCCAAGTACTTTTTTAAGTACTCGTTCATCGACGTATGGACCTTTGTGTAGTGATCGTGTCATGGTGTTAAAGTAGGACTAGTATATCAAATTTTTCTTAAAAGTAAAGCGTTTTTTGAAGTTTTTTGTGATTATTACTTCTTACGAACAACGCGACGAGAAACAATGTGTACGTTCGAGTACTTCTTTGGTTTACGTGTCTTGTGACCGCCGGTTGTTTTACCATGCTTTGTCTTTGGACGACGAGTACCTCGAGGTTGTGCACCTTCACCTCCACCGTAAGGGTGATCTACTGGGTTCATTGCCATTGCTCGAGTCTTTGGACGACGACCAAGGTGACGTGAACGACCAGCCTTTCCTAAGTTGCGAAGATGGTATTCATCATTAGAAACTTCACCAACAGAAGCAAAACAAGTATCTACAACCTTACGAACTTCAGAAGAAGGGAGTTTGATAGAGGTATATCCTGCATCATGAGCAATTACTTGAGCGTATGTCCCTGCTGAACGAACAAGTTTCGCTCCTGCCTTAGGCTTAAGTTCAACATTGTACACAAATGTACCTACTGGGATATTCTTAAGCATTACACGGTTACCAGGAATAAGATCAGCTTTTTCAGAAACAATAAAAGTGTCTCCTACTTTAACTGACTTTGGAACGAGTATATAACGCTTAGCGCCGTCACGGTACGCTACAAGGGCAATAAACCCTGATCGGTTTGGATCGTACTCAATAGTTTGAACCTTCGCAGGAATATCCATTTTGTCATACACAAAATCAATATCACGGAAAGAACGCTTATGACCAGAACCTTTGTGGCCTGATGTAATACGACCAAAGGCGTTGCGTCCTGTTCCACGACTAAATCCTCGAGTGAGAGGCTTGTGTGGCTCGCTTGCTGTAAGCACTCCTCGGTAAGTTACCGTAGACATCTTACGTCGTGATGGGGTTGTTGGTTTATATGTTTTCATAAGCGTTACTAAAATTCATTAACTATGAGAGAGCAATAGTGTCCCCCTTCTTGAGGAAAACAACTGCTTTCTTGATACCTGCTGTAGTTCCCCACTTACCACGCACAAAGGTATTCTTTCGTGGCATATTAACAATATTAACTGCCTTTGGAGTCACTTTGTAGTTTTTTTCTATCTCTGCAATTACTGCATGCTTTGTTGCATTTTTTGCAACAACAAATGTATACACATTTGCAGAAGACTGAAGCGATGCTTTTTCAGTAATACGAGGAGTGAGAATAACCTTTGGTAGTACTGTGTCTTTTTTTTCTTCTTGTGTTGTTTTCTTTGCTGTCATACGTATAGTGTTATTTATTTAGCAACCTTAGAAGAAAGGTACTCAATTGTTTCTTCTGGATTAGCAATCACAAGGTAACGTGTGTTCGCAAGGTCAAGAGGGTTAAGATCTTCCATGTTATGAAGCGTTACATATGGGAGATTGCGATATGCTCGCTTTGTTACTTCTTCACCTTTTTTAACAGAAAGGTAGACGTTGTTTGACTTCTTATAACAAAGAGTCTTGAATCCTTCTATAGAAGTAAGGCCTTTCATAGAAGTGTCTGCATCTTTTGTTTTACCAGATGTTGAAGGAACTTCATCAATAAAGATAACCTTACCAGCTTTTACTTTAGCAGAAAGAAGAGAAAAAAGTGCTGCTACTTTCATACCTTTAGGAATAGTCTTCTTGTAATCCTTATCATTACGAGGTCCAAAAGTAACACCACCGTGACGCCATAGAGGAGAACGAGTAGATCCGTGACGAGCACGCCCTGACCCCTTCTGATTCCATGGTTTTTTATTGGTACCTGATACCTCGCTACGATCTTTTGTGTGTGCAGTTCCCGCACGACGATTAGACGCCTGAGAGTAGAGGACCTGAGACACGAGATCAGCGTTCCACTTAGCACCAAAAATATTCTCCGGTACTTCCAGTGTTCTGCTTACTTTTCCTTCTGTTGTATAAACGTTTACTTTCATAAATGTGTGATTATCCCTTTATTTCGACTAGCGTTCCACGCTTTCCGGCCACTGCACCTTTTACAAGAATGAGGCCATTAGCAACATCGATGTCGAGCACTGTAACACTTTTCTGAGTTATCTTATCGCTACCCATACGACCTGCCATACGCTTACCCTTGAGAACTCTCTGTGGGCCTGTTGCACCAATAGAACCAGCTTCACGCATAGAGTGCTTCTGTCCGTGCTGACCCCATCCTCCAGTAAAACCATGACGCTTCATAACACCCTGAAAGCCTTTACCTTTAGAAATACTTGATACTGTTACTGTGTCCCCTTTTGTAAATACATCACAAGCAATAGTAGCGCCAAGAGCTAGATCACCAAGAGCAGTACGAAATTCTTTTACCACCTTAAAAGAAGCACCTTTGAGATGACCAGAGAGAGCTTTTGAAAGGCGGGTAGCCTTTTGCTCTCCTTGCCCAACCTGAATAGCTTCATAGCCATCTTTTTCGGCAGTCTTAAGAGCGGTCACTGTAAGTGACGATGTCTTGAGTATTGTAGCTGGATGCACTTTCCCATCTTCTCCAAAGAATTGGGTCATGTGTTGTTTTGTTGCTAATGCGAATTTCATAGTAGTAAGTTATTTCGTGCTTTCTGTATAATCGACCTTGATTTATGCCATCTTTACGTCGATATCAACTCCAGAAGGAAGTGACAAGTTAGTAAGTGCTTCGATCAATTTTGGTTGTGGATTCACAATGTCAACAAGACGCTTGTGAACACGCATTTCGAACTGTTCACGTGCATCTTTGTAAACGAATGATGCTCGGTTAACAGTGTAACGCTTGATCTCTGTAGGAAGTGGGATTGGGCCAAGAATCACAGCTTCGAAGCGTCGAGCGGTGTCGATGATCTGCTTTACAGATGTATCAAGCACTTTACTCTCATATGCTCGCACACGAATGCGAAGCTTCTGACTTTCAGGTGCTTTTCCACTCTTTGCTGTTTTTTTAGTTGCTGTTACTGCCATGCTCGTAATTGTTTAGAATTTAGATTTCTCTTTTATTAGAGATCAGAGACTACGCAATGATCTTTGTTACCACACCTGCACCTACTGTCTTACCACCTTCACGGATAGCGAAACGTCCCTGCTCTTCAAGAGCGATAGGAGCGAGAAGCTTAACAGTAAACTTAATAGTATCTCCAGGCATAACCATTTCTGTTCCAGAAGGAAGAGTAACTTCACCTGTTACGTCAGTTGTACGTACATAGAACTGTGGCTTGTAGCCATTAAGGAATGGAGTGTGTCGTCCACCTTCTTCTTTCTTGAGAATGTACACTTCACATTCAAATTCTGTATGAGGAGTGATAGAAGCAGGCTTTGCAAGAACTTGGCCACGCATAATATCATCTTTCTTGATACCACGGATAAGGATACCAGCGTTATCACCAGCCTGACCTTCTGAGAGAGACTTGTTGAACATTTCAATACCTGTAACGGTTGTCTTAACAGTATCCTTGAGACCGATGATTTCGATTTCTTCGTTGATCTTGACAATACCACGCTCAATACGTCCTGTTACTACAGTACCACGACCTTCAATTGTGAAGATGTCTTCTACCGGCATAAGGAACGGCTTAGCAGTATCACGTTCTGGGAGAGGAATCCATGTATCGAGAGCGTTCATAAGCTCTACAATCTTCTGAGCCCATGGATCATTGATATCTGTAGCTTCAGAAGCCTTAAGACCTGAACCACGAATAACTGGAGTGTTAGCACCATCAAACCCTTGCTTTGTAAGGAGTTCACGGATTTCTTCTTCAACGAGTTCAATCATGTCTGGGTCATCAACCATATCGCACTTGTTGAGGAATACTACCATCTTAGGCACACCAACCTGCTTGGCTAGGAGAATGTGCTCACGTGTTTGTGGCATAGGACCATCTGTTGCTGCTACTACGAGAATAGCACCGTCCATCTGAGCTGCACCAGTAATCATGTTCTTGATATAGTCAGCGTGACCAGGAGCGTCAATGTGTGCATAGTGACGAGCTTCTGTCCAGTACTCTGAGTGAGAAAGAGAAATAGTAATACCTCGAGCTTTTTCTTCTGGAGCCTTATCGATATCATCAACACCTTTTGTCTTGATAGTTGTGTCCTTAAGGTGAAGTACGTTAAGGATACCCGCTGTAAGGGTTGTCTTACCATGGTCTACGTGACCAATGGTTCCTACGTTTACGTGTGGTTTTGAACGATCAAATGCATCTGCCATATATGTTTGTATTGTCGTGCCACCCAGTCGCGTCATGTTGATGCGGTTGAGGGTATTGGACTTTTTAGATTAAATTAAATAAAGAAGTGAACACTACCTAGCCAAGCGAGAAACAGTAAGTGCTAAGTAAGTCTTGAGATAATATCATATTTTTAATCGAAATGCAAATGACTTATAAGTGAGTTCAATAAGTAATTGCAACACTCTAAACATACTTAGAGTACTGCTGTTATCCGTGTACATATAAAAAGCAGGAGCCTTTGGTTCCCACTATCATATTGGACTTACAGAAAATCAAAAACCATATCGCTAAAATGCTTTATTTTTCCTTTTTTATCTACCTCTATCCCCTCTTGTTTGTAGAGCTTGAGTCGCTTTGCTTGAGTATGTTCGTCTAACCACACCCTACCATCTGCATACACAATACGATGAAATGGAATATCTAACCCCTCCTCTTGTACAGCTTTTGCTAAAATTGAAGTGACTGACTGTGCAGACATACCACCCCCACCACACGCTCGTGCGATACGTCCATACGTCGTAACCCGACCCTTTGGAATAGAAAGTGCTACTTCTACAACTCTCTGACTAAACGTTTTCATATACAACTCTACGGAGAAACTGAAAAAGAAAACTCTTTTATAGGGAACTCAAACTCAACACCAGACAGTGTGTCTTTTATAAGAAATGTTCCTCCGTAAGTAATAAATCCGGCTTCGTGGGTAAGCACATTTCCAACATCTGTATACACATCATAAAAACGAGAATGATTTTCTAAAAGAGAGACACTAGAAAGACCAAAAGAAAGTCCTGAACCTGCGATCGTTGTTCCTGCTATTTGATCTTTTAGTTTAAAATTGATGAGTTTTGCTGGTAATTGTGCTGAAGTGCTTGTGGAGCGAAGAGTGAGAGAAGTGAGTGTTGTAGGAAGTGAAGCACTTATAGAAATAGTCCCTATTTTTATAGCGGTACTGCTTGCACGAACAGTTGTATCTCCATGTGAAGAAATAGTTGACGTAGTAAAAGCTTTTACACGCAGATAGGCCAGATTACTTGTACCTCCTTGATTTTTAATAAAAACAGAATAATCACCAACAGGAAGCTTCTCACGACACCCAACACCACAAGAAAGAGATACAGATACTGAGGATGCTGGTATTTCTACTCCTGTAGCATTAGACGAAGCAAACGTCCCCACCTCATAGATACGTTGAGATGTCTTGGATTGGAAAAATACAGTATTGATATCACTAAAATGCTTTCCACGAAGAATAAGATTTGTTTTTGGAGTTGCATCTTTAAGGAGTGTTGTGTAGTTGAGTGTTTCAATAAATGGTACCCCGTACTCTACTGCAGAAATACGCTGAATATTCTTACAACCAAGATCGAAGTTACAACGAACTTTTATAATCTCTTTGTTATCTGTTACTTTTGGACTCAATGTGACATCGTTGTACTGATTGCGAAGAATCATATAACCAGTGAGAGCACTTGATGTCGCAAGGGTTGGATCTCGAGGAATACTAGTAAGATATGATGGCAAGAGATGTGCAATATCTACATACGAAAGACAAGGAGACACCGGTGTCGCCACAACAGCAACTTCAGTTGGGGATGCCATTTGGGTGATTTTTGGAGTAACGCAGAGCTCGATTGGTGTAGTAGCAGTAGCGCTCACAGAAAGAACACCTCGTGAATCAGTAAAAAAACGACCAAGCGCTCGCAAAATGGTCTCGCTATCATTCCAACGTGTTTCGTTTTTTGATGTAATTTTAGAAGGTGTTTCTGTTATTTTTATACTAGACGCGATCGCTTGAGTGGTAGTCTCTTTTTTAGGAAGAAGAGATGTAGTACTCGCTACACCAGAAACCATATCACATGTTTCTTTTTTAATAGATGCTCTAGTGAAAGCGCCTGCAACACCTGTCTGAGATACACCAATAGCTTTTTGGTACGCCTTTACTGCAGAGAGTGTACCTAGACCGAAGTAACCATTTGGTGTTGCTTTTAGATATCCTTTTTCGTACAAAAAGGATTGTAATTTTTGTACATTAGTATTCTCCTGATAACGAGTAACATTTTTCGTAATATCAGTACAAGAAAGAGCAAGCGTGGCGTACGGTGCAAAAAAACCTACAAAGATGACAAAAAAGAGAGGTCGTTTCATATAAAGAAAGTATATCAACCTTTATCCCATTTTAGGTGTTGATAGAGGAAGGATATTGATTAAGAAAAACGGCGCCGTAGGCGCCGTTTTTCTTCAACACATTTTAATCAATACCCTATACACCTTAGAGATCTCCAGACACATCAGAACTACAAGTCTCTGCCTTAATAGCTGCTCGTGTTTGAGTAAGCACTGCACCACTCTGGTCAAGGCCGACACTCGCCTGATACTTTTTGACTCCACGTTGAGTAACACCACCAAAGTATCCTGTTGCTGTACCTGCCACAAAACCTTTTTCAATCAAGAAGTTTTGAAGTTTTTTAACATCTGAACCCCTACTTCGAAGCATTAGATTTTGTGTGAGGTCGATACAACCAACACTTAAAGATACATCTGAGGAGAGATTTGTCGTTGTATCCTGTGTAGTAGCTACACCAGATGAGTTAGTTGTTGTCTGAGTAACTGTTCCTGTAGTTTTACACCCGTTATCTACGCCAGGTTTTACAACACAAGGATATACAGTATTATTTTCACTTGTACTTGGAGATGATGACCCCACTACTAGCGTAGACTTAACAACATTTATTCTTGGGTCAGGGATAACTCCAGGGAAAAGCTGTTCTGTTCCCCATGTACACCGAATCTTTGATATATCTGGTGTGGTGAATCGAGATGACGCTATCTGGCTACTACTTACAGAACCGTTGTTCACTGAATTTCTTATTTTTTTCAAAACAGATGTACAGTCAGTGATAGCTTCTGCTCTTGTTATCAATACTTTTGAATATTTTAGATACGAGTTAAAGTATTGCTTATACGAAGCTTTCTTGTGGGCCTCAATAAAAGCAAGGCTTTCAACAACAGGAACTTCTATTGCAAGCGTATACGTAGGAGGAACCTCAACACCTATTAGAACAGAATTAAGATGCTCAAGCGAGCTTCTTTCGATTGATGTCTTACAAGATAAAGAGAAAGTAGTTGTAGCAAATAATGGCTCTGACGTATACACAAACTCTATCCCCTCGAAAAGATATTCACTGTTCTTAGTTCTTTCTATATGAGTTTTAGGGGTGTAAGTAGAAATAAGTTGTCTTGAAGTACCTTCTTTATACAAAGAACAAGAGTCAATATGATACTTTGGCACTAAAGCCCTTATCTCTCCAACAAGAACCCTAGCTTTAAAACTAATAGAAGCGGATGAGCCAGACAAGAGTGGGTTTCTTGATATCCAGCGTTCATCTATATGAGCTGGCTTACTGGTAACAGTATCTTTATAGAATTTATTATTTACTCGTCCAGCAAAAGCAGAAGTATACACCATGTGATGGAGATAAATAGAATTACTTCCAGGCTTAGGTACTATTTTTGGAGTGCCCTCAACAAAAAGATCGGTAGTTGCCATAATTTGAGAAAGAGTCAACTTAAGCCCATCTTTTTTTATAAAACCAAACGCATCTTTTTCTTCATAAGAGAAAGTATTATAATCCTGACTGCCGGAAGGGTTTGCAATATATGGATTATAATATGAGTAACCAGAATTTAGAGGAGTAGCTATAGAACTATTATTCGTAGAGCCATCTGTAGCTCCTGTACCTGCAGTAGCTGAAACAGAACTGGACTGATTGGTACTAACAGTGTTAGAAGATCCTGTAATCACAGAGCCTGTAGTTATAGGCTTTTTTAAAGTACTACCCCTTGTAACGGAGGGTGTATAGACACCACATTCAGCATGTGTTGCTACTTCTTTTGGTAAATAACAAGAACTACTATGAATCACATAGGAATCTGATTCATCTACCTGAACCCCTCGCATACGGAGGCCTGGAAATTGCTCATCAGGGTCCATTTCTGCTGGGTACAACCTAGCATCTGAACGATAAGAACTCCATGGACTAGTCTGCAGAATAATAGCACTAGAAACCTCAACAGGGATACCCGAGATATCGCCAGTCACTCTTGTTGGAACAATACCTGATGAGAATCCACAGCCACTGCACAATCTTTCAGAAACATAAATTTTCTTTACAGAAACATTGTTCGGATTATTGATAATAATATTGAGCGGATCATATCCGCCATCAAGAAAAAAAATATATACTATCTTACCTTCTGCGTTAGGGGGAATGAGAATATTAGCAACATGTTCCTTATTGGTAGCACTAACTGGCTCTCCCCCCGCAAAAGCAATAAGAAGACCTTTCTCTGTAATTGGAGGGAGGGGGCACTGATTTATTTTGTTTTGTTCTTTGAGCGAAGCATAGTTGTGTACAGAGATAACACTACCATCAGGACAGGTAAACTGGACAGCTGCCTTACACATATCTCGCTGTCCAAAATCATTAGATATATAGTAACGCTGACCAAGAGGGCAAGAAGGTTCTGTCTTTGGCATATCTTTTTTAAAGATCACGTTTATATTTCGTGTACTTGGATCTTTAGACACAACAGTAACACCATCTTCAAAATAACAATTAGCTTCAAAAGGAATATATTTTCGAATGGCACCCGTTTTTTCAGTCACAGTTATTGCTTTTGAATGAACTGATGCATCAAATTCATATTCATACAATATATGCCTATTACTCCCAAGCCCATCCGATAAACTAGAAGGTGTTTTTATTAACTTTATAGGTATATATGCGGGCTCACCCTTAAAACGAAGAGTACACCTATGAGCACCCTCAGCCTTAAGCTCTATCTTAAAAGCTTCTCCCTCATATACCTCTATTGACATGTTAGGAGTTTGTCCACCCCATCTTGCATGAAAAAAGAGAGACGGGGAGAGTTTAGTTTGAAAATCAAAACGAGGTGTTGCTATTCTTCGCTCTCGGTCACCTACATCAAAACACTTTTTCTCTCTATCTGTAAGGGAATCAGTGGGGAGAACATCGACATGCGATCCGTAGGTACATATATGTGTAGTTGTATACTTAGCAAGTATAAGAAAATTCTCTGCTTCAGAAACTCTAGGCGGACAACTAGCGTTTCTAACACTAGTAGGCGCACTTGAGACTACTTCAATATATGCTCCATTACTACATTTATATGGAATAACAGCTTTTAATGGAGGAAGTGTTTTTTCCTGAAAATTGGATCCTGGGCAAGCAACTTCCCTTACATTCATAGGGACAGTAGTCGCCACAAAAATAACAGCACCATTGTGGCACGTGTACAGTTCTGTTCCCGCAGGGGCAATGTCAGATGTGATACCTGACGCTGCCGCATACACTGAAACCGAAAAGCTCATAAAAGCAATCACTAACGAGAGCACTGGGAATATATATTTTTTCATAAGTAATACTATTTAGTATACTCTCGCCCCCCCATAAAAGCATGTGGATAAGTAAGAATGGGCGGCCGCGAAGCGGCCACCCATTCTTCTTTTTTGCTCTCTGTATTCTCTAACAGCTAACGAAATTCCTACCAATCACTAACCATCTACTGACAAGTCTCTGCTCGTATCGCTTCACGAGTGAAGTCGTATACCATACCAGTTACAGGAAGATCTTTTGCTGACTGGTACGCCTTTACAGCATCTACAGTATTATCTCCGTAGAAACCTGTTGCCTCACCTTCTAGGAAACCTTTTTCAAGAAGGAAAGACTGTAAAAACGACACTGTTACTGATTCCATTCCACGATGGAGGTTGCGTGGAAGATCTGTACACAT
>JBDLTQ010000024.1:0-25975 GCA_039805745.1 Candidatus Parcubacteria bacterium | reverse complement strand
CTGCCTCATCTACCCATGCCGGCTTTATTGCTCAAGAGGTACAACCTCTCTTCCCTGATCTTGTTTCAACAGATGAGAATGGAACCCTCTCTGTAGCCTATGGTGGGTTTGTGCCGTATATTATACAAGCAGTGAAGTCGCTCGCAGGAATGGTTGTGAATATGAGAGAGATGTTTATTACAAAGTATCTTGTTGCTGAGACTCTATGTGTTGGTAATGGCGAGGGTAAGACATGTATTACTAAAGAAAAACTCGACGCACTTCTCATATCTACACCTACAGCATCTGCTGTAGCAGAAGAGGCACTGACTAGACAAGAACAGAATGTCGCACCATCAGAAGGAGAGAGTGTAGCTACTTCTACTGCCACAACAACACCTCAGTTAGATATTCAAGAAACCGTAGAAGCTGTAGCTACCACAACACAAGAAACAGTTGAACCTAAAGAGGTAGTCACACCAGAGACACCTCAAGAAGAAGCAACTACGACAAGCGCTCAGTAGGCGATTATTACGCAGTGTCTCTTTGTGATAGTATTATATTTATGAATGTTATTCTCGTGCTTGACAATCTTCGTAGTGTGTATAATGTGGGATCTATTTTTCGTACCGCAAACGCTGTAGGAGTAAAGAAAATATATCTATGTGGTACGACACCGACCCCACTTGATAAAAAAGGTGAAATAAGAAAAGACTTTGCAAAAGTAGCGCTTGGCGCTGAAGAGACTATTCTATGGGAATATAAAGAGGATACAAAATCTATACTTGAAACATTAAAGAATGATCGGTGTTATATTGTCGCTATTGAACAAGATGAAACATCTATAGATTACAGAATGGTATCTTTAGAAAAGAAAGAATGTGTTGTATTTGTCGTTGGTCCAGAGGTAGATGGTATGACAAAAGATGTTCTTGATGTCTGTGATGTAATAGCTGAAATCCCTATGCTCGGCACAAAAGAGTCGCTTAATGTCACAATTGCTACAGGGATTGCATTATATCGAATTTTAGATATTTAAGCTCTAGTTACTTTATTGTAAGTGTAGAGATTGTGCTTCGGCATCACTTTTTGGTCTACATCACCATAGAGTGCTTATAAAAACCACAAGAGTGAGTATTTTTTTGATATGTTTTGTGTGAAATAAATAAGATACCTCATGAGTAATAATAGATGTGAAAGGGAAAAGATACGTATCCAATACATCACACAGGTATTCTGTAATCTTAGAAAAGAAAAAGTACATCGTCACATAACGATCTCTTGCTTGTAATTACTTACTATGTATTACGTATAACTAACAGACTATACAATTAACACACTTTTAACACACTTAACATATAATCACAGTATGAAAATGAAAATTAATAAAAAACATCTTGGCGTTGTCGCCTTATTATCGGCAACAGCTGCAGCATCAGTATTTGCTGCAGGAGTGACAAGTACAACTCAGACATCTAACGGCGCTCCTACAGCATTTACTGGTAGAAGTGGTCATGTGCACACAGAAGCAGAGCTAACAGAACGTAAAAGTAAAATGACAGCTTCATTAGCGTCAGCACTTGGTACAACTGTTGAATCTATTACTTCTCAACTTGCGTCCGGCATGTCTCCTCGAGATATCATTAAAGCATCAGGTCTTGATGAGGCAACAGTAAAAGCACAGCTCGATGCATCACGAGAAGCAGACATGAAGGTGCAACTCGCAAAAGATGTTGCCTCAGGTACTCTCACACAAGCACAAGCAGATGCAATACTCGCCAATAAAGATAATCATCATGAAGGGAAGGGTATGGGGCGTGGAGGAAATAAAGAAAACATGCTAACAAATGCTGCAAGTATTCTCGGTATGACAAAAGAAACTCTTCAGGCTGAAATAGCTTCTGGAAAGAAACTCGAAACTATTGTTTCTTCTCTAGGAATGTCAGAGTCAGATTTTCGTACAAAAATGGAGACTCTTCGCGATACTGAAATAAAAGCAAAACTCGCCGCAGATGTTGCTTCAGGCGCTCTCACACAAGCGCAGGCAGATGAAATGTTTTCTTCTATGAAGAATCGTGCGGATAAACAAGGTTTTGGTGGTACTCAGAATAAAAGTTCCGGATTTACTACCACAAAGTAAAGGTATCTTACCACCATATAGTACACAGCGTCTTTGAGGAAGAGAGTGAATGAACTCTATGCTCCAAAAAACAGTTATGATACTTCATAACTGTTTTTTTGTTTGATTGCCCTCGACAGCTACTCGTAGTTAGAAAAGTATTTTTTGTGTTAAAATAGTATGATTATGACCACTACAACACTACCGCTTACTGAGAAAGATTTTGCTTGGGTGAAGATGACCCCAGCACTTATGAAAAAACAAGCAGATGCATATATTGATAACAAGAAAAAGGTATATGCTGATATTAAAAAGATTCTTCCAGAGAACCGAACATTTCTGAATACTCTCTATGCGCTTGAGCGATGCGATGATATGTTCGATAGTTTTTTTAATAAAATGGGATTACTCTCTGAGGTGTCTCCAAAAAAAGTAGTAAGAGACGCTGCGCATGCAATTGCAACGGAGACCTCTCAAAAACTCATTGATATTGAGTATGACAGAGATCTCTTCATTGCTCTTGTGGAATATTACGAAGGGAATTTTATCGATGAAAAGAAATCTCTTCGAAAGGAAGATCGCAAGCTTCTCGAAGAGACGCTTCGTGAATATCGTCGTATGGGATTCGATCTTCCTACAGAGAAGCAGAAAAAATTAAAGACGCTTATGAAGAAAGTATCTAAGCTCTCTATTTTATTTCGTCAGAATATTAATGATTACCAAGATTATATCCTTTGCACGAAAGAGGAGATGTCTGGCATTTCTGAAAGGTTTCTTAGCACGCTTCCACAGCACACAGATGGTAGATATATTGTTTCGTTACAGTACCCCCATGTATTTCCTTTTCTTGCAGAAGCAACACATCGAAAAAAACGTGAAGAGCTGTCTCTTAAGAATCTCAAAAAAGGTGGTCTAAAAAATCTAAAGATAATTGAAGAAATTGTGCGCTTGCGCCATGAGATTGCGACAATGCTTGGCTATACACATCATGCAGATTTTAGGACAGAGACTCGCATGGCAAAGGATGCAAAAACAATTGATGAGTTTCAAGGGTCTCTCCTTAAGACGCTTTCTCCTTCTGCAAAAGCTGAAATAAAAACATTACAAGCACATGCAAAAACACTTGGTATCAAAAAGATGGAACATTTTGATGTGAGTTATGTTGCAACCAGTCTAAAAAAGAAGCTCTATGATTTAGATCCTGAAACAGTGAGAGAATATTTTCCACTTACTCATGTTCTTCAAGAACTTTTTAGTCTATGCGAAAATCTTTTTTCTATTGTAATTACAGAGCGTCCTGTTGTCTTGTGGCACAAAGATGTTCGTATGTACCAGATACACGATGTCTCTGGTGCGCTTATTGGCTACTTTATGATGGATCTATATCCTCGAGAAGGGAAGTATGGTCATGCTGCAATGTTTGATGTCATTGTTTCAAAAGAGCAGTCTTACAAAAGTGAAGAATATATAGCTCCTTTGTCAACGATGGTCTGTAATTTTCCAGTTCCAACAAAAAAAATACCGTCACTTCTTTCGCTTAATGAAGTAGAAACACTATTCCATGAATTTGGGCATTTACTCCATATGACTCTTTCTCGTGCACGACTTGAATCACAGGCAGGAGCTAATGTGGCATGGGATTTTGTTGAGACACCGTCTCAAATTATGGAGAACTGGGTCTGGAATAAAGAGGTTATGACAAAACTCTCACAACATTATAAAACAGGCGCACAGATGGATACTAGTATGGTGAGTCGCATCATTGAAGGAAAAGTGTTTTTAAATGCCTACTTCTACACCAGACAGCTTGTCCAAGGGAAGCTCGATCTCGATCTTCATACAGGAAAAGTAAAAGATGCAAGGGCGACCTACCGCAAGCTACATAAGATGTACACAGGTATTGATCTACCAGAAAAGGAGACGTTGTTTCCTGCGGGGTTTGGACACCTTGTTGGTTACGATGCTGGATATTACTCATACCTTTGGGCGCTTGTCTACGCATGTGATGCTTTTGAAAGTTTTAAGACAAAAGGCAACAAGAATGTGATGACAAATCATGAGATTGGGATGAAGTGGCGTCATGAAGTGCTCGAGAAAGGGTCATCTGAAGATGAGATAAAACTCATCACTGTATTTTTGGGAAGAAAGCCAAACAATAAAGCCTTTTTGAAAGAGGTGATTGGTAAATAGATATATAAAAAAACCAGAAGGAGCTACCTTCTGGTTGGTGTGGTTTGCATGAACCACAGTATTTGGTCTGAGACCCCTCGAACATACCCAAGTGGTGTGCGTCGTGTAGACCCTCACTTCATTGTGTAGCAATGTCATGTTGAGACTATGTTGCAAGGGTTCAAGAGGTCTCAGACCACCAGTATACACCATAAAAGTATCTCGCAAAATACTAGCGCTATCGATAAAAATGTGTTATTATAGTAGCAACCTAGGCGGCTTTTGTTCCGCTTCGTATTTTTCTAGAGAGTCAGTATTATTATTAGTCACTAAACTCTGATCTCTATCATTTATCTTTATGCAACAAGAAATTCGTAACATCGCTATCATCGCTCACGTAGACCACGGGAAAACAACACTTACAGATGGTCTCATGAAGCAGTGTGGTGTTGGTCAGGAGGGACAGACTATGGACTCTAATCCAATGGAAAAAGAACGTGGTATTACTATTACCGCAAAGAATACTTCCGTTCCATATAAAGGAGTAAAGATTAATATTTTGGATACTCCTGGTCACGCAGATTTTGGATCAGAAGTAGAACGTGTTCTTCGTTCTATAGACTCTGTGCTTCTTGTTGTTGATGCTCAGGAAGGACCTATGCCACAAACTCGCTTCGTCCTTAAGAAGTCTCTTGAGCTTGGACTTAAACCTATCGTTGTTATCAATAAAATTGATAAACCTGCATCTGATCCAACTCGTGTTCACGATGAAGTGTTTGAGCTTTTTATGGAACTTGGAGCAAATGATGAACAGCTCGATTTCACTACAGTGTATGCAATTGGACGCGAAGGTGTTGCTATGAGAAACCTCGACGACGAAAGAAAAGATCTTACTCCACTTCTTGATACTATTCTTGAAAAAGTACCAAAGGCGACAGGTGATATCAATAATCCATTTATGGCACAGGCCTTTAATCTTGCATATGATAACTTCCTCGGTCGTATGGCGGTGTGTCGTGTATATGATGGTGTTGCACGTGTTGGTGAGGAGCTTGTTGTAAAGAAACCAGATGGTGATGTGCGTAAAGGTAAGATAACAAAAATGTTTACCTTTAATGGTATTGAACGAGTTGATGCACAAACTGCAGAGGCGGGGGATATTGTCATGGTTGCAGGATTTTCTGATATTTATATTGGTGAAACTTTTATTAAAAATGCAACACAGGAAGCAATGCCTGCTATTAAGATTGACGAACCGACTATCGCTCTTAATTTCCTTGTTAACGATTCTCCTTTTGCTGGAAAGGAAGGAAAGTTCGTTACGGGGCGTCAGATTCGTGATCGTCTTGAGAAGGAGCTTGAGATTAACGTTGGTCTTCGTGTTGATTTTGATACTGATAAGTATCTTGTGTATGGACGTGGAGAATTACACATCGGTGTACTTCTTGAATCTATGCGTCGCGAAGGATATGAGCTTCAGGTTTCACAGCCTCAAGTTATTTTCCATGAAAAAGATGGTGTAAAAGAAGAGCCGTACGAAGAGCTCGTGATTGATGTTCCTGTAGAGTCTTCTGGTGTTGTCATGGAAAAACTTGGTCGTCGTAAAGCAATGATTACTGATATGTCAGAAAAAAATGGCATCAGTCGTATCAAAGCAGAAATTCCAACACGTGGTCTTCTTGGATATCGTGGAGAGTTTGTGATAGATACTAAAGGCCTAGGTATTCTTTCTGCTCGATTTCTTAAATTTGGTCCATATGCGGGAGATATTCAGCGTCGTCTTGTTGGCTCAATGACTTCTATGGCAACAGGGAAAGCCCTTGCGTTTTCTCTTTGGAATCTTCAAGATAGAGGTGTTATTTACATACTCCCTACTACAGAAGTATATGAGGGTATGGTTATCGGTAACACCTCAAAAGGTGAAGAGATGATGGTGAACCCAACAAAAGGAAAACAACTTTCTAACATGCGTTCATCAGGTGCTGATGAGGCGATCGTACTTGTTCCTGCATGGGAGATATCGATTGAGCGTGGTCTTGAAATCATGAACGCTGATGAATATCTTGAGGTCACACCAAAGTCTGTACGTCTTCGTAAACAGTTGTTAACAGATTCAGAACGTGCTCGCGCCGGTAGAAAATAAACGCAAAAAAGAATCTTTTTGGTTATGAAAAAAATACAACCTACAAAAGTATTAAGAACTATTTCTTTTGTACTACTTTTAGTTGGGTTATTTTTTTCAACTATGTATGGTTTTAAATGTTTCTTATCACATGTATGTGAGGTTCCTGTTTTTGAGAAGTGGATACGTCATGATGTTACTGTTCTTATGCCAAAAGGAGCACTTCAAGTAGAAGTTGCGAATACTTATGCATCTCGAGAGCTTGGTTTGTCAGGTCGAGATAGTATGACCGACGACGAAGGACTTCTCTTTGTCTTCGATCATCCTGGACGGTATGGTTTTTGGATGAAAGATATGAAATTTGCTCTTGATATTATCTGGATTAACCACAATGGTGTAGTGGTGTGGGTTGAGAGAAATGTCGAACCAAGTTCTTACCCAAGTACTTTTATTAATCAAGCAGATGCTAGTTATGTTCTTGAGATAAATAAAGGACTTGCTGAAAAATTCGACCTCTATCTTGGGTCAAAGGTTAAAATTACTGAATAAGGTTTCTGTAGTGTGTAATACGAGAACAATGAGGGGGTATACTGAAGTAGTTCTGACTGACTCTTGTGTAAAAAAGAAAAGTATTGTACAGTAATAAAGTCTTTGTCGGGTAGACACTCTTTTATCTTTATCTTTGAGATAAGAGGGAGGAAAGTCCGAACACACAGCTTAGTAGTAATAGTAAGAAAGCGTAGCGGGTAACGCCCGTCGTGGGTGACCATAGAGGTGCGAGCAGTGACGCCCGAAGCGAAAGCTGGAGGCTCCGTGCAGAAGAAATTGTGTACGGATGATGTATGTGGTAACACATAATTGAAACGGCTAAATCCTTACGTGTGTGCAAGACCGTGCTCTTGTGTGACACGAAAGTGTGATATAAGAGAGTGTCGCTTGAGCAGATTGGTAACACTATGCCCAGATACATGTCTACACAAACACAGAATTCGGCTTATAGATAAAGACAAATGAAAACACTACTCGCAAGAGTAGTGTTTTCTCGTGGTATACTGTCTCATATTGTTATGATTCTCAAAAACTCTGTATTACTCGCTATTTTTAGTATTGCTTCCGTTTTGTTGGGTATTGTTCGTGACAGACTACTTGCTACTCATGTTGGAGTTGGTCATGTGTTGGATATTTATAATGCTGCATTTCGTATACCAGACCTGCTTTATTCTCTCTCCTTATCATTTGTGACTGCTGCGACAGTGATACCGTTTCTTACAATAGAGAACAAGAGTGGTCATGTCCTTGATCCTCGACATAAGCTATCTTCTATTTCCCTCTTTTTTGGTGGGGCTATATCTCTTGTGGGGGGCATTTTATTTTTTACGCTACCACTATATGCACGGTATATTGTTCCAGGTTTTACAGAAGAACAACTAGTGACATTTATCTCAGTAAGTAGGATTATGCTTATTCAGCCACTACTCCTTGGTCTCACATCTCTCATCTCTTGTTTTGCTCAAATGAAAAATCATTTTGTACTCTATGGAATTGCTCCTCTTGGATATTCTTTAGGGGTTATCAGTGGTATTATTTTTTTCTATCCTTCTTATGGAGCACATGGCCTCATTTACGGTGTTATTGTAGGAGCATTTGCTTCTTTTTGTATACAATTGTTGTCATTGCGACATATGAAGATGTTAGAAGTCTTGCCATATTTTTCATGGAAACATGTACGAGAGATTTTTGTACTTGGTATTCCGCGTACAGGAGTAAATGTACTTACTCAGGTGCGAATTATTTTCTTTACAGGATTCGCAACCACACTTGGACCAGGTATTCTCTCTAGTTACCTCTTTGCTCAGCGTATTACTGAGGCTGCATCACAAGTGGTGCAACAGAGTGTGACTACCGCGAGCCTCCCAGTTCTTTCTAAGGAGTTTATAGAAAATAAAATACATGAGTATAAACAGACTGTTAGATTATATGTGGGAGCTCTCGGTCTTATTGGGGTTATCATATCGTTGGCTATATATGGAACACAAGATATCATTGTTTGGGTGCTATATGATAGCACTCCATTTGAATCAATGATACGATTTTTCCTTGTTGGGTTTCTTATTATATTTCCATTTCAAATGATGACGGGGTATTTTTCTATTAGTTTGTACTCTATAAAAGATACTAAGAGTGTTTTTTACTCTAATCTTGTTGCTTCATTGATTGCAGTTATTGTTTGTTATAGTACGCAAGAACAAGGAGTTATTAGTCTTGTTTATGGTGTTGTAGCAATGTCTATTATTAATTTCTTGCTCATTTTCACACTTTATAGTAGAAAGAGATTATAATTACTCTATGAATATCAGAAATTTTTCAATTATTGCGCATATTGACCACGGTAAATCTACTCTTGCAGATAGAATGCTTGAACACACCCATACCGTAGAAAATCGAAAAATGCGTGACCAAGTACTAGACAGTATGGAACTTGAACGTGAGCGAGGTATCACCATTAAGATGACTCCGGTGAGAATGAAGTGTATATCTAAAAAAACAGGGGAAGAGTATATTTTAAATCTTATCGATACACCAGGGCATATTGATTTTTCATATGAAGTTTCTCGCTCGCTACGAGCTGTAGAAGGAGCTCTTCTTCTTGTGGATGCGACACAAGGTGTACAAGCACAAACACTCACCACGCTCGAAATGGCGCAGTCTGCGGGGATAGCCATTATTCCTGTTGTTAATAAGATTGACAGCCCGCTTGCTCACCCTGATGAAGTAAAGGATGAAATCGTCACACTACTCGGCTGTAAGAAAGAAGATATTCTTGCTGTTTCTGGAAAGACAGGAGAGGGAGTGTCTGAGCTTCTTGAGGCTGTAATAGAAAGAGTTCCAGCGCCTGTCTCTCAGTTTGTTGATTCTGCAAAACAATCTCGTGCGCTTATTTTTGATTTTGAGTACTCTAATCATCAAGGTGTTATCTTGTATGTTCGTATTTTGGATGGTGAAGTGAAAGCAGGTGAAGATCTTTTGTTTGTTCAGTCTAAGCATCGTTTTATTATTCGAGAAGTTGGAACTTTTTCTCCAGAAAAAAGAGAAACAAAAGTTTTATCAAAAGGTGAGATTGGATATATTGTGACAGGCATCAAAGAGCCAGGTATTGCTCGTGTTGGAGATACTGTTACTACATTTACGAGACCGCTTCCGGCATTCCCAGGGTATCAGGAGCCTGTACCTCTTGTGTTTGCGTCGTTGTATCCTGAGACGCAAGATGAATTTGATGATCTCCGTACTTCTTTGTCTAAGCTTAAGTTGTCAGATTCTTCTCTCACATTTGAAGAGGAGTCGTCCGGAGCGCTTGGGCGTGGTTTTCGTTGTGGTTTTCTTGGAATGCTTCATCTTGAGATTGTGACAGAGCGTCTACGAAGAGAGTTTGATCAAGAGCTTGTTATTACAACACCGTCAATTACCTACGAAGTAACCTTGAAGGATGATACTGTAGAGATGGTCTATACACCGATACATTTTCCTGATCATGGAGGATATCTTTCTGTTCGTGAGCCGTGGATTATTCTTACTATTATTACTCCACATGAGTATGTGAGTCCGCTCATGCAGTTATTGCATATTCATGAGGCGACAGTTTCTGATATGGTTGATTGGGGACATGATCGAGTGCAGATGATAATAGATATGCCTTTGCGTGAGCTTATGAGAAACTTTTTTGATGAAGTGAAAAGTGCAACATCAGGATATGCTTCAATTGCATATAAACCAGGAGAGATGAAACCTGCGAATGTTACACGTCTTGATGTGTATGTAGCAGAAGAACGCGTTGCTGCGTTTTCTCGTGTTATACCAGAATATCGTTCTCGTGAAGAGTCAGAAGAGGTTGTTGAAAAGCTTGAAAAAATTCTACCATCAGAGCTTTTTAGAATAAAAATACAAGCATATGTTCATGGGCGTATTGTTGCTTCACGCTCTATTGCTGCGATGAAGAAAGATGTAACTGGTTATCTCTATGGTGGAGATATTACCCGTAAGATGAAGTTACGCGAAAAGCAGAAGAAAGGAAAAGAGAGAATGCAACGTGAAGGAAAGGTATCTATTTCTCATGACACATTTCTTCAGATGATGAAACCTAGTGAGAAATAAAGAAAATAAAAACTAGATTCTCTCCTGTATAGTTGGTATATAAAAGATTCTAAAAAAGACGCAAACTAAGAAAGTTTACGTCTTTTTTAGAATAAAATATGTATTAAAGAATTGCGATAATCGAGAAAGCGAGCATTCCTATAATAGCGATAATCGAGATGCCTGCCCATATCTTTTCAATAATTTTTCTATTTTTTGTATTAAATATCATAAGTACGTTTCAAAATGATTTTTGTAATAAGGGTTCGTGTTAGAATATATACATACTAACAAAGCAATGAAAGAATATCAACAAAAGTATATAGTAAGAACAGTGCTGTACTCGAAGGTGACCATTGTGGTACTTTTTTTACTTGTTATTCTATTGTTGCGTTCTATTATGGAACTCAACACAAAACGCATGGATGTCAATGCTCTTAAAAAAGAGTCAGAACAAGAACGTGTAGAGATAGAAAAGAAAGTATTTGAGAGTAGGAAAAAAAATGAGTTCATTAAAACTGACAGAGGCTTCGAGGAATATGTACGTGTTACGTATCCTGTTGTAAAAGATGGAGAAGGTGTCATTGTTGTATACGATGATGAAAAGAATCCAGTAAGTGATGTGAGAGAAACTATGACTATATGGGAACATCTTTCGGTGATGTGGAATACAAGATTTTCAAAGTAGTTGTTTTTTGACGGTATATGAGTATACTTCATGATATATGGATACAAATACAATAAAAAAAGTAGAAATTTATAGCACGCCGTCATGTCATTTTTGTCATATGGCAAAGGATTGGCTTTCAGCGAAGAATATTCCTTTTTCTGATTATAATGTTGCAGAAAGTATGGATAAAAGAAAAGAGATGGTGGAGATGACAGGACAACTTGGTGTGCCAGTAATAAAAATTGGTGATGAGGTAATGGTGGGCTTTAACCAAGATATGATGGCTAGGATTCTTGGGATTGCTGAGTAGTTGTTTATTTGTGTATAATCAAAAATTGAGCAGAATGCTCAATTTTTTGTTAGTATAGAGATACGCTCTCGTAGTTCAATGGATAGAACAGCCCCGTCCTAAGGGGTTAATGTGGGTTCGATTCCTGCCGAGAGCACATTGAAGTGAGACCAAACGAGAGGCCTAAATACTAGGTTTTTCGAGAATAGAAAATACGTCCCCGCTAGTACATCGAACTTGCGAGCGCTTTAGTTATATTTTTCAATTACCTCTCTAGTGAGACCGAGATGATTTGGTTTTTAGTAACAACAACCAGAACAATAACTTTTCTGAAAAAATAATAAATATATGTATATATAAAATTACCATATTTTTTTGTTATGTCCTTAAATGATAAATGTTCCAATTTATGGATATGGAAAATATCCCTTGGAATAATAGAAACGTCTCACTAGATAAAAAACTTTAAATGTAACCGAACTTGATGCCAACATTAACAAAGAAGAAGTTCGAGGTGTCACAAGAAACAATGAGGCAGAAGCGAGGAGATTATTTCTTTCAATGCCAAATGTTGATAAAGAAGTGGTTTCATTTTTTGAGGAAAATACATTAGCGGATGGTTCTGTTGATGTCTCTAGTTTTAATTTTTCATCTCAGTTCTTTAAAAAAGAAGGTGAAAGTGCTGGCGGTAAGTTATTAACAACAAGAGGGTATGATTATATTTGTAGTTTGGATTCTGCTTTAACATCAGTTCAAAAAATTAAGAAATACCAAGAAACTGTACACAGGGTTATAGAATCCTTCAGTGACAGTACGCTTTCTAAATTAGAAAAACTTTTATTATTAGATTATCTAAAAAATAGTTTAATAACAATATTAAATGCGTTTGTATATCAAGAAAAAGTTGGGTTACAAAATATAGACACAACAAAGGAATATGAGATCACTAGAACTAAACTAGTTTCATGTGTAGAATCTACTATCGGTCGTTCCGTTGATTTAGTCTTAAACAGTGATTTAAATGATATAAAGACAATTGACTACGCTCACACGTCTTCCGTTGTCGATGAGGTTGTTACTAAGTTGATTGGTTATCATGAAGAATATAAACTTCCCAGTTTTTATGTTTCCAGGCCTGAAGCAACACACTCATTAACTATTATAGGGTCATCATTACTCTGCGCAAATAGATATAAAAATATTGATGTAGTAGTGGGAGTACCATCAGGTGGAACAGAATTTGCTATAACCACTAAAGTATTTATAGATAAGATGAGTAATAGCAATACTAAGTTAGTTTTGTTACCTGTTTCTTTACATTCACTTAAACAGTTTTCTGGTGAGGAAAGTGGAGGTAATTTAACACAATCAAATGCTGTGAAATTTTCTGAAGGTGGTATTAATTCTCTGTTAATTTGCGATGATAACACGTCTACAGGAAGAACACTACAGTTTTTAAAAGATTTAATTCATGATTTAAATCCCGAGGTTCAGGTTTTTTGTGCTGTTGCCGAAGCGGATACAACTAGAAGTGAAATAGACAAATACAGCGTCAAAAGAACACATGTTGCAAATAAAGATATTTATAAAGATGCAGTTAATATTTTACTAGTTTCTAAAGCTATTGACCCTAAAGTTGATTTAAAGGAAATCGTTGAAAAGAAGAAGATAATAAGATATTATAAAGATATGGAAGGAAAATCTCTTAATACTATAGACCAAATATATGCCCGTGTGATGGCTCATGTGAATGAGTCAGGTGTTGATTATTCTTTATTCACAGAAGAAAACGCGGTACTTAGTTTTCATGCGACATTTTTATCTAATTTTTATGCTACACCTGTTGTTTTAGAAGGTCGAACATACCCAAGTGTAGAGCATGCATATCAGTCAGCAAAGTTTTATAATGTCGATTGGAGTAGGGTAAGTGAAGAAGTTAGACAAGAAATTAGAGAATCTTTAAAATTAAGAGGATATGCAGAGGATATTGTGTACTCTAATGATTTATTTACAGACACAAGAATGACAGCAGGAAATATTAAAATTATTGCAGATGTTTTGCGTAAATATGATTATGTTGATAAAAATTGGGAAGATAAACGTATAAAAATTATGATCGATATTCTTCTCCAAAAATTTAACACGAAAGATATGTTAAATAAATTAGAAGAGACTGGTGAAAAGGAACTTATTGAAGGAAATACGTGGAATGATACCTTGTGGGGTGTTTGTGATGGAAAAGGTAGAAACATATTAGGGGTTATTTTGATGGAAATTAGAAAAATCGCCAAAGACAATAAACATTTTTAGGTTGGTATTTTGTTAAGGTAACCAAGTAGATTTAATTACAAAATCGTACATAATAAACCCTTAATTATTTTAGTTATATTTTTCAATTACCTCTCTAGTGAGACCGAGAGGGCTCGATTCCTGCCGAGAGCACAACCATGTGAGATAGACTGAGAGGCTTAAATCACAAACAAAAAAACACCGAGCAAGAAACTGCTCGGTGTTTGGGCTTCTAATTATTCACAAGAAGAAATATGCCAGCAGGCATTACTGCCGTGTAACTGACACACCTGCTCTACCAGTTCATTGAGTCGTTTTTTTTGACTCCGAAAGATGGTAATGCGACGAGTTGGGTGCTGTTCTCCCCAAAGCGGGTCAACAACCACAAGATAAAGAATATCAGAGAGAAGCTCAGTTTGTTTCATGGTCACTTCGGCCCACATACTGCGTTCTGAGCGACTTAGGGCAACTGCCCTTATGTTGAAGACATCACCTGCTTGGCTTGTTATTGCCCAAACTGTGAACCTAGTCTTCTCAGATGGTTGTACAAGAACTGATTTCAAATCCGCTATATTTGCGGTATTTAGGAGTAAGGCACCTGCGTGCCTTACGTCAGAAATCGAATAGGGCGCGCGAGTCCACTTCGAGCAAAGCAAGGTAGACTTGTGACCGAACTTCCTGCCAGCAATCTAACAATGTGTTCTAGTGCTATGTCGTTGTATCATGAGTCAAATAGTGTGAACATAAACAAGTGGTCTTGGTAGCTACATGGTATACTAATACTATGTTAGATAAAAAACTAAACAACGAAGAAAAATTAGAACATATTTATCAGATGACACTCGAGAATCACGAGATACTCAAGTCGATTAGACGTCAGCAATATATGGGTAATGTTTTTCGTGTTTTGTATTGGCTCGTTATTCTCGGAGCTCTTGGGGGTATGTATTATTATCTTCGTCCTGTTGTTATGTTTTTATCTGAAAACTCTGGAAAGATTAACGAAGCATTGCTACATCTTAATGTGTTAAAGGACCAATTACCAGAAGCAAAGATTATTAATCAAGTACTTGAAGGTCTCCAGAAATCAGCAACAAGTGGTCAATAATTTTTTATCATAGATAATTTAAAATATTGAAGCAGACATTATTTTATGCTACAATAGTACAACAGTGGTATTCTGCTACAGAATAGTAAATATGCTTGGATAGCTCAGTTGGTAGAGCGCTTCCCTGAAGAGGAATAGGTCCCCAGTTCGAGCCTGGGTCCAAGCACAGCAAAATAAGCAACCTTCATAATATGTAAGGTTTGTCACTCTATAAAGCCTGTAGTTGTCTCCATAAAAGAGTTTCTTTTTTTATTTTTTTCGTGTAAGATACTATAATTATTTGTTCTTTTAAGGAGTCTCACATGAGTTTTTTGAAAGGTTCTCAGCAGTGTTCGTATGTTGGTGTTACTGATTTTACTACATATGATCAGGTGGAGGTGGCGAAACGTTTTATTCATAAAGATTCTCATCGTATGCTTCATGTCGGAGCAATGATGAGTTATAAAACATTTCATGGTATCCCAACAGAAAGAAAATGGGAGACTATTTGGTTGAAGCCAAAAGGGTTGCAGAAATTATTTATGAAAGACCCTACTGTTTTTAATGTGTTGCATTGGGCTGATTATGTCACGTATCCAAAAACATCATCAGAAGACCTTATTACCGCGTGTACATTGTCTGGGAGTGGTCTTTCCGGTCTTCAGCTTGATATGGTGTGGCCTCACATCTCTTTGCTTGAAGATGTGAAAAAAAATTTTCCACATCTTTCCATCATTTTGCAAGTAAGTAAAATTGCTATTAATGATTCGAGGAAAAGAGGGGTTACGCTTCTTTCTGATGTGCTTCGGTACAAGGATTGTGCTGATTACATACTTGTTGATTATGGTATGGGTAGTGGAAGACCTTTTAATCCAGAAGAAGTGCTCACCGTTCTTGGAGAAGTATCAAAAGCTTTTCCCGAACATTCACTTGCTGTTGCTGGTGGTATTGGTCCTGAGACTGTGCACTTACTTGATCCGATACTTAGAGAGTATCCAAAGATAAGTTTTGATGCTCAGGGGCAATTAAGAAGAAGTGGTAACGCCCTTCATCCCATCGAGATGGATAGAGTGAAAGCATATGTGAGAGCGACAACATCACTTACCGCAAAGTACGCAGGATAATTCCTCGTAGCGGGATACTAAAAACCACCTTTATTGGTGGTTTTTTATATATGCTGATATATTATTTTTCTGGTCGTCTCCCTAGGTGTATTCCGTTCCATGTTCTTTCATGGAAATAATAGATAAAAATACTTGCAGTATTACTTATAGCAACAATACCCAAAGTAAGTTCTATTTTGCGTGTCAGTATAAATACTAGTGCTAGGTCTGCTACGATGCTTACGACTCGATAGCTAACTGCTTTTGCGAGTGAGCGTCCATGTTTTTCATGACAGGTATCTTTCATAGATGTAGAGTAACTTACTAATAAGTAACAAAAGAGCACCTTGTGGGCACTCTTGTATTGTGTAACTAAATACTTTTTACTTTGAGTTTTGTTTGGCGAGCTTTATCCACTTTTGGTAGACGAATAATTAGAAGACCATGCTTTTCTACAGCTTCGGCTTCTTCTATTTCAACTTCGTGAGGAAGGAGGATTGTGCGAGTAAATGTTCCCCAGTAGAGTTCTTTGTAGAAATAGTCATCATGAGAAACTTGAGTGTTTCCATCACGTCGTCCTTTAACTGTTACCATGTCACGAGTGATAGAGATATGGAGATCTTCTGGTTTTACTCCAGCAACCATTGCTTCAATAATAATTTCACTTTGAGTTTGGTATACATCAACAGAAAGCTCTCCTTCCTCAAGTTCTTCCTCTTCTTCAGCGAGGGGTTCTTCTTCAATGGTTGGAGTGTGATGAATTCTTGATTTTGTTATATGAGGTACCGCTTGAGATCTACTTTGTGGTGAGACGTGTTTAATAGGTACTTCCTCTTCAGGTTCATCTTCCATTTCTGGAGAGAAGTCTAGTTGCTCATCTTCATCTTCGATACTGATTGAACCAGCAAGACGTTCAAAAAATGATTTCTTTTCTTTAAGCATAAATAATTGTGACGACTTAAGTGTGTATACATGTAGTATATATGTAAAATCGTCAATAGAACAAAAGTAATCCACAGTTTAGAGAATACTTGTACATTTATCTAGTTAAAGGTGGAATAGAACAACATAAGAGTGGTATGTGGTGTGTTACAAAACATCTTTAATTAAAGATAGCAAAGATCGATATCAGTTAGCTTGTGTGTTAAAGCAAGTGTTACCAGTGTGTAACAAGAAGGAGAGGGTCATTATCTTCTTTGATATAGGTCCAGATCTCTTCTGTTATAAATGGCATAAATGGATGTAGTGTTATTATTTGTTCACGAAGTAGAAGAAGAAGAAGTTTCTGAGCACTTTCTTTTTGATTGTGTTCCATGATTCTCACTTTTCTTGTTTCAATAATCTCATCACAAAAAGTTTTCCAGAAGTAATCATATATTTTCTCTGAAGCAAGATGTAGACGATAGTGTTCTATATCATTTGTGATATCTGAATGCCTTTCTCTCCATGCTGTATAGGTGGCGTCGTCTTCTTCTGTCAAAGTAATAGCAGTGTTTTCGAAATCATTTGTCTTTTCTAACACAAAACGAGTTGCGTTCCATATTTTGTTAGCAAAAAGTTTGTAAGCTTTTACTTTATCTTCTCCAAGTTTTAAGTCATTTCCCGCGCCGTTACCTACAAGAAGGGACATACGAAGAGCATCAGTTCCATACTTAAAGGAAAGATCACGAGGGTCAAGTACATTGCCGATTGATTTACTCATTTTGCGACCTTGTGCATCACGTACAAGTCCGTGCAGGTATACATGTTTAAATGGTGGTTGATTAAAGGTATACATAGAAAAAAGTACCATGCGAGCCACCCAGAAAAAGATAATGTCATGCCCTGTCTCAAGTAATGATGTTGGGTGAAAAAGTTTCATGTCATCAGTATTATTTGGCCATCCAAGTGTTGAAAATGTCCACATACCAGATGAAAACCATGTATCAAGAGTGTCGTCATCTTGAGCCCACCCTTCTCCTTCTGGTGCGGTTACTCCAACGTATACTTCAGAGTCTCTGTACCATACAGGGATACGATGTCCGTACCATATCTGACGAGAAATACACCAATCCTTAAGATTTTCTATCCAGTTAAAATATACTTTTTCAAAACGATCTGGAATAATAGTCGTACTTTTACCTTCAACAGCACGATACATAAGTTCTTTTAGTGTTGTTTCTTTACCAAAATGAGCAAATGGTTTATTTACTGCAATAAACCATTGTAGCTTTGGTAGGGGTTCTATTACTCCTCCTGTACGCTCTGCTGTCGGAATGCTTTGAATTACCTCTTTTTCTTCTATAAGAAGACCTTCTTCTCGCAGTTTTGATACAATATAATCACGAGCATCAGTAACTTTTTTCCCATTTAACTCTTCATTTGCCAAGCCATACATTTTTGCATATTCATTAATAACTTGTTTTGAAGGAAGATTGTGTCGTTCTTTGATATCCCAGTCTATGGCACTGTGTGCTGGAGTGACACCAAGCGCGCCTGTGCCAAACTCTTTTTCTACCGCAGTATCTCCAATAATTTGTATAGAAATAGGGCATCCAACAAAGACACATTCATAGGTCTTGCCTATGTATTCTTTGTAACGTTCATCATCAGGGTGTACCGCAACCGCCACATCTCCCACTTTAGTTTCTGGTCGAGTAGAAGAAATTGGGATAGGAAAGTCGTGACTGTATTTAAACGTATAAAGTATGCCTTTACGTTCCTCGGTAACAGTCTCATCATCAGAAATAGTGGTCTGACCTTTTGGATCCCAGTTTACGATGCGTTCCCCACGATAAATAAGTCCGTCATCGTACATTTTTTTGAACATAGTACGCACAGCATAATTACGGGTATCATCTAAAGTAAAAGCTAGACGTGACCAATCAAGAGAAGCTCCCATGGATCGAAACTGAGAAAGTATTGTATCTTGTGATGAACGAGCGAACTCATTGATACGATAGAGCATCTCTTCACGACCTATGTCATGACGAGATTTTCCTTCCTCTTTTTGAATTTTTTTTTCTACTACTGATTGTGTTGCTATCGCTGCGTGATCAGTTCCTGGGAGCCATAGTGTCTTGTGTCCATTCATACGCTTATATCGTATAAGTGTATCTTGTATCGCAAGCATGATTGCATGTCCGGTATGAAGGGTTCCAGTAACATTAGGAGGAGGGAGTATGATTGTGAAGGGTTCTTTTGTTGCATGTATGAGGTTGTCCGGATTAAAATAACCTGACTCCTCCCAGTTTTTATAAATACGTGACTCTATGTCTACTGCATTAAAAGGTTTTGTAAGTTGTTCTGGAACTTGTTTCATATAGTAGTAATACTATCATAAAAAGAGTGTCAATAAAAAAATCATTAAAGGTACACACGTATCCTCGTAGTAGTATCTGATACGTTGATGAGTATCTTGTTACGAGCCAATACTTCAGTCATTTGATATACTCTCCCGTATCATGAAAAAGAAACAAACAGTTATTTTAAAGAAAGGGGGAACGCTTTCTCCTCAAGCGGTAAAGAATGTCGTTAAGAAAGTAGTTAAAACAGTAGACAAAAAAAACAAAACTACACAGACACTTCCTGATCATCATTTTAAAATAGTAAAAGTAAAGAAAGGGAGTGCCGAGATGGGTCTTTTTGCTGGAGAAGATATCAAGAAAGGCGATCTTATTATTGAATATATTGGTAATATTTTGACAGCAAAAGAAGCAGAAGAACAAGCAGAAAATGAATATCTTTTTGAAGTGAATAGAGCAAAGACAATAGACGGGTCTCCTGCATGGAATATCGCACGATATGCTAACCATGCATGTGAAAGTGCATCTAATAGTGAAAGTGAAATAAAGAAAGATCGTGTCTTTATTCGTGCGATTAAAAACATCAAAGAAGGTGATGAAATTACATTCGACTATGGTGAGGAGTTTGTTAAGGAACATATTCTCCCTTTTGGTTGTCGCTGTATTGCAAAGAAACATAGTTATGGAGCGAGAGGCTCCTCTCTAAGTAAATAAATAAAAAGCGTCCACGTTGTGGACGCTTTTTATTTATTTAGAGATGTGTTGTTGATTGTATATCTAAAAAGTAATGAGGGGAGTAACTGTCTTAACTTTATAGATGTGTAACTAAGTACCGATAGTAGTTTTGTGTAAGATAATTTGTGTACATGATTCACTATATAGATTGTATGTAGTAGCATTATACTGTTTTGTTATTGCAGGTCTCTCTTCTTTATTTGCAACTTCTTCGCATTTGCAAAAACAAGATAAGAGAAAATTATGAGTTATCCACAGAAAAGATACTCATATCACTTGTATGTATGCGTACGAGTGTCATACTTAGATACAGAGAGTATATTGATCAACGGTCGTGATCAAAAAATTATAAGCACTCTCATTTTGCATAATAAAAATTTTTATGGCAGCAAAGAAAGTAGCAAAGAAAGCAACAAAGAAAGTAGCCAAGAAAGCAGTTAAAAAAGCTGTGAAGAAGGTTGCTAAGAAGGTTGTTAAGAAAGCAGCAAAGAAGACAGCAAAGCGTGCATAGTCATGTGCTTGTCCTCATAAGAAAAAGACACCACTCCCGAGGTGTCTTTTTCTTTTCGGTAGAGTTCTTTTATTGTGTATACGATATACATACAGTCTTAAGAAATTACCAGTACTCTTATATAGTCTAGTGTTTAGTCTTATGTGTGGGTATATGTCATGTGTGCCAAGATAGAGGTACAGAGTAACCTGTATAGATTCCCTTTTCTTATTTTTATTGATAGATACGATACTCCAAAAAAGATACAAATTGTGCTATACTCTAGCAATTATGTCACTTGCAATTCCTTTCATCGAAAACCTTTTTCCTGATGAATCAAAGAAAACTATTAAAAAATTAACTCCAATTATTGACGCTGTTTTTGCGCAAGAAGAACCACTTAAAATTCTTTCAGATGATGAGCTAAAAGCAAAAAGCCTTACACTTAAGGAGCGAGTGGTTGCAGAGCTACACGGACTCGAAGGACAAGCGCTTAAAGATAAAGAAAAGAAGATTTTAGAAGAAGTTCTTCCAGAAGCATTTGCTCTTGTACGTGAAGCCTCACGTCGTACTCTTCATATGATGCATTATCGTGTGCAGGTTATTGGAGGTATTTTGCTTCATCGTGGGCATATTGCCGAAATGCGTACAGGGGAAGGAAAGACACTTGTAGCGACACTCCCTGCGTACCTTAATGCCCTTACAGGTCGTGGTGTTCATGTGGTTACCGTCAATGATTATCTCTCTCGTCGTGATGCGGTATGGATGGGTCAGGTGTATGATGCTCTAGGTCTTTCGGTTTCTGTACTTAATCATCAATCTGCATACTTGTATGACAGTGTTCATCTTACTCAAGAAGAAGAGAGTGAAGATAATAGTATTCGCAATGAAGTTGGTGCATATAAAGTTGTCTATGATTTCTTAAGACCATGTGGTCGTCAGGATGCATATAAAGCAGACATAACATATGGTACTAATAATGAATTTGGTTTTGATTATCTCCGTGACAATATTGGCTATAGTAAAGATGCGCTCTCACAACCTCAGCATCACTATGCAATTGTTGACGAAATAGACTCTATTTTGATAGATGAGGCTCGTACACCACTTATCATTTCTGCTCCTGCTCAAGAATCTAGTGATATGTATAGTACATTTGCCGGTATTGCAGACTCTCTCATTCTTGGAGAAGATTATACTGTTGATGAAAAGCAACGAGCAATTTCGCTTACTGAATCTGGTATCACAAAAGCAGAGCAAGCGCTCAATATTTCTAACATGTATTCACTTGAGGGTATGAAGTATGTACATCATCTTGAAACTGCTGTACGAGCGAAGGCTCTTTTTATTCGTGAAAAAGAATATGTTGTTCGAGATGGAAGTGTTGTTATTGTCGATGAGTTTACTGGACGTATGCAACCAGGGCGTCGTTGGTCTGATGGACTTCACCAAGCGGTAGAAGCAAAAGAGGGTGTAAAGATAGAACAAGAATCTCGAACACTTGCATCTATTACATTTCAGAATTATTTTCGTTTTTATGAGAAGTTGGCTGGTATGACAGGAACTGCTGAGACTTCAAAAGAAGAGTTTTATAAAGTGTACGGACTTGTTGTTACACCTATCCCAACACATAATCAGATTCGGCGTACTGATCATCCTGATCTTATTTTCCAGACAGAAAAAGGTAAATGGCAAGCACTTGCAAGAACAGTCAAAACTCTCCATGAAAAGGGGCAACCTGTACTTATTGGTACTATTTCTATTGAAAAAAACGAGGCTATTTCAAAGTACCTTGAACACGAAGGTGTCCCTCATTCAGTGCTTAATGCAAAAAATCATGAGAAGGAGGGTGAGATTATCGCAAATGCTGGTAAACGTGGTGCGGTAACTATTGCTACTAACATGGCTGGTCGTGGTGTAGACATCAAGCTTGGTGGTCCGAATGCAACAGATGCTGAGAAAGAAGAAATTGCATTACTCGGAGGTCTTTTTGTGATTGGTACCGAACGCCATGAAGCTCGTCGTATCGACAATCAGCTACGTGGGCGATCTGGACGACAGGGTGATAATGGTGAGACACAATTTTATGTTTCTCTCGAAGATGATCTGATGCGTGTGTTCGGGTCTCAGAACATTCAGGCGATGATGGGTCGTTTTGGTATCCCTGAAGATGAGCCGATTGAGTCACGTCTTGTCTCACGAGCTCTTGAAGGTGCACAAGAGAAGATAGAAGGTTTCCATTTTGATACACGTAAGCATACATTACAGTATGATGATGTCCTTAGTCATCAACGTGCAAGTATTTATTCTAAACGTCGTAGAATACTTTTCGGTGATAACGATTTAGTTGAAGAAGTTTTCGGTGAACTTATCGCTCACAAACCTGAGTTAAAAGATGTTATTACTGAGAAGGAAGAACGCTACAGTAAAGAAGCTGTTCGAAATATTTTCCGGATCATGATGCTTCAAGTAATTGATACATTATGGATGGAACATCTTGATCAAATGGAACATTTGCGCAGTACTGTGAATCTTCGCGCGTACGGACAACGCGACCCTCTTGTCGAGTATAAAAAAGAAGGATTGCGTGCTTTCCGTTCACTTGAGTCTACGCTTCACAATGAACTTATTGTATTTTTGGAAAATATTGACGGTTTCTTTGCTGCACAACAAGCACAAAGAGAGGAGTCTTCTGGCTTTGTAAAAGTGATACCAGAAACCGCATCAAAACAAAATGATAGTGGCATTGCTCATGATAAAGCAAAAGCCGGACGTAATGACATGTGTCCATGTGGGAGTGGTAAGAAAGTAAAGAAATGTGTGTGTAAAGAATATGAGTATCTTAGAAATTAAATACTAAGATCTAGTACACTAAACAACAAAGGGCAATGTATATGTAGTACATTGCCCTTTGTTGTATTATAAGAGTGATTGACTGATAGATTCTTTTTGTGTAGATTTGAAATGGTTGTAACCTAAAGAAAAGGAAATTATATGACACGAGATACACAAGGTTTGGATGGGCTTTTTGTTGGAAAAGGGCAACGTCTCTGTGATCTTGAGGCGATGAATCAAAACCTCACCTTAGAGGTGATACAACAAAAACTATCGCTCCTCATCACTCTTGGCCTTGTAGAACCATATTCTCATAACGGGGAGATGTTGTATCTTTTGCAGGAATAGTGTTTACGCTTCTTCTGTACACCACTCAATGACAGTATTGGGTGGTGTTTTCTTTTGTTGTGAGAGCTTCCATGGTATTACAGACTGTATGATACACTACATACTACTCTTTATTTATCTTATAGACAGTATGAAAGATCTCATTAAACCATTTATTCTCACCATTATTACATGGGAAGCAAAACTTACTATTGCGAAACATAAACCCTTTATTATAGGGGTAACAGGTAATCTAGGTAAGACCTCAACAAAAGATGCTATCTATGCTGTTATGAGGGATCATTTTCATGTAAGAAGAAGCGAGAAGAGTATGAATAGTGAGTTTGGGGTGCCTCTTACTATTTTAGGAGAGAAGTCTGGATGGGGTAGTCCGCTTAAGTGGTTTTTTGTTATTATTAGAGGGTTGTTCGTGCCTTTTACAAAAGAGTATCCAACGCATCTTGTGCTTGAGATAGGTGCTGATAGACCAGGGGATATACAGTCTATAGCATCATGGATAAAACCAGACATTGTTGTGGTTACCCAGTTTGGTGAAGTTCCAGTGCATATTGAATTTTTCCCTGACAGAGATGCTGTTGTTCAAGAAAAAGGGTATCTTGTAAAAGCTCTTAAGCATAGTGGTCTTTTTATTTATAATCATGATGATCATGATGCAGAAAAATTACTGAAGAACACAGAGGGAAGAAAGGTTGGCATTAGTGTGCACAAAGAAACAGACATATACGCCACAAGGGTGCAAACATATGGGAATCCTCTTTCTGGAGTGGAAGCAGATGTTACTATTTTTGGAGAGAAAGAACATCTCACATTGCCAGAAGTTGTTGGAAAGTCATCAGTCTACGCAACGTTGCCTGCTCTTGCTGTTGCTTCTGAACTTGGTCTTTCTCTACATTCTGCTTGTGAAGCTCTCAAAGAGGAGCAGAAACCTCGAGGGCGTATGCGTTTACTTCAGGGGATGAATGGCTCAGTTATTATAGATGACACATATAATGCTTCTCCAAAAGCAACAGAGCATGGCCTAAAAACACTCTCTGAGATAGACACTTACGGTAGAAAAATCGCCGTGCTTGGTGACATGCTTGAGCTTGGTAATTATACTCGTGATGAGCATTATAAGATCGGTAAAATTGCAGCAAAATCTTGTCATAAATTAATTACTGTGGGAATACGGTCTCGTGTGATAGCAGAGGGTGCGCTTGATGAGAAGATGCCAGATGAAGCGATTATTCAATGTGATACAGCAATCGACGCAGGTAAAGAGCTTGTTAGTCTTCTTGAACCAGGTGATGTGGTCTATGTAAAGGGGTCACAAGGTGTGCGTATGGAGCGCACAGTCAAAATGATACTTGCTGAAACGCATACACCAGAAGCTGTCTTGGTTCGCCAAGAAAAAGAGTGGAAGCAAAGATAAAGATTTGCTAGAGGGTGCTTTTCTTATACACTTTACATGTATAAGAAAAGCATTATGATTAAAGTATAATTTAATTTTTATGGAACCAACAGAATCAACAACTACACAGCCTATAGTGAACAGTAAAACAGATGCAATTATTAGTGATATGCGTATTAATCCAGAGTGGATGATAACCCTCGCATTAGTTTTCTTTCTTGGTGTGTTAGGGGTTCATCGTTTTTATAATGGAAAAATTGGAACAGGTATTCTCATGATCTTTACTCTAGGTGGTCTTGGTATTTGGGCAACAATTGATTTTATTATGGTTCTGTTTGGAAAATTTACCAAAAAAGACGGATCTCTCATTACTGTCCGTATCCCTGCGCATTAGATTTTTAAGATAAGTTTAAGTTAGGTTGGAATAAGAATTGTAAGTATTCATCGTCTTTTTGATAGTAGGGAAATATTAAAAGATAACTTATAGAAATACAAAGTGTCCGACAGGAAAAAACACTGTTATTAAATAACAGTGTTTTTTCCTGTCGAGGCTAGTTTTATCATGCTAGATATTGATGGTGAGCCTTCTCGTGATAGAGCCTCTAGTGTTCATTACCCCGTAAAGCTTTTCAGATAGTTTTCAGTATATCATTTTGACCCTTCTCGAGAGTCTATAAAAAGTGACAAAAGTGATATAATTTCAAGATGAATCAAGCAGAAATAGAAAAACTTGAAGAAGAATTAAAACATAGTGTAGATAGTTTAGAAAAATCTTTAAAGGAAAATCATATAAAAATAGATGATAGCTTTTATAAAGCTAGAGGAAACAAGATTGAGAGTGTTAAGTACTACCTAACAAATATATCAATTATTTGCGCAACGATTATCCCTTTCTCATCTTTGGTTTTTCAGATCCCTCAAGATAAGTTACCAACAAA
>JBDLTQ010000023.1:0-11654 GCA_039805745.1 Candidatus Parcubacteria bacterium | reverse complement strand
TCCTACTACCACTATTGCAGAATCTCTCACTACTCGTCTTACTTCCGGTCTCTCTGTTGTCAAGGAGTATGTTGCTGTGAAGATGAGTGCTGTGGTGGGGTATTTTGATACGGTGTTTGCCGAAAAGGTTCAGACAAAAACACTCTGTGTTGGTAATACCTGTGTCACAGAAAGTCAGCTACAAGAACTCATGAATAGTGTGTCTACCACCAATACTACAAATGTCACACCAGATACACATAGTGTTCCGTCTACAGTAGAAATATTACCAGAAAGCACTAACCTTTCAGAGAAAACAGAGACTGGACCGTCATCAAACGAAACATCAACTACTACCCCAAGTGTTGTGGTGAGTGGAGAAGAAATAGAAAGTAATACTCAAAATGCCACAGGGAGCGTATCTCTAGATGATCAAGCTACCTCTACAAATAATAACCCATTTTAACTGATATTATAATCATTCTTAGTAATGAAATGATAGAAGATAGATAAAATAGTCATTGTTTGTATACATTTTTATCTAGATTGTGTCAAGGTAGCATCTCTTAGACAAAACAGCTACACTACCTGTATCTTTATGTAGGGTGAAACCTATATGATAAATAGTATCTTACATGAACCCCAAAGATCAAATTAAAGAAAACCTCTCAATTGTCGATGTAGTATCAACATATATTCGTTTAGAAAAGTCTGGACATCAGTTTCGTGCGCGGTGTCCATTTCATAATGAACGAACCCCATCATTTTATGTCTCCCCAGAACGAAAATCTTTTCATTGTTTTGGATGTCAGGTACATGGAGATATTTTTACATTTGTTGAGAAAATAGAAAACATTCCTTTTGTCGAAGCTCTTAAAATTTTGGCAGATAGAGCAGGAGTGTCTCTTGTAGATAAAGAAAAAAATAAGGAAGAGTCTCGCCTTGTTGCTCTCCTTAAAGATGCTACACATCATTTACAAAAAAATCTAGAAGAAAGCGTAGAAGCAAAACAGTATCTCATGGAACGTGGTCTTTCTGATGAAACAATTGCCACATTTCAGGTTGGGTATGCAAAAAATGAATGGCGAAATCTTTTTATCTTTCTTGCTTCAAAAGGGTATCAGCCAGAAGAAATGGTTCAAGCTGGTCTAGTGATCGAAGCACATGATGAGCATGGTAGATTAAAGGGGTATTATGATCGTTTTCGTGGACGTGTTATGTTCCCTATTCGTAATATTTCTGGTGTGACAGTTGGTTACTCCGGTCGTATTATGCCGTCGCTCGCAACAGATACACAAGGGAAATATGTAAACACTCCAGAAACACCTCTATACCATAAGTCTAAAATTCTTTTTGGCTATGATACTGCAAAAAAAAAGATGAACGAAACAAAAGAAGTGGTGATTGTAGAAGGTCAGATGGATTTATGTATGTCATTTCAGTCAGGTGTGCATAACACGGTAGCTGTTTCAGGAACTGCATTTACTGATGATCATATTCATATGATAAAGCGTTTTTGTGATACGGTTATACTTTCATTTGATATGGATAATGCTGGCCAAAATGCCCTCAAAAAAACTGGACTTCTCTGTCTTTTGGGAGGGCTTGATGTGTATGTTATTGGTGATATTGGCACAAAAGATCCAGCAGACTTAATCAAAGACGCTCCAGAGTCATGGCACACAGCCATACAAAAGAAAAAACATATCGTGGAAAAGATTACAGACGCTGTTATACATTCCGAAAAAGATGAACGTGTACGTGGAAAAAAAATTGTAAACGATGTATTGCCGTTTGTGCGAGCAATACAATCACCTATCGATAGAGCTCATTTTCTTCGTCTTGTTGCTCAGAAAACAGGAATAGCAGAATCCACATTAACAGAAGAATTAAGTCGCGGTATACTTCATAAAGAAGAGACTATTCAGACTCAGCACACGATACAGTCTCTTCCGGTCAAAGAACGGCTGACAAAAGAACTCATTGCTTTTTCACGGTTATATCGTGATTCTGAGAAAGATAAAGAAATGTCTCTCCTAGAACTTGATCTATCACTCTTTCCAGACGCTCTTATTGAAGAAGAGATGTTTATGATAGAAAAGAGAGTCATTGCAGATAAAAATACTTATTTTAAAGATCTTATGACAAGTTATAAACGAGAAGAGCACAAAGAAGAGCTCATACGTCTTCAAAAGAAATTAAAAGAAGAGGGTGCTGATGTGGAGGCTATTTTGCAACAAATATATTCTCACGTAAAGAAACGTCTTGATGGTTAGATTACTCCCTCAACCTCCTCTTTTTTTGATTATGCTTACTCTATACATAGAAAAGCTATCGACTTGGTAGTTGTTTTGTGTTATAATCCCTGTACCATTTTTAATATGGCTAAAAAAGTATCTTCACAAAAGAAAAGCGTTCAAAAGAAAACTACGGCAAAAACCGTAGCCAAAAAAGTAACAGCCAAGAAGGTGGTCAAAAAAACAACCTCTTCTTCAAAAAAAGTAGCCACAAAAGTAATTAAAAAAACGACAACAAAAAGTGCCAAGAAAGTAGTCGTAAAGAAAGCACAACCAAAAAAGGTTTTAGTAAAAAAAAGCGCTCCAAAAGTAACCCAGAAAACAGTTCAAAAAACAGCTAAAGTAGCTAAACCTGTTGCTAAGGTAACTAAAGACGAAGTCAAACCAAAATACAAACCAAAAGCATTTACAATTAAAACTGGACCAACTAAAGCGAAACCAGTTGAGAAACCAAAAAAAATAACGACTCGTGATCAGAACGAAGAGGAAATTCTTCAAAAAGGGAAGGAGCGTGGTTTCATTACGTATGACGAAATTATTCGTTATTTTCCAAACATAGAGCTCGACATTATTTATCTTGAGGAATTATATGAAAAGATAAATAAAGCAGGTATTGATATCTTGGAGGGAGGAAATCTCCTTGATATGGATGAAGATATGAAGCTTGAAGGGCGCGAAGGTAGTCATGACAGTATTCAGATGTATCTTCGTGAAATTGGGCAGTATCCTCTCATTTCAGGTGATAATGAGCGCGAGCTTGCTATTCGTATTGAACAAGGAGACAAAGAAGCGGCGACTCTTTTAGCAAAAGCCAATCTCCGTCTTGTTGTTTCTATTGCAAAAAAATACGTAGGACGATCATCTGATCTTACTCTCCTTGATCTCATTCAAGAAGGTAATCTCGGTCTTTTTAAGGCTGTTGAAAAATTTGATTACTCAAAGGGTTTTAAATTCTCAACATATGCAACATGGTGGATTCGTCAGGCTATAACTCGCGCGCTTGCTGATCAGTCTCGTACTATTCGTATTCCTGTTCACATGGTAGAAACAATTGCTAAGTATAAACAAGTAGTACGTCGTCTCTCTCAGGATCTTGGGCGTGATCCTCTCGCTGAAGAAATAGCCGTAGAGATGGGTGTTGATGTAGAAAAGATTCATGTGATTGAAAATATTAATCAAGACACTGTTTCTCTAGAAAAACCAATCGGTGATGACGATGACAAGTCTACACTTGGTGAATTTATCGCTGATGATAAAATACTTTCCCCAGATGCTGAAGCATCACACCGTATCTTATCTGATCAAATCAATGAAATCCTTGATGATCTGTCTCCAAAAGAACGTAAGATTGTAGAAATGCGTAACGGTCTCGGTGAGTATGATGGTGTTATGCACACTCTTGAAGAGGTGGGGGCTGAATTTGGTGTTACTCGTGAACGTATTCGTCAGATTGAGGCAAAGGTTCATGAAAAAATTCGTGGTCACGATAAGGCTGAAAGACTTAGAAATTACTAAGAGTACTCCATAAGGGGTATCATAATAAAACACGAGAAAGAAATTCTCTCTCGTGTTTTATTATTATATAGAGCTGTGATGCCTTAGATAGAAATGTTGAATCGTGTATCGTATCGAGTTGTGTGAGGTTTTCTCCCTTATCTATTGGCACACTTGGTAGCCATTGAGGTAGTAACAGCCACTTGAGTAGGTATTATAATTGTAGGTATTGTACCCGTATTGGTAAGGGGTATATCCATAATTATAGCTGTTATAGTTATATCCGTAGTTAGCGTTTGAGTATGAATTGGTGTAGTTTCCAAGATAGTCCCAGATACTATTGCAGTTGGAAGAGTTAGAGCCATAGTATGACGGGGTCCATGATCCATTACAATAACTATAGGTATAGTATGATGAAGGATTGGTATAGGTGTAGTAGTTTGTTGATGGGTATGATGTCGTCACTGGGTATGTGTAGGAATAATTATTATTGTTGTAGTAGCCATTTCCACAGGTATAACGTAGTACAGATGTGGTTCGTGTCTGACCATTGTAGTAATATGTGTAGCATCCTGATGTATAGGTGTATGATTGCTGGTATGTATTGTTAGATGTTCCAGAACATACAAATTGACAGTTTGAGCCCGTTCTACCAACCCATGTGCCGTTAGGGCATTGATATGCATCTTGGGAGCATACAGTGCCATGATTGTACGAACTACCGTAATAATATGTTGAAGCTGAAGCGATTGATACCCCAGAGAGCACTAAAAGTCCAAATGACAATGCAATAATCTTTTTCATATGCTTTTATTCTACGCTTCTTGAGATAGAGGTCAATCTTGTAAAAGTACGATAAATATGGTATTATGAAAATTCATTTTTGTGTGCCATAAACACATTATTGTTATACTCTATGTTAATTGATCACATAACACTTCAAATACAAGCAGGTAAGGGCGGTGACGGCGTTGTTCGTTGGCGTCGAGAAAAGGGTATTCCTTATGGTGGTCCTGCAGGTGGGGATGGTGGTAAGGGTGGAGATGTGTATTTCCGTGTTGTTCGAGATGTACATGCTCTTGCTCAGTACAAACAACAGCCTGATTGGAAAGCAGAAGATGGCGAATCAGGTCAAAAGCGTAGTATGCATGGGAAATCAGCAGAAGATCTTTACCTCATTGTCCCACTTGGTTCTGTGATTCATAATCGTGATTATGATATTACCTATGAATGTAATGAAGAAGATAAAGATATTCTTGTTCTTCGTGGTGGTCAAGGTGGGCTTGGTAATGAAAAATTTAAATCATCAACAAATAGAACCCCCGAAGAGTTTACTAAAGGAGAGATTGGTGAATTTGCTACTTTTGATATAGAGCTCAAGCTTATTGCTGATGTTGGATTTATTGGGCTTCCTAATGCAGGCAAATCATCACTCTTAAACGCACTCACACGAGCAGGTGCAAAAGTTGGTGACTATGCTTTCACCACTCTTGAGCCAAACCTTGGTGCTTACTATGGATATGTGCTTGCTGACATTCCTGGTCTTATTGAAGGTGCAAGTGAAGGAAAAGGTCTTGGACATAAATTTCTTCGTCATATTACCCGTACTCGTATACTCGTGCATCTTGTTTCTGTTGAAAATGAAGATGTCGCAAAAGAATATACAACTATTCGTCAGGAGCTTGGAAAATATGATAAAGAACTTCTTACTCATGATGAGATCCTTGTGCTTTCTAAGACTGATGTGGTAGAAACTACCGATTGCGCAAAGAAAAAGAAAGAACTCGAAGCGGTGAGCGGTAAAGAAGTGCTCACACTGTCTCTTTATGAAGATGCGTCAGTAAAGGTGTTTGGTGATTTCCTTATGCGTCACTTAAAAATCTAACCCCACTTGCCTTTTGATGTTACACAAAAAGCGATGCCTATGCATCGCTTTTCTTTTTTACTATTCGTAGACTTCGCCAAGTAAGTCTTTTTCCCATCCTGGAGTAAAGAGTCCTACATGTTGTGGGTTGACCCCCATACAAAGTGCTAGTGTGTATGCAACAGAGTTCGAATTACGAGTATCTTCTTTAAATGATATACCATATGGTGGATATGGAAGATGTAGTGCATCTATATATCTACCGCAGGCGCGTGCCTCCTCCCAGTGAGTCATAATGTTGTCTTTGTCTCCTGAAAGAAGAGTGACACTCACCGGAGTCCTCGGTGCTACTGTTCTTTTTGTTGAAGTGCTAAATTCCCATATACGTAAAATATCATATTTAGTTCTGCCAACATATTTCCACTCACCTGTTCGTGTGTCTGTTGGTAGTCCGTGTAGTTCATGCTGAACTTCTCCTTCACCGTTTCGTAATGCAAGATAGTTGTGTCCAGCGAGACCAAGTACAAGTGGCTGTTGCCTCAGTTCTATACTCCAGACTGTATCAAGCACCTGTGCTTGTGGTCTAGTGATTGGGTTATTGATCACAATGTAAAAAAGTGTGATAGAAAAAAGAACAACAGTAATGTCTTTAATAATGTGAGGTACGCCGTTCATGATGATTAAAAGTATAGCAAGTAACTACGCTTGATTATAGAGTGGGTATGTGAAAAACACCGTATAGGGTACGGTATTTTGTGACTCTTTATGCAAGGGCTGTTTTGAGGAGTTCTTGGAAAAGGCTAGGGTTTCCTGCCCCTTTACTCTTTTTCATACATTGGCCAACAAAATACATAAACATTTGTTCTTTACCTGCTTTATAATCAGCAATTTGGGTAGGGGACTCTGCAAGCACTTCCTCAACTATTTTCTTGAGTGCTTCGGGGTCATTTTTCTGGATAAGTCCTTTTTCTTCTGCGAGTGTTTTGGTATCAAGTTCTTTATTCGTAAGGAGAAGAGGGAGAAGGTCTTTTGCTCCACGTGATGATAATTCATTTTCGATTATCATTTGGATAAGTGAACGAAGTTGCGGAGTGGTTGGAAGGTTTTCTTCAATGAGAGCTTTACTTTCTTTTTTGAGAAGTCCAAAAATATCTCCAGTAATATAATTTGATGCAAGAGAAGCAAACTGTAAGGACTGACCGTCAACTACTTTGTCAAAATAAAAAGCAATTTCAGGAGTATCGACAATGATAGCTACAACATCTTCTTTAATTCCGAGATTTGTTAGGCGCTCTGTTCGCACTTTTGGAAGTTCTGGAAGAGATGCTTGTAACGCTGCAGTGTCAAAGAGTTCGCTTAGATATAGCTTAGGAAGGTCTGGGTCTGGAAAATAGCGATAATCATGCGCGTTTTCTTTTTTTCTTTGGCTAAATGTTTCGAGGGTTGTTTCGTTCCATCCACGTGTTTCTTGGAGTACTTTTTCACCAGATTCGATAAGGTCTATATGGCGAGTTACTTCATATTTGATAGCTTCTTCTACAGAACGAAATGAGTTAAGGTTTTTTACTTCACATTTTGTTCCAAATATTTTTGGATCTGTTGAAACAGAAATATTCGCCTCTACACGCATTTGACCGCATTCCATGTTGGCTTCTGAGGTTCCAAGATAACGAAGAATTCTTTGCAGTTCACGTCCAAATTCTCCCGAAGTGCGCACTGCTTCTTCAGATGAAGAAAAGACAACAGGTTCCGTCACTAATTCCATAAGAGGAACACCTGCACGATTATAGTCAACAAGGGTATACCCGTCATTATCATGAGAAGATTTGGCGGTGTCTTCCTCAAGATGGATACGTGTTAGAGGCCAGTTACGTATTGAACCATTTGAAACAATAGGAAGCTTGTATTGTGATATCTGGTATCCTTTTGGAATGTCTGGGTAAAAATAATTTTTACGATCAAATTCTGTGAAATCAGCAATATCAGCACCAACAGCAAGACCAACCTGAATTACTTTTTTAATAGCTTCTTTGTTGGCAACAGGAAGAGTTCCTGGGTGTGCCATACATATTTCGCAGACATTTGCATTAGGGGTTTGCTCTTTGGGGTCATTTTTGCAACCACACCACATCTTAGAGTTAGTATGGAGTTCAGCATGAACTTCAAGTCCGATAGTTGTATAGTATTGTGTAGACATGTGTGTCATTATATCAAAGAAAAAAGTCCTACGCACGAAGGTATAGGACTTTTTGAGGGATCTTCTTTCTTTTCAGAGTCCTGCTTTTGCTTTTTGAGCTTGGTCAGCAAGATTATATTTTTTTGCAATTTCGATAGCCGTATCGAACTTACCAAGAGTCCGAGCTACTCGACAAGCAACCTGAGCTTCATCTCTAATCGCTTGATGTGAGCTTGTTGACTCCATGAGATATCTATAAGCTCCGCCACACCCACCATATTTTTTGGTAGGGAATCCAAACAGATATGTACGAAGCTTGTGTTGAATAAAAATCTTGTCTTTAGCATCTTTAACAGTAGAATGTATTGTCGCCAAAGAAAGAATTTTGAGATGGTCATTATTTTGTATTCGTTTGATGATATTTGCACATTCAAGAATAATATCAAGCTCGTAGGAAGTATTCAGTTTGAGACGTCCTTTGACTTGTTTTGCCCATGTGGCGTAGCAAGACATGAGAATGTGTACATCTCCATACGAAAGGAGCTGTTCATCTTCTTGTGTGTTGAATAAGTGAACATCAAGCTGATGTAGTGCCAGGAGAAGGTCGTTAGTGTAACCAAAAGTGGTCATTGCGGTTGTTGCCCACTGTTTTGCTCGGTAGAGATACCAGACAGCGTAAAGTTTTCCAATATATCCTTGCGCAGTTGAAGCGCCTACCGCTGTATAGTAGACATTCGCCATGCGCATCATAGCACGTACGTCACTACTTTTTGCACGTGGAAGAACGAAGGTACGAGCAAGCGTAAGTGCACCATCTTTTCCAAACAAATCTCCTGTACGAAGTTTTTCACCAAGAATTTTTTCTTTCAAATCAGAAGTGGAACTATAAAGATCTTTACTCATCATAACCTTTCGTGAGTTGATGAATGTAACCTAGTGTATAATACTATAAAAATAGATACTGTCAATCTTTCGTTTTGGTTGCTAGTTTTTTACAGTGACCATAGTAAGGGTTATAGCTGGTATTGTTGTATATTTTTTATTCCATGTTTCTTGTCGTTTTGCGTAGTGGTAAATGGCATAGAAAAGTTTTTCTTTCATCTCATCTTCTAGCAGTTCTCCTCGTAAATAACGAGCGATAAGGTAGTATTCAATACCGAACCTTTTAAGCTCTTGCTCAGAGTATATTTTCTTTTCTAAAAGAGTACTGACTTCCTCTAGCATTCCTTGATGTAGTCTTTTTTCAATACGGCGTTTGATACGGTCACGTAAGACATCACGTGATGGAGCCATGATATACATTTCTATAGTGTATCGTAGTTCTGGTTTTTGTTGTTTTGGTACAAAATTTTGATGGTTAATAATTTCAAGAGCACGAATCAGTCTGGCAGGGTTATCTTTGTCTATAGTCTTTGCCCGCGTGCTGTCACTTGTTTGAAGCATTATAAAAAGCTCTTCTTTTGTTTTATGGGAAAGCTCTCTACGAAGTGTTGCGTTAGGTGGAACTTGAGGTAGTGTCTCATTGTATATAAGCGCATCAAGGTATTGACCTGTACCTCCACAGATGATGGGTGTTTTACCTCGGGCAAAAATATCTTCTATGATAGGTAAAGCATCATCTCTAAAACGCACGACACTCACTTCCTCGCCAGGTGCGTATACGTCAAGCATATGATGTGGCACACCTTTCATTTCATCATGAGTAATTTTTCCTGTGCCAATATCGAGACCTTCGTAGACCTGGCGCGAGTCAGTAGAGATGATTTCTCCATTATGAGCAAGGGCGTATTCTACTGCAAAATCACTTTTACCACTTGCTGTTGGTCCTATGACGGCAATTACTTTAGGAAGCTGTTTCATTTTATGTATACTATACTGTATTGTATTTCAAGTAAATATTTAGACTATGCTTATTCTTTATACAAAAAATAATTGTACATATTGTGACAAGGTAAAAAAAGCTTTTTATGAACGAGGTGTCGTCTATGAAGAGCGGAATATTATTCAAAAAGAGTTTTTAGAAGAAGCTAAAAGTAAAGGAGCGAGAACAATGCCATTCCTTGTTGACACTTCAGCGAATGTTGCAATGGGGGAGTCAGATGAGATTATTGATTATGCTAGTGAGTATAGTTTTTAATCTTTCTTTTTTAGATATTGTGTAATTAAAAAAGCGTCATCATTATAATGGCGCTTTGTGTTTTGCGGCTTATTTTTTAAAAAGTTATGCCACAGCGAGCTCTCTATCTTTCACAAGAGGAGTGTTCGGAGTTTTTGATTGTTCAAATAGTCGTGCTTTTTCTTTCATAAGGCAACGAACGAACTCTTTTCCTTCTTCTGTAATGCTAAACAAGTTACTCCCAAGCTTCTTTTCCATCAACTGAGAGTGAACAAGTTCTGCTAAAGCGCTTGATATATCAAGGATGATGTGCTTTTTTTCGAACCCGTCAGCAATGAGTTGACGAATAGTCACTGGCGTCATTTCTTTAGCTTCAATGAAAGAAACAAAGAGAATCCGAGCATGACGTTTACTCACCCTCGCCGAATTAATCTGCATTTCAGAGGTCAAAATATATCCTTTCTTTTTGATTTCAATCCACGCTCACTATGAGACGTGAGTGATGTATACTACCATATTAATTAGTAGTAGTCTATATATACGGTGACACGGTAACAGAGTTTTGAAAACTCTCCTCATTCAAAATTAAAAAGTTAAGTTTACCTTATCTTGTAAGGTGTTCATTTCATGTGCAAGGCAGCATACCACACTTGAACTTTTTGAAACAATGGTAAATAGCATAGAAATCATAAGAACTTGGAATATTTCTCTTAAAGAATTACTTAGGAAACAATACGGTAATGAAGAGCAAAAAGTGACCTATTAAGCATGTTATACTTATATATATGAAGAAAGCAATCTCACTGATGTGATACAAGCAGTACTAAAAACACCGGTAAACCAAGAACCAAGGAGAGATCAAACAGTTGTTGCCAATAATGGAGACATTATCACTCTTGGAAATAAGAAATAATTACAGATATACGAGAAATGTATTGAACTGTACCTGTATAAACACAAACAGAGTTTCATTGATAAAACAACATAATAACAATAGAAAAGACAGGAAAACGCTAATGGAATAAAGCGAAAATTGATTGACAAAATAGTATAATCATGCTATAATATAAGTACATCTGAAAAATGACTACTAGTTCCTTAACTTTTACACTGGAGGTGTTGAAATGAAGAAATCACTGGTTGGTATGGCCATTCTTGGCCTGGTGGCTCTGGCTGGTTGCGGCAGGCAAGCTGACGTTGCCTCTCGTAATCTGTCGGAAGCAGCCGACAACTTCGAGATCTTGCGCCGGATCGTGTTCTACAACGGTATCACCGATACCTACATGCTCACAATCGAGGGCTACTGCGCGCTCGGCAACAAAGATGAACCGAAGCAACGGACGATCACCTGCAAGACAGGTCCGAACGAGTACAAGAAGCACTTCCTCGGTCTGTCTGACAACGTGACCTACTTTGCTCAGCAGATCAAGGCGGACAACGTCTCAACGTATCAGTACAAGGTCATCTTCCGGCCGTCCACTATCGTTCCCAACATCAGTGCAGATGTGGGTAGTGGTGCAACGGTCCTGAAGAAGTAGACGGGAAACACCGTCTCAAGCCCCACCCAAAAGCCCTGCTTCGGTGGGGCTTTTTGTTTTCATAATTTCTCTGATAATACAGCGTAATAACAGCCATTGTTCAGCGCTCATTCAGTAACAAAACAGAGATACTTACATGCAAGAAAAGCATGTTAGAAATATGTGAAAAATGATAAAATAGAGATATATG
>JBDLTQ010000022.1:0-38970 GCA_039805745.1 Candidatus Parcubacteria bacterium | reverse complement strand
ACAAAGAGAGTTTCTATATTAAAAATAATTACGAATTTCCTAAAACTTTTATTCCTAGTGAAGTGGACAAGGAGTTTGTATTAGGTTGTAAATTTTTATTGAAAGAAATGCTTCCTCTTGTCTTGAATTCAACGGCGGTTCTTTCTGATGTTGGAGGTAATGATCTTAGTCAATATTTTGATGAAACATCATTAACACTTCGTGCTATCCACTACTATCCAGATACAAGTGCCGAAATTGCGTACCACCATGTTGATCGCGGAGGGCACACATATCATCTGTATGAAACAACAGATGGTCTAGAGGCTTACTGGCAAGGAACCTGGAACAAGATCATGTTTGATCAAGATCAAATGGCTTATTTCCCAGGACTTCAGGCTCAATTTGCATCAAAGTGTCTCCTAAAGGGGCTTTGTCATAGAGTGGTTTCAAATACTCAGTCTGTACATCATGGCCGTTATTCGCTCGTATTGTTTATTGATTATCACAAATTAGGTTATAAATATAATTTTAATAAAAGTGGACCGATAGAGAAAGCATTTTTGCCAGGTCAGAATTACGAAATATCTTTCACTGAGTTAAGAAACTTTTTTGAAGAAAAAAAGCAGTAAAGTTAGTCATTTTTGTGCTAGACTTATAATTAATCATTTAACTAAAATACTTATCTATATGTTTCGAAAAGGTGTCTCAGCTTTAATAATAAATAAAAAACAGGAGTTTTTGCTTGTAAATTTAGAATCATTTGAACCACATTTTTTTGCAATTCCGGGAGGGGGGTTGGAAAATAATGAGACACTAGAGGATGCCGCCTACCGAGAGATAGAAGAAGAGCTTGGAATTAATAAAAAATCATTAGAATTTATTGGGCAATGTAAAGAACCTCTCCAATTTAAATTTAAGACAATAAAGCTCAATCGTGATGGGAAAGAATATGAAGGTTCAGAAAGGTATTTTTTCGGATTTAGATTTATAGGAAATGATAATGAAATAAAATTACAAGAATTTGAAGTGCGTGCGTATAAGTGGGTTTCATTTAATGATCTAAAAGATTATCTCCTTTTTGATAATCAGCTTGAAGAAACATCTGAAAAACTTCTTGAACTCTTTCCTTCTGTAAAAGACCATCCTTTGGTTTAATTTATGAAAAAACCAACACTGCTATACGTTGAAGAGGTTAGAAATTCTCTTTCACAGAAAGTAATATCAAGAAAAGATATTAATGTGGTTTTGCTACGGTTTAAACAGAATATGTTTTTTGAGGACAGATATTTAGAACAAACGTCTAAAATTCCTTGTTTTGTTTTTGATAAGAAAAGTACTGTTAAAAAAGAGGTTGAGAAGTTTAAAAGTTTTTGCTCAACGAATAGCATAACAGTTGATAACTTTTACAATGATTCTGAATATAATCAAGAGTTAATTCAAGAATTTGCCTCACTTCTAAATTTATCCGGTTCATTAAATAAAATGCAAGCCCTTTGTGTCAGGGATAAGGCTGTAATGAAAGATAAGATTCAAGAGATTGGCTACAGAACAATGGCTTATGATGAGGTATCTTCAGTTGAAGATGTTAGTCTATTTGCTAAAAAATGTGGAGGGTTCCCGGTTATTGTTAAATGGCGTAGAGGGTTGTCTTCAAAAGAAGTCTATAAAGTTAAAAATATAAAAGAATTAGAAAAACTAGATCTTGATTTTTCAACTGATAGGTATATCGTAGAAGAGTATTGTCCTCATCTTATTTGGTGTGTTGATTCTTTGATTCAAAACGGTAAAGTTGTTACTACTTTTTATGCTTGGCTTCCATATACAAATTTGAGCTTTGCTGAAAAGAAAGAAAAATTCGCTCAAATTACTGTGAGTTCAAAACCGAAATGGTTTAAATTTGACGGAAGTAAAATAACACAGAATATAGTGAATGAGCTAGGGCTTCAAAATGGATATATGCATCTTGAGGCTTTTGTAGATTCTTTTGGTCAGCCAATAATCTGTGAGTTTGCTTGGCGTACACCTGGTGAACATATGTTGCTTAACCATAGTATCGCTTTTGGAGTGGATGTGTATTCGCTCTTAATCGATATCATGGTAAAAAAGCCTGTTACTTTAAAATTAAAAGGTAAAAAATCTGTAGGTGATATGTTTTTACCAATCTCAGATGGTATTATTTCAGATATATCTTCATACAATAGTCTTAAAAAGAAGAAAGGGGTTATTGATGGTGAAGTTGCATATAAAGTTGGTGATACAGTAGAGGCAAAAAGACAGTACACAAGTTGCTCTGGATGGGTTCAAGTTAGTGGAAAAAATGAGAGCGAGGTTTTAGAAAGAATGTTGGATGTTTATGATGATTTTTATATAAAAACTAAGTAGAAATTTTTAGGACACGTAACTTGCTAATTAGTAATTTATGTGTCATTATATATAAATGTTCTTTTAAATTAGAGGGGTACGGTATGAATCAAGCACACCCGGTACCCCAAGAGTACCATAGGTTGTTTGCAATAGGTGAGACAGATAGGCGAGGGAACATTATTGATTTCAAGGTTCCTCCTATCATTGTGGATTCTTTGTTACCAATGGCCAAGCATAAGGAATTAATTTTTGGCGGCCATGTACCAGCAGATTGTTTGCCGATGGTTTACACAGAAGTAATGAGTTTTATTGTCTTACGCCCAACAGGATTGCAGCACAGGGATCTTGTTAGAGAAGAATTACTCAAATCTGGGCTGTGTGTCATTGAAGAATTTGAGCTAGAGAATTTCATGCAATTTGCTGACACTCTGTACTTTCTTGATCCAGAGGTATCATTCCACTGGAAATGGAGGGTAATAATTCGGACACTTCACGAGACTGGTGTCCAGAATCAAAACAAAGCAGTTGTATTTGTTTTGCAAGATGGCAAGAATGTCATGGAAGTCAAAAAGCGTATTCGTGCTGAAATGGGTGAAACCCCAGTTTTGGTACGTTATGCTGGCAAGCCAGAGATTGCACTAGGTATTCATCATTTGCATTGTCCTGATTCTGAAAGGCTTGCAATCGAGTGTAATGTTCTTATGCATGCCAAGAATAAGACTTCTGTTTTTGCTGGTTAGTGGTTAGTTCCACGACTTACCTCTTAAGCTGAGTTTGAGATTAAATGTTTCCTAGAAATTGTCAGTGTAATGCTGATATGGACCCCGTTCAAGTAGTAATACTTGCGGGGTCTTTATTTTTTGCATAATTTATACAAATAAGAGCAGGGGTGCACAAACAGGAGGAAGAACCACAACCTCCGGACACCCCCTCGAGCATTTTATTTTTAAAGTATTGTAATATAAGAGTTATTTTGTGAGAGTCAGCAGATTTGGAATATAAGGAGTGATTGGAGATTTAAGAAGTTCGGTTCTAACTTCCTCGACTAGTGTGCACATGAAAATCTAAATGCCACAGTTAATACTGTGGCATTTAGATTTTTACTGCGCATTGTGGAGATGGATTTGAACCGCGGGTCGCAGCTTGCGAGGAGCAAGTGAAGATTTCGAGCGTAGCAACGCGAGAGGCAAATCCAGCCCGGCGCACAATTAAAATAACCCTTAATTTAAAAGGGTTATTTTGTTGTAAGATATTTGGTTGGAACCAAGATAATATTTGTTTCATTTATGTTAAAATAGATAACAATGAATTTTGAAATTAAGATTAATGAAAAGCTTTCTCTGAAATTACGTCATGAAGAAGATGTTGAGAATGTTTTCAGTCTCGTGGATAAAAATAGAGAATATCTGAGATTGTGGTTGCCATGGGTCGATTCTACCCTTTCTCAAGACGATTCAAGGTTGTACATACAGAAATGCTTAGATGGATTTAAAGAAAAGAAAACTGCTGATTTTGGTATTTTTTATAACAACACTCTTGTTGGCTCTATGGGTTTTAATAAGATTGATTTAGAAAATTTTTGGGCTGAGATTGGATATTGGTTAGATGAAGATTTTCAAGGTAAAGGAATAATGACAGAATGTGTTAAATCAATGATTGGTTATGGTTTTAATGATCTTGAACTTCATCGAATTCAAATTAGGTGTGATTCAAATAACACGAAAAGTAAAATGATTCCAGAAAAATTAGGTTTAAAGCTTGAAGGAATTATTAGAGAGAATCATAAAAATGGAAGCACTTATTCTGATGGACTTATCTATGGGATTTTGAAAAATGAATGGAAACCTGAATAAGTTTTATGGAAAATAGACAACCTAAAATCAAGATAGATTTTATCAGACATGGATCATATGATTCTGGTGATTTGAATATTACAGAAAGTGATTACCCTTTAACAAGCGAAGGCAGAGAAGAAGTTAGAAAAATAAAAGAAAGAGTTTCTGTTGAAAGAGACCAAACAGTTAGTTTTTCTGGAAATAATTTTAGATCGCTGGCATCAACAGTTTCTGTAGCTGATTTGTCTGACCCAAGTTTTGTTGGTATTAATAATGTTGAAGATGCTATTGATAAGAAAAAAGTAGTTGTCGATCCCGATCTGCTTTATAGATTCCTTGGAAATTTTGCGCAGTTCAAGGAATCTGTCGGAATACCGAAAGAACAGAAAAAACTTTTTAGGGCGGTAATTCAGTACTCTGATAAATACAAACAAGAAACGGGTTCTCAAATGACAGCATACAAAGATATGAGGGATAAGGTTGCTAAAATAGTTTTAAGATATGTTACAGCTTTTCAAAATTGGGAAAAATTGTCACATAAATACCAAAATCCTACAATGTTTCGATTGGTTTGCGCGAATGAATATTTTTACGCATGCTTTAGATATCGAATAACTGAGATAGTTTCTGGTGAAGATGAAGCAAAAAAATATATGGAATGGTACGAGAATGAATATGAACGAAATGAAGGTTTAAAAATTACAGAACAATCCTTTTCTATTGTTAGAAAAGGAGAAGATCTTGAAATTATTTTAAAAGACATGTATGGAGAGATATGTTTTACCGATGATAAACTTTTTCAAGTTTAAAATTAAAAGAGATTCATATTAAAAATACAATTATGATAAATAGTGAAGTAAAAGTAGAAAGTACTCAAGTTTCTTCAGGAGGGTTTATTTTTTTTAATAAAAAAGATACTCAGCAAGTGTTTGTATTATTGATAAAAAACAGAAAAGGAGAGTTTTGGATACCGAAAGGAAAATTAGAAAAAGATGAAGATCAGTTATCTGCTGCTTTCAGGGAAATAGAAGAGGAGGTTGGTTTTTCTAAAGAACAAATTAAATATATTGATTTTTGTTATCTTGATAAATATACCTACAAAGAAGGTGAAAAACTTCTAGGAAAAGAGTTGTATATTAATATTTTTGAAGCAAAGGAACAATATATTCCAAAACCTGAAGACGATGAAATTGATATAACTAACGCAGATTGGTATGAGTATGAAAATGCACGAGAGATTATATCTTTTAATAAAAATGAATTAGTAAAGTCAAAACAAATTTTTGACTTGTTTTGTTCTCAACAAAAATAAACTGTATGCAACCTTTTATCGAGACGTTAAAAGCAGAAATAAAAAACGAACCTTTTGTAGATAGTGTTGTTTGCTTTATTATTTTTGGATCATATGTTTATTTTGGTAAAGATCCAAATGATGTTGATATTTGTGTTATAGTTAAAAATAGAAATGTAGACTTGAAGTTATTGTCGAATTATATCTATTCGAAATTCAAAAATCCTGACGTTACAATTTATTTTAAAGATGAGCTAGAGAGTAATATTCCTTTTACAGATATTGGTAACGGTGTTTTTGCTATAGAATATTTATCTTATGGTATACCTCTATACGGTGATAATTTTTTTAAAGATTTATTAATAAAAGTAGATAAGAGTAAATATGAAGAAAGCTTGCTTCAGAAAGCTTTTGAATATGTACTAAGATTAAGGGTTGTATATTATTCTAATAAAGATCTTGAATACAAGAAAAATTATTTTTGTAAATATGTTATAAGACTAGCGAAATCAATATTACTGTTCTTAGGAAGTGACTATTCTCAATTAATGAAATTATCTAATGAAGAGGTTGTTAGGCTGTTAAGTAATAAATGTGTTATTAAAACACAAGAACAAAAAGATATTAATGATTTGACTTATTTATTTAATCTATATCAAGATTTAAATATTTTTTTATTAACCTTAAAATAGAATTAAATATATAGTGTCACACACTGTGGGGTAAAACTAAACTTTTCCTGCCCAAGCTCTCAGATTCGGTATATACGGAATTACATCTGACTTCATCAATTCGGTTCTAACATTCTCTATTACGCCGCACATAAACAAAAACGAGCAGACCAATACTTGGTCTGCCATTTTTGTATGTGCGTAGAGAGCAAGTGACCTGCGTCACTTGTGTCTGGATTCGAAGCGCGCAACGATGTTTCTTTAGCAAAAGAAACCGTGAGCGGCCGGCCTTGGAGTTTTCTGAGCGACGGCGAAGAAAAACTTGTGGGCGAATCCAGCTCTACGCACACAATAAATTTCACTAAAAATCTCCTGAAAAGCGGGGGATTTTTAGTTCGAACTTATTTTATATTAAATGTTATAATTTAACTATGAAACTTGAAAATATAAATTTTAACGAACCAGAAAAAACTTCTGTGTATGCTGAAAGATATTTGAATGACTCAAAAGGTGACTTTGGTAAATATTCTGAAGTTGATCAGAAATATGATCCACAAAGTAAAACTCCTCACATAGAAGTTCCGTTTATCTTTTTAGAATCAAAAGATTTAACTATTTTTGAGTCAAGTCCAACACCAGAATTATTAGCTGCAATAAAAAAAGATAATCGGTATAAATTTTTTTGGCATCCAGATACCGAAAGAATTTTTACTCCAAATGGATATCATGTGATGCAACCAACAAGTTCCACAAGAACAATGCTTGACACAGAAACTAAAGCGTTTTATGCAAAGATGGATCTTGATAAAAAACATTTTAGATTTATAAGAAGACTTAAAAGAGGTTCTGTTGAGCATAGTATTTTGGTAAATGATGATCTTTTAGAAATGTTTAAAAATGCTAACGCAGAATCAATTGAGAGATTTAGTATTCTTCCTGAAAGTTTAGGTCTTGTTATTGATGAAGGTGTACATACTGATTCCGGGGTGATTTTTAGAGAAAGCAAGCCTTTTCCTTTGTCTGAAGAGAAAACAGTTGTGTTACCTTACCACTCTTTGTATGCTGAGGATCCAAACGCACCAAATCATAAACCGTTACTTGTGGAGCTTTGTCTTAGGAATTCCCCAAAAGACCCTTTAGGTTATTTTGTAGAAAACATTATTGGCCCTGTTCAAGATGCTTGGGTCTTGCTTTTAAACAGTAGAGGTCTTTTACCAGAGTTACACGGTCAAAATGCTCTAGTAGAAATTAGTGATGACTTAGATGTAAAAAGACTTGTTCAGAGAGATTTTCAAGGTATCTATAGTGACTCAAAAATAAGACTAGAAAACAATTTGAAAGAATTTGATAAGCATATAGTAGGAAGTGAGAGTGGTACTACAGAAAAGTCTCAATACAGTCATGTTTTTGATGGAATGATTGGAAGATATCTTTTCGAAAGACTCGCTAAAGCATTTTGTAAATATTTCCCTAGTTATTCTTATGAGACAGTTTGTAAGGAAATTAAATTGAGATTTCTTTCTATTCCGGGTAATAGGTTAGATGTTTTTCCTGAGACAGCATATAGGTTCGGATCTACTGCTGATGAACAAACAGGAAACGATGTTGTGCTAAAAGATACTAATCTTCCCCCAGAATTTAGATAAAGAAAATGATACAAGAAAAGATACACACATCTCATTTTGGAGAAGGAGAATCTGAGATTTTTATCTACCCTTCATACAAGGAGACAAATAAAGTGTTGTTTATTATTAAAGGATTGTACGGAGAGCATAGACCCGCTTTTGATAGTTCTGTAAATACAAAGTGGGATATTCTTTTTGTGAATGAATTTATGAAAGAATTCAATGTTGTTTGTATGAACACATCTCATAAAAAAAATGAAGTATCTTCTGGAAGAGATGATAGGAAAAATGCATATGATGGCAAGATGTTTGAAGAAGAAGTTTGTGATGTTCGAGAAGTTATTAACCGAGCGAAACAATTTTTCCTCTCTCGAGGCAAAAAAGAATTAGAGCTTTATTTTTTTGGAAAATCATTTGGTGGAACTCTTTTATTGGGTTTGCAAGAAGTGTTAGAAGCAAAAGCAATTTTTATGGTTGGAAGCGGTTGTGGTAAAAGTGAAACTACTACAAAAACACTTCTTAAAACCATGCCAAAAGAAGTCATTTTACTAAAAAATATTAGCAACTACACAAATGGGAAACTATACTTTTTTAGGGGTGGATTAGATAATGTGGTTCCACAAGAATCACAAGAAAAGATTGTAAATGCTGTTGATAAAAGTAAAGTAGAATATCTTATTCTTAAGGGTGTCGATCATGAATTTGAAAAAGTTAATGGAGTTAAGAGCAAAGAGCCTACTGTGTTTTTATTACAGAAAGTTTCTGAAGTTATTTTAAATACATAAGAGTTATATTTTTTACATATTATTTATTATAGTACACATGGGTGTTGGGTAAATTAATATAATTTCTTGTAAAAGAAAGTGATTTCAAATCTCTGTAAAGAGTATAAATGTGAAGAAAAAGAAGTGTTTCATCAAGTAACACACCAGTTCTTTTTTGAGGACTATGCCAGACAAATTGCTTTTCCTCGTGTAAGAAATGAAGAAGACGGGAGTATTACTCTTACAGTAAAAGCTAAAATAAAAGACGAAATAAGCACTGATTATTTTAAGAGAGTAGAACTCGAATCTGTTATTATAAACGAGAAAGACATAATAGGGATGATGCCGTATTTTGGTTTTCCAAAGAAAATTTCATGGGAAAAAAGAAGACATTCATTTTTGTTTAATAAAGATGTGGGAATTATTTTTTACTTAGATGAGACACCAATGGGTTGGTTTCTTGAAATAGAAGTGGAAGAACTAAAAATTGAAGAAGCGGTTAAAAGACTTAATCTACAAAACATAAAAAGGGTTACCAAAGCATATTTAGGTCTTTGGGAAGAATTCAAAAAAGAAAAAGGTCTTCTTGATGAAGATATGATGTTTAAAAAATAGTTTTATTGTGGACTACGAAATAAAAGTAAACGACAAAATATCGCTTAAGCTTCGTAAGGAAGAAAATGCTCAAACATTCTTTGAAATAGTTGATTGTAATCGAGAAGAATTTAGAAAATGGTTTCCTTGGGTTGATGTCACTCTTTCGCTAGAAGATTCAAAAAAATTTATTATAGATTGCCAAGAAGGATTTCAGCGTAAGAAATCTGCAGATTTTGGCATTGTCTATGAAGGTGAATTTATTTGGTCTATGGGGTTACATACAATTAAACTTGAGCATGGCTTTGCAGAAATCGGATACTTGATCGCTAAAGATTTTCAAGGAAAAGGGATAATGACAGAATGTGTTAAGGCAATGATTAATTACGGTTTTAACGAGTTGCAGTTACATCGTATACAAATTAGATGTGACTTAATTAATATTAAGAGTAAAGCGATACTAGAACGTCTGGGTTTTAAGCTTGAAGGTGTACTTCGTCAAAATCGTAAACATGAAGACGATACTTTTTCTGACGAGCTTATTTATGGTCTTTTGAGAAATGAGTGGAATATTCTATAGATCATATAAAAATAAAGAATTTACTATTATAGTATTTTAGATATATCTAGATAGTAGTAGGTAAGATTTGTTGATTTTCTAAGAGTTATCCACAGTATTTTTTTATATAGTATTGTAGTAGAACATTTGTTCTACTATACTTAGTAGTATGAGAGATAAAGAAAAAGTATCAGCATTTTATACAGAACATAAACGCATGCCTACGTATGAAGAGATGCGGATGCTTTTCTCTGTTGCTTCAAAAAATACCGTAGCATACAGAGTAAATAAAATGCTCGAGGAAGGTTTTCTTGTAAAAGAAGATGGAAAAATTACACTGGCACAAGTTGGCTCTGTTATGGTTCTCGGTACTGTACAGGCAGGGTTCCCAACATCTGCTGATGAGGATATTGATTCAGAGCTTCTTTCTCTTGATGATTTTTTGGTCGATAAAAGAGGTGCAACATTTATGCTTGAGGTTATGGGTGAGTCAATGGTTGAAGCTGGTATTTTTGAAGGTGACCTTGTTTTGGTGGAAAGAGGGAAAGTGCCTCGAAAAGGTGATATCGTTCTTGCTCTTGTTGAGCATGAATACACATTAAAATATCTTGATAATGAAAAAGGAAGACCTGTTTTAGTGCCGGCAAATAAAAAGTTTAAAAAAATATATCCTAACCCCCATACATTAAAAATAGAAGCTGTGCTTAAAGCCGTTATTAGAAAGTATAGATAATACAAAAATTAACCACCATTTATTCGCAATATATTGTAAAAATAGTATGAATAAAATATATCTTTTCTCAAAATTATTTACACACTCTAAAGAGTCTAACCTTGTGCATGTGAGTCGTATTGGCGATTTTACAAAAAGAATTTCTTTTTAATAATTTTAAGATAGTTATTTATGTCATCAGCACGAGCAATTATTAAGGTTTCTGTTATAGAAAAAAAGAATAATCTTAACATAAACTATAGTCGGCGCATGTATGCAATACTTCGTCGGTACACACCAGATGCATTTCAGGGTTCCGTTAATGAATGTTATGCGGAATTAACGGGTCTTAGAACTTTTTTTAAAATGACATATCAAGAAATGATGGAAAAAATAGCACATGATTTATTAACTGAGATAGGTGTTATTTGTAAAGTGCAGATAGCAACAATTTCAGATTATGAACTAGCAAAGAAAAGTGCTAAGAAACCAAAAAGTATTTCGACCTACAAAGAGATTAATTCTCTCTTTGTTGGTGCTTCATTTATTCCAAAAAAAGAAAGAAGTAGAAATGTTAAACATTTGTCACTAAAAAGAAGAGTACGTCTCACAGTTCCTTTTCTTGGTAAGGTGAGTTAGTCTACATAATTAAGTATTATTTATTATGGTTACTATATATTTATGGTAGTATGTAGTTGTATTAATCTCTAATTAGAATTTATTTATGTCGCTTTCTATCGGAATCGTAGGGCTTCCAAATGTTGGTAAGTCAACACTTTTTAATGCTCTTACTAAAAAATCAGTACCTGCTGATAATTATCCATTTTGTACGATTGATCCATCGGTTGGTGTTGTGCCTGTGCCTGATGAGAGACTGGAAGCGCTCTCTATTATTTCTGGTTCAAAAAAAATTATACCAGCTATTGTTGAGTTCGTAGATATCGCCGGACTTGTAAAAGGCGCAAGTGAGGGGCAGGGGCTGGGTAATCAGTTTCTTTCTCATATTCGTGAGACAGACGCAATTGCTGAAGTGGTGCGCATCTATGAAAATGGTGATCTTATTCACGTAGAAGGTACTGTTGATCCACTTCGTGATATTGAGATTATTAATATGGAGCTTATTTTGGCTGACATGCAGACAGTTGAGAAACGTATCCAGACTATAGGACGAGATGTAAAAAGAGGTGACAAAGATGCGATTAAGCTTCAAGAACTTCTCGAACGATTAAAAAAACATCTTGAAGAAGAAAAACTTGCAAATAGAATCTCATTGAGTGATGATGAACAGAAACTGATACGAGAACTTCATCTTATTACTATGAAACCATTTTTGTATGTGCTTAATAAGCAACATGGAGGAAAAAATCTTGATGAGATGAATGATGAGAGGTTTCAAAAACTTACTACCTATTTTAAAGAAAATAAGTTTAATTATGTGGTCGTAGATGCAAAGATAGAAGATGAATTAAAAGAGTTTGAGGGCGAAGAGCAGGTGATGATGCGTGAAGAGCTCGGAGCTCATGATAACGGAGTGAATGGTCTTATAAAGGCAGGGTATGATCTTCTTGGTCTTGAAACATATCTTACAACTGGTGAGATGGAGACACGTGCTTGGACAATACAGAAAGGTTCTACTGCTCCACGAGCTGCCGCGAGTATTCATACAGATTTTGAAGCAAAATTTATTCGTGCGGAAGTTATTGCGTATACAGATCTTATAAAAGCAGGTAGTTTTATTGACGCAAAGGCTCAAGGGTTCATGCGTACAGAAGGGAAGGACTACATTGTTAAAGATGGGGATGTTATCGAGTTTAAGATTTGATAGATATTTTTAGATATATAAATATATAAAAGAAAAGCCAAACATTCTGCATGTTTGGCTTTTATATAAGATCTATGTTGATTACCGCAGAAATGCTACGATAAAAACAGTGATTAAAAAGAAAAGCGGAGCTGTGATGAATTCTGCAAGACGAAAGTACCACTTCTCCTCTTTGTCTGTAATAGCTTTATATGCTGTGTAAGCACCTGTGATAGCGCATGCAACAGCACAAAATGCAATACACAAACTGATGAGTAAACTCATTTCATTCCTTTTGGTTTTGGAAAAATAAGATTGGTATGCAGTGATAATGTCTGCAAAATAAGTCCAATCGTACACATGAAAATGTAGATGATAAATGTGCTCGCAGTAAGTGGATTAGCGTGCTCCGTATATACTGAGTAAACAGAAACAACGCAGGCGAAGAGTAGAGTCCACGCACCAAGTAAGAGAATAAAATCTTCTTTTTCATGTACCCGATAGGCATCTTTTGTGAAAAGAAGAATAACAAGTAAGACACCACATATTGGTGCAAATATGAAATATTTAAGTACTTCATCAACAAGTTTTAAAAAACTAGTACGTATGCTCATAGTATCTCCTTTTTATGGCAATGAACAACTTTATAACACTACAATATTTATTTATTTTAGTCAAAATATTTTATATGATAAAAAAGTGAAATAAAAATGTTACTCTATATGTAATAAAGAGTAAGCCTATTTATGACAAAAGCAACATTAATTCTTTCAGATGAGGAGGTTGCCATTCATGTAATAGAAGGTGACAAGGAACGTTTTGGGGAAATTATTGATCGATATGAACAAAAGCTCACTCGGTATATAAAGCGTTTTATTCAACATGATGATGATGTTTCGGATATTATTCAGACTGTTTTTATAAAAGCGTATACAAATTTACAAAGCTTTGACACACATCGTTCATTTAATAGTTGGATATATCGTATTGCCCATAATGAGAGTGTTACTTATTTGAAAAAAAGAGGAGGTGAAAAAATTTCTTATATGGATTTTGATACTTTTTTCCCTCATCCTTTCGCAAAAGAAACAGCAGATGGTAATACTCTTTCTGAAGAGACAAAGAAAATACTTGATACATCACTTTCTCAAATTTCTCTTAAATACAGAGAAATACTTGTACTCTACTATTATGATGAACTTTCTTATCAAGAAATTGCTGATATTCTTCAGATACCAACAGCAACTGTTGGTGTGCGATTAAAACGAGGTAAAGAATCTCTTCAGAAACAGTTATATACTAATCATTACGAATTATGACAGAAATAAAAACAAAAATCATTGATGCAGTTAAAAATAATAAAGTTCACATGATTCCAAAGTGGCAGTTTGTGCTATATAGTTGTCTAACTATTACTTCAGTTATTTTCTTTTTTCTCCTTTCTATCTTTTTGTTTAGTCTTGTTCTTTTTGTTTTATCTCGTTATGGTATTTTATCGTTACCATTTTTTGAAGTGGTTAGAATGATGCATACACTGCGTGCAGTTCCTCTTGCTCTCCTTGTCTGTACGGTTCTTTTACTTATTATTATTGAACTTATATCACAAAGGTATCGTCTTGCTTCACGTCGTCCACTGGCGGTTACTTTTATGGCGTTTGCTTCATTTGCTGTTATTGTTAGTTTTTTTATTAGCCAAACCTCTTTCCATGAAAAAGTGAGAGATTATGCAAAAGGTCGTCACTTCGATGCTGTCGTAAAAGCGTACGATAGACCAATGCCTTTTGATAAACGGCAAGGACCTGTTATACGTGGCACTGTTGTATCTATAGCTTCTTCTTCTCTTGTTGTGCAGTTATTTGATAGTACTCATGTTACTGTTATGGCTACTAATACCTCTTTATTTATAAACCTAAACAATAATGACGATGTTGCTATTTTTGGTAACTTTGAAAATAAAGAATATTTTGTGGCTAAAGACATTCGTCAGGCAAGGGATGTAAAACCTCGAAGAGAAAAAGAAAAAACTAATGATCATTCATTTTTTAGCTTTTTTTTCTTTGATATCTTTACTAAGACATCACCGCGTGAACCTCGTTAGTACCATAGAAGATTCTTATACTACAGGTTATCCCCAACTATATTAGACTATTCTTGATACACTGTATGGTAATAAGTAGCACAATATATTTATGAAAAAAATTGTTATCTATACGACTTTCAGTAGTTTGCTCGGAGCTTCATTATTTGGCGCTGTATCTGTTTCTGCTATAAATTTTCCTAGATTTGATGTAGACACTAATTTTGAAGAAAGATTTTCACCTCGTTATACTCAGCTTTTCCAAGAGCAAGCATCGATGATAAATGCAACTATAGATGAAGTTGTTACCGCACTAGTAGATGGAAAAGACCTGCTTACTTTAGCAAAAGAAAAAGGAATGACTGAAGATCAGTTTGATGAGAAAATGAAAGCTAAACGTGACGCTCAAGCTAAATCAAATCTCGACTCTCTTGTGAGTCGAGGGTTGATTACTCAAGCTCAAGCTGATAAGCGGATCAATCTCGTAAAGTCACGACCTGTTAAGAAAACAACAAAAGATACTATAAGAGAAAGAAAAAATAATTAAAAGATTTTTCTGTAGCTTTTAATCTCTATTCTAAAAAACACTAGATACTACAATCTAGTGTTTTTTTGATATACTCTTATCTAGATATTGGTAATGTAATAGTTTTCTCTCAAAAAAGAAAAGGTGGTTCATTATGGCTGATCTCTATTGCTTTAATTGTGGCGGTGATGGGATGGTCTCTGTTATTTATGGAAATCATCAACAGAAAACATTGCGACGTACCTGTATCTGTTGCCCACGATGTGAACGACATCAAGAAGATTTTTCTCCAAGACTTTTTGAAGAAAAAGTTGTGCCTCCTTTAGATGTAGAACGGTTGGTGCAAGATGGGTACAGGTTTACTTAGTAAAAACGATGAATATTCATCGTTTTTTTATTGAAGCTTCAAAGAAAGAGGAGAGGTGTGCAATTTTGTTTTTATTGAGATTTGTTAGTATAATAAACATTATTATGTCACTTACTGTTAATCAAATTCGTTCAAAGTTTTTAAAGTACATGGAAGAAAAAGGGCACGCTGTTGTACCCTCAGCATCTCTTGTGCCAGAAAATGACCCAACAACATTATTTACTGGTTCTGGGATGCAACCAATGCTCCCATATCTTCTCGGGCAGCCACATCCGCTTGGCAAGCGTATTGCTGATTCACAAAAATCCTTTCGCTCACAGGATATCGAAGAAGTTGGTGATAATCGCCATACTACTTTTTTTGAAATGCTTGGCAACTGGTCTTTTGGTGATTATTTTAAAGAAGAAGAGATATCATGGATGTGGGCATTTCTTATTGATGAGCTTGGTCTTGATCCGCAGAATTTTTATGTTACCTGTTTTGCAGGGAATGAATCACTAGGTGTTCCACGAGATACATTTTCAGCAAATCTTTGGCAGAAACTTTTTGCCGATAGAGGAATTATTGCTGGTATTTCTGAGGCTCCTGAGATGGGAATACAAACAGGGGAAAAGATTTTTTATTATTCTGAAAAGAAGAACTGGTGGTCACGTAGTGGTATACCTTCAAATATGCCAGAAGGTGAGCCAGGTGGGCCAGATAGTGAGATGTTTTATGATTTTGACCCAAGACTTGAAAAGAAGATGCACAGTAATAGTAAGTGGTCACATGATCCGTGTCATGTGAACTGTGATTGTGGGCGTTTTCTTGAGATTGGGAATAATGTGTTTATGCAGTACAAGAAAACAGCGCATGGTTTTGAGGAGCTTCCTCAGATGAATGTGGATCATGGGTCTGGTTTGGAGCGTTATGCTGCTGCGCTTAGAAATGATTCGGACATGTTTAATATCGATGTTTTTGATGAACCAAAGAAAACAATACAGAGGTTTTCCGGTAAGTTGTATGGTTCAAATGAAAGTGAGGTGTATGCCTATCGTGTTGTCCTTGATCATATTCGTTCAGCGACATTCCTTATTAGTGATGGAGTATTACCTGGAAGTAAGGATCAAATGTATTTTGTACGTCGACTTATTCGTCGCGCAGTTAGATTTGCACGTAATTTAGGTGTTGTTGAGAATTTTACAAAAGAAATCGGAGCTTCATTTATTGAAGTTTATAAAGATGAGTATAAGAATCTTGAAGAAAAGCGTGAGATTATTCTTGACGAGCTTGATAAGGAGGAGAGTAAGTTTAGAAAAACACTTGAGAATGGTATTAAACAATTTGAAAAAATTGCACATGGAGATATTTCAGGTGTTCATGCTTTTGATCTCCTTCAGTCGTATGGTTTTCCAATTGAACTTACAGAAGAACTTGCTCTTGAGCGAGGTATCAAGGTTGATAAAGAAGGTTTTGAAAAAGAGAGACAGGCGCATCGTGAAGGATCGCGAACCGCTTCTTCTGGTAAGTTTAAGGGTGGTTTAGGTGGTGATGGTGAGATGGAAATAAAATACCACACAGCAACCCATCTTCTACATGAAGCACTTCGTCAAACTCTTGGTGATCATGTGTTTCAAAAAGGATCCAATATTACTGCTGAACGTCTTAGGTTTGATTTTTCTCATGGAGAGAAAATGAATGACGATCAAAAAAAAGCAGTAGAGGAAATTGTAAATGCGATTATTACACTTGACCTTCCTGTTACTCGTGAAGAGGTGTCATATGATGAGGCTCGAGCTCGAGGTGCGATCGGTGTTTTTGATGATACCTATACAGAGAGAGTTTCTATTTACACCATAGGGACCCAAACAGGAAAACGTGGAGAGGCTGATTTTTTCTCAATGGAGTTTTGTGGAGGGCCTCATGTTGAGCATACGGGTAGTATGGGTGTATTTAAAATTACAAAAGAAGAAGCTGTTTCTTCTGGTGTTCGTCGAATAAAAGCAGTGCTTATATCTAAAGAATAAAGGTTAATAAGATAGTAATAATAAAAATAGAGATTAACAATATCTCTATTTTTATTATTCTCAATAAGATGTGTGAACTACCCACTACCATCTCCTGTGTGTTCACTATATACTATAGAGTATGAATGTATTGTATACACCTTTTCTTTCTATAGCTGTTGGCGACACTTCAACACTTATTAACTATGTTGTTGATGGGCATGTACTTGTTTCGCATGTGCATCCTATTGGTTATAAACATATTGAAGCTGAAGGTATGAATATTGTAGCCCAGTCAAAACTCATTGACGGCATTCTTTATACTCTTGAGTTTATATCATTACATGATCGTATACCAACAGATTTTCGTTTAATAACATCTCGATACGCAACATGGATTGGTGAGGCAATAGAAAGTACATCTTATACACAGTTTTACACTAGTAATATTCCAATTAGTGTTACACTAGAAGGTGTACAAGACGTTCCTCTCTCATATGCAAGACATTCGCAAACCATACACTCGTTCAAGGTCTAATGAAGATCTTCAAGCTCGTCTCGAGCGATTTCAGGATACCTATCATCGCACCTCTTATGATGATGATTCTTCTGATGCACCTGTTCGTATTCCGATTAAACGTAATCAAATGTCTATGCGTGATATGGATGTTCATTATCGACATCAATCTCAGAATGGAAACGAAGATGATTTTGATTATAGCTCGCCACGCAAGGAGAGTATCTACCCAGAAAGACGACCTAAATATCCTAGAAAAATATCACTTAGATCTGCATCATCACTTCTTATAGGTGTACTCCTTCTTGTTGGAACTGTTCTCTATACGTATGTTTTTGATAGTGCAACAGTTACGATTATTCCAAAGACAAGCAATGTGACCGATTTTAAAAAAGTTGTGACTGCTGTAAAAGGGGAAGCGCAAGGAGAAGAAATCCCTTTTGTAGAGGAAATGACAACACTTTCTAAGTCTAAGACATTACAAAAATCTGAATCTCGTAAAGTTGAAGCAAAAGCATCGGGTAAAGTGTTTATTTATAATAATTATGATGATAATCCTCAAAAACTAATTAAGAATACCCGTTTTGAATCTTCTGAGGGTAAAATTTACCGTATCGCCGATTCTGTAGTGGTTCCAGGGAAGAATGGTGACACTCCAGGAAGTGTCGAAGTTGTGCTATATGCTGATAGTACAGGTGCTGATTACAATATTTCATCAACATCTTTTACAATCCCTGGTTTTAAAAACAGCCCACGCTATTCTGCTTTTTATGCAAAAACAAAAACAGCAATAACGGGAGGTGTTTCAGGGACGATGGCACTTGCTTCACTTTCCGATGTGAATGCAGCTAAAGATTCACTTGCTATTGAACTTGAAAAGGAAATAAAAAAGAACATGAGCGCTCTTTCAAAAGAAGGGTACATTCCACTTATTTCAGCTATAGAGATAGTATATTCTGATAACGAAGATGATATATTACGTGGAGAATCCGATGAGTATAAAGTAACAGCGACAGGACATCTTATGTTTATTGAAACATCGAAACTTGCAGAAGTTATCGCTTCTAATGCTACTATTACTGATTACAAAAAAGAACCTGTTAGGGTTGATAATCTCGAAGCTGTTACATTTACTAGACGTTCCTCAGATAGCTTGGTTAACGCAACATCACTACCACTGCTTATAGAAGGTGCTCCTCGTATTATTTGGGAAACAGATAAAGATACCCTCATTACTTCACTTCTCGGTAAAGACAGAAGTCTTTTTAAGACTATCGCTAAAGATGTTACATCAGCAGGAAATATTGAAGTTAGTTTCTCCCCAATATGGGTGTCTACTTTTCCAAGTACTGCTTCAAAAATACATATTAAAGAATCTCTTCCTGCTAAGCGTTGATTATCCTTGTAATTTTTGCTACACTTGAACTCTTAATTATGGATGAACAAGAAGATTTAGAAACTATAGAAGGTCGAGTGATAGAGGCTCTTCCAAGCACTCTCTTTAAAGTAGAAAGTGCTAATGGAAAAACGCTCATTTCTTACCTTGGTGGACGTATGCGGGTGCATAAAATAAAAGTACTCGTAGGTGATAAGGTTGTTGTTCAGTTAGACCCATACGGAGGCAAGGGTCGAATTATTAAGCGTCTCTAGAATAGAGAGACGGTATAGTTTGTATCGTAGAGTAATTATTTTACAGTATTTACTCAACAATAATAAACTATCTCCGTTATGATTTGCATTATTTATCAAGATATAGTATAATTGGATCCATATTTTACACATGAAAGTACGATCATCAGTTAAGACAATTTGTTCAAAGTGTCAGATGTTGAAGCGAGGAGGCGTTCTTCGTGTTATTTGTGAAAATCCTAAGCACAAGCAAGCGCAAGGCTAAGGTAGTTTAACCATTAGAAGTAGTATATAAAGCATTATGCGTATCTCAGGTATTACACTCCCAGAAAATAAGAGACTCGAAATCGCCCTCACTGCGGTATACGGTGTTGGTCGTTCACGAGCTAAAATGATTCTTGGGAATCTTGGTATTGATGAAGGTCTTCGTACGACAGACCTTACTCCAGAGCAAGAGAATCAGATTCGTCGAGAGATTGAAGTATTCAAAACAGAAGGAGACCTTCGTCGTGATACTCAACAGAATATCAAGCGCCTCAAAGACATTAAATGTTATCGAGGAACTCGACATGTTAAACGTCTTCCTGCTCGCGGTCAGCGAACAAAGACTAACAGTCGTACCGTTCGTGGCAACAAGCGTGTAACTATGGGAAGTGGTCGTCGTAAGGTTGAAAAGACCTAAAAACTAATATAAATATTTTTATGGGAAAGAAACGCATTGTAAAAAAGAATAGTTCAGGAGTTGATAGCGCTCTCAAGGCTCGCTCTTTGGCTAAGGCAATCAAGAAAAAAATTGTTGATGGTACTCTTTATGTAGAGTCTACCTATAACAACACACGTCTCTCATTATCTGATAAAACAGGGAATGTTCTTGCGTGGTCTTCATCGGGAGCTCTTGGTTTTAAAGGTGCTAAAAAAGGTACACCATTTGCGGCTTCAAAGATTGGTGAACTTATTGGAGAAAAAGCTCAACAGATCGGTGTTAAGCAAGTTGATGTTATTGTAAAAGGAGTTGGATCTGGACGTGAGTCTGCTATCCGTAGTTTTTCAGCCTTTGGTGTTGATATTGTTTCTATTATTGATAAGACGCCTGTGCCTCACAATGGCCCTAAGCCACCTAAGCCTCGTCACGTATAATTACTATCTTTACTACTATGCCTAGAATTTCATGTAAAATTTGTCGTCGACTTGGAGAAAGCGTTTGCGGACGTGAAAAATGTGCGTACAAAAAACGTCCATATGCTCCAGGAAAGCTTGACAGTGAACGAAAGCATCGTTCTGGTACTTCTGAGTACGGTGAACAGCTTCGTGCAAAGCAAAAAATGCGTCACTCATATGGTCTTACCGAGAAGCAGTTTTCTATGTATGTAGAACGAGCAACTCTCACCAAGGAAAAAGGTGAAGGATCTCCTACACCGTCTCTTAAACTTGCTCGTCAGCTTGAATCACGTCTTGATAACATTGTGTATCGTGCTGGTATGGCTCATACGCGCGCGCTTGCTCGTCAGCTTGTTTCTCATGGACACGTTGTTGTAAATGGTCGTCGCATTAATGTTGCTTCTTATCAAGTAAAAATAGGGGATGTTGTTGCTATCCGTGAGGGTAGTAAATCCGCTAAAGTATTTACAGGTCTTGAAGAAAAGCTTACAGCTATAGCTCCTCAGTATACACTTACTGTTAACCCTAAGACATTCTCTGCTGAAGTAAAAGCAGAAGTTCGAGAGGTTGAGCCAGTGTTTGATGTTCAGAAAGTTCTTGAGTATTATTCTCGTTAATTTTCTTTCTGTTGAAACGTTTTTTAGTACCACACAGTTGCAATTTTTGCAATTATGGGTTACAATAAGCGGACTTTGTCCCAAAAGTGCAAAGTGCGCGTCACTATAAGCTAACTGCAGTATAACAATATTTGTATATGTCTTCACATTCTATCATTTTGCCTTCAAAGCCAAGAATTGTTAAAGAAGATACCATCTTCGGTGTTTATGAGATTGATGGACTTTATCCAGGATATGGTCACACACTCGGAAACTCCCTTCGTCGTATTATTCTTTCATCTATTTCTGGTGCTGCTATTACAGCCTTGTCTATTGATGGGGTGAAGCATGAATTTTCAACCATTGATGGAGTAAAAGAAGATGTGATTGCACTTATTCTTAACCTTAAGAAAACTCGTTTTAAGCTACATGGTGATGATGCACAGAAAGCAACTCTTCACATAAAAGGATCTAAAATTATAACTGCTAAAGATATTGTCCTCCCTACACAGCTTGAAGTAATGAATATTGATCAATATATTTGTGAATCAACTGCAAAAGATGTTGATGTTGCTATTGAAATAACTGTTGAGAAGGGGCTCGGATATGTTCCTCGTGAAGTGCTTCAGAAGGAGAAGGCAGACATCGGAACTATTTTCCTTGATGCTTCATTTACGCCTATTCGTCGAGCAAGTTATGAAGTAGAAAACATGCGTGTTGGTGATCGTACTGACCATAATCGCCTTCGAGTTACTATAGAAACTGATGGAACCATTAGTCCTCATGAAGCTCTCGAAAGCTCTATTCATACAATGATCACACAGCTTCAATCTATTGTTGGATTCCGTGAGACTGTTATTGATTATCCAAAAGAAGTTATTACTCCTACTACAGACACTTTAGCAGAAGAGTCAGATTTATCTGATGGTGCAAAAGTAAAAGTAGAAGATCTCGGTCTTTCTACTCGCACAGAAAATGCTCTCATCGCAGCGTCTATTAAAACAGCTGGAGGTGTTGCACGTAAATCAGAAAATGACCTCCTTTCTGTTGATGGTCTTGGAGAAAAAGGGATAACAGAGATTAAAAAAGCTCTAGCGGATCTTGGGCTTAGTTTGAAAGCATAATTAAAGTATTTACAATACTAAAGTTTAGTAAAAGTTAGAAAACGAGTATGAAACATCATAAAGCATTACGAAAATTCGGAAGAGAAAAAAACCAGAGAAAAGCTTTTATTAAAAGTCTTCTCATTAACCTTATTCGTCATGGTCGCATTGAGACAACTGTTGCGCGAGCAAAAGAGGTTCGGCCTTTGGTTGAAAAACTTGTTACTCTTGCAAAAGAAGATACCGTTGCACGACGACGTCTTATTATGTCTAGACTTCTCAATCAGGAACCTGAAGTAGCAAAACTTTTTAAGGAATACGCTCCTAAATTTAAGGATGTTTCTGGAGGGTATGTTCGTATTATGAAGCTTTCAACTCGTTTGTCTGACGGAGCTGAAATGGCCGTTATTGAATTTGTTTAGTAGTATAATTACACCATCATTATGAAGAATCATGTAATCGACGCAACAGGAAAAGCACTCGGACGCCTTGCATCTGAGGTTGCTGCACTTCTTAACGCTAAAGACAGTGTTGCTTTTGTTAAGAATAAAGTAGCTGATGTTACTGTCACTGTAATCAATGCGAACAAAGTAAAAGTAACAGGCAATAAAATGAACGAAAGTGTTCATAAGTCATATTCAGGATATCCAGGAGGTTTGAAAGAAAGCCCTCTTAAACATGTTGTTGAAAAGAAAGGTTATTCTGAAATTATTACTCATGCAGTAAAAGGTATGCTTCCTAAAAACAAGCTTCAGGATGTTCGCATGAAGAATCTTATTATTAAAGACTAATCCATAAACACGAGATATTTATATGTCAGTAGAAACAAAAAATCGTTATATTGAAGCAGTTGGTCGCCGAAAGACCGCTATCGCTCGTGTACGTATTACTCCTACAACAAAAACATCTTTTGTTGTTAATGATAAAGATATAAAAGAGTACTTTACTACACTTGATCTCCAAACTTTAGCTCAGGAGGCTCTCGGTAAGTCAGAGATCAGTGAAAAGTTTACCGTAACTGTAAAAGTTCTTGGTGGTGGTATTCATGCACAAGCTGAAGCTATCCGTCACGGTCTTGCCAGAACTCTTGTTGAACGAGATGAGCAGGTTAAGAATACTCTTAAGAAGTTAGGCTTTCTTAAGCGTGACCCTCGTCAGGTTGAACGTAAGAAATTCGGTCTCAAAAAAGCTCGTAAAGCTCCTACTTGGTCAAAACGATAGTTTTAAAAAACAGCCTCAGGGCTGTTTTTTTGTTTATATAGTATTCTTATATCAAAATACGAAATGATAGTAGTGTAAGAAGCTTTTCTCAGTGTGAGTGTCCTTTCATGCTGTATCCACAGTTATTATTGTTATCATTATCTGTTGATATCAGCTTACGTGTTAAAATTAATGAAACATGGAATTCACTATCAAACTTGATCGCTACGAAGGACCGTACACGAAGCTTCTAGAGTTTATTCAAAATCGTAAGCTTTCTATTACCGAGATATCACTTGTAACAGTTGCAGATGATTATATAGCGTATATCAAAACACTTGATCAAAAAAATGTTGTAGATGTCTCACAGTTTATTGTTGTTGCGTCAACGCTTATGCTTATGAAAGCAAAGTCGCTTTTGCCTAGTGTTGTCTACACTGATGAAGAAGAAAAGCAGGTGCATGATCTAGAACATAAGCTTGAACTTTTTGCTGTCCTTTCTAATGCGAGTGAAAAATTAAAAAGCGTGTATGGTAAAAAAATATTATATACACGACCTCATATTACACAGAAGAATAGCATTGTTTTTGTTCCTGATCCACGAGTTACATCGGTGTTTTTACAATCTATTGCGTTACTGACACTTCTCACTTTTGTTGTGCCAAAAACACTAGTTAAAGTTGCAGTTGAAAAAGCTCTACGCATTGAGAATGTTATTGAGTCTTTGTTGGATCGTGTTAATAAAGCTCAAGCATTCAGTTTACAAAGCCTTGCCCAAGGAGCTTCAAATTACGAAGAACATAAAAAACTTCTCATTGTTAACTTTATTGCTTTGTTGGAGCTTCTTCGTACAGGTTCTCTTCAGGCCAGTCAGCATGCAGACGGTGGGGAGATTTATATAGAATCTCAGATACATGAAAGTAGTGCTTAGTATGATACACTAAATACCATCACTTTTATTTTTAATTATGTTACTAGAAAAAATAACTGTACTTCTCTTCTTGTCAGGTGACCCAATCTCATTTGTAAAAATAACTGAGTTACTTAATGTTACAAAAGAGCAAATTATAGAACTTCTACCACTTCTTCAGACAAAATTAGATGAGTTAGGTCTTGGTTTATTGCAGAATAATGAGGAACTTTGCATTATTACAAAATCAGAACATGGAGAGCTTGTTGAAAGCTATCGTAAGGAAGAACTAAAAGGTGATTTAACTCCAGCGACACTTCAGGTGCTCACGCTTATTGCATATATCGGCTCACCAACACGAGAAGATATCTCATATATACGTGGTGTTCAGTCAGCTCAGTCTATTAGATCTCTCACTGTTCGTGGTCTTATTGCTCGGTCAGGAGAAACTTGTAGTCTTACTACTAACGCTCTGCAACAGCTTGGTGTCACTACTATAACAGAGTTGCCAGAGTATGATCGTATTCATGATGAATTTATTCAAAAACTTTCATCGCGCGAGGTTTAATCTTTTTGTCTTTTATGACTCGTCGTTATCGTCATCATGTGCATAATAAGCAAAGCGATATTGTATTTATCTATGTCCTTGCTATTTGCGCGGTCATTATTTTTTCTTTTTCTCCTGCCTTATTTACACATAAAAAGAAAGTAGAAACGGTGTCCACTCCTTATTTTGAAGAAAAGAAGATTCTTTTTAATACCGCTGTTTTTGAAGGGTTGCCTATTGAAGGAAAAGCTTATGTTGTGTATGACGTTAAAGATGGTACTGTTATAGCCTCGCAGAATGAAAGTATGATGCTTCCTTTTGCAAGTATTACAAAAGTCATGACAGCGCTCACAGTACGGCTTATTGCTCGAGATGGTGAGAATATCACAATAACACCATCTACTATTGAAAGTGGGTATGATTTAGGTTTGCGCAATAAGCAGGTCTGGTCAGTAGATGAATTACTTAAATATATGCTTGTGTTTTCTTCTAATGACGCAGCGCAAGCAGTGGCTACTCATTTTGGAGGAGTGGATACTTTTGTTTCTCTTATGAACACTACCGCAGAGCATCTAGGTGTTCATGCTGTTTTTACTGATCCTGCAGGACGAGATGAAAATGGTAACATAGGTGGAAAAGGGACGGTCCTTGATGCGGCAAAATTATTTAGTATTGCTATTCGTGATATCCCTGATATCCTTGATGCTACAACGAAAAAAAGAGTAACAGTAGTATCAAGTACAGGCAAAGTGACTGGAGTTCCAAATACTAATCAAGATATTGAAACTATGTTTGGTGTTGAAGGTTCAAAAACAGGCTTTACTAATATAGCTGGTGGTAATCTCGGAGTTGTTGTTGATGTAACTCTTGGACATCCTGTCGTTATTGTTGTTCTCGGTTCTTCAAAAGAGGGGAGATTTAAGGACGTTCAAACATTATATAAAGCACTAAAAAAGAGTGCCGAATAATCTCTTTCAAGATATAGTTGAGAGATTTTTTAATTTTATTTGACATTCGTCTTCAAATGCTTTATATATTTACAGTACGGTTCTCATGTGTGATAAGACAATACTTATATGAATAGTAAAGAATGTGTAACAGTAATACCGTACACTGTAGATTAACTTAGAAAATAATTGAACATACATATCTTGTATGAATGAAGAAAATAAAGAACAATCAAACCTAGATATGGAACAAGAGATGCATGATGATATTTCCTTTGAAGAAGTAAATGAAGAAGGAGATGTTGATGTTCGTGTAACTGTTAAGAAACTTCGTGAAAAAATAAAAAAATTAGAAGAAGAAAAACAGGAATACCTAGATCTCAGTCAACGTACACGAGCAGACTATGCCAATTTTAAAAAAGAGGTAGAAGAAAATCGTACCCGTGATCGTAAGTATGCAACACGAAAGTTTATAGAAGAACTTATTCCTGTGTTCGATGCATATGACGGAGCTCGTGCCAATAAAGAAGCGTGGGAACGTGTTGATCAAAACTGGAGAATCGGTATTGAGTATATTTTTGGTCAGATGTATTCTATCTTAGAAAAAGAAGGTGTAACTCAATACGGTAAAGTAGGAGATGTATTTGATCCACTTCTTCATGAAACTCTTGAATCTGTATCTGTTACAAATGAAGAAGAGCATGATAAACTTGTGCGAGTTCTTCAAAATGGATACAAAATGGGAGATGTTGTGTTACGGCCAGCACGTGTTCATACTGGAATAAAAACAGGATAAGTATTTATTTAGTAATCATATTATTTAGTATAAAATTCGTAAACTAGTTATTATATATGTCAAAAATAATTGGAATTGATCTCGGAACAACTAACTCAGCAGTGGCTATCATAGAAGCAGGACAGCCGAAAATTATAGAAAACATAGAAGGCACTCGTACAACGCCGTCAGTTGTTTCCGTAAATAAAAATGGTGAACGATCTGTCGGTCAGGTTGCTAAACGTCAAGCTGTAACGAATCCAAAGGATACCGTGTATGGAGTGAAGCGTTTTATGGGTCACTCATTTACTGATAAAGAAGTACAGAATGATATCCCCCGAATACCATATGCTGTAAAAGAAAGTCAAAATGGTGGTGTATCTATTACTCTTGGTGGTAAAGAGTATCGTCCAGAAGAAATTTCTGCGATGATTTTACAAAAAATTAAAACTGATGTTGAAACAAAGCTTGGTGAGAAGATCACCGAAGCAATCATCACCGTTCCTGCATACTTTAATGACACGCAACGTCAGGCAACAATAGACGCTGGGAAAATTGCCGGCCTCGATGTGAAGCGTATTATTCCTGAACCAACCGCTGCTGCGCTAGCGTATGGTTTCAATAGTACAAAGAATGAAAAAATTGCAGTGTATGACTTTGGTGGGGGAACTTTTGATATTTCTATTCTCGAAGTTGGTGATGGTGTCGTTGAAGTAAAATCAGTAGATGGTGACTCTCATCTTGGAGGTCGTGATATTGATCAGAAATTTGTAAGATTTATCGCTGATGAATATAAAAAAGATTCTGGTATTGATGTTTCAACTGACCCTCTTGCGCTTCAGCGTCTTGATGAAGCTGCTGAAAAAGCAAAGCACGAGCTATCTACTCAGATGGAAACTGATATTAATCTTCCATTTATTACCTCTGATGCATCAGGTCCAAAACACCTCATGCTTAAGGTTACTCGCGCACAAATGGAATCAATTGCAAAGGAGTTTGTTGATCGTTCAATTGAAATCACACAACGAGCTCTCGAGAGTTCTCCATTTAAAAAAGAAGAAATTCATGAAATCATTATGGTTGGTGGCCAGACACGTATGCCTATGATTGTCGAAGCTGTAAAGTCTCTCTTTGGTAAAGAGCCGAATAGATCTATTAATCCTGATGAAGTTGTAGCTCTTGGTGCTGCGGTACAAGCTGGTGTGCTTCAAGGTGATGTAAAAGATGTGCTTTTGCTCGATGTTATCCCTCTTTCTCTTGGTATTGAGACTATGGGAGGTGTCGCGACTAAGCTTGTTGAAAAAAACACAACTATTCCAACAGCTAAATCACAAGTTTTCTCAACTGCTGCTGATAGTCAGACATCAGTAGAGATACATATCACTCAAGGTGAGCGACCACTTGCTTCTGATAATAAATCTCTTGGTAGATTTATTCTTGACGGCATCCCACCTGCACCCCGTGGAGTTCCTCAGGTAGAAGTTACCTTTGATGTTGATGCAAACGGTATTTTGAATGTAAAAGCAAAAGATAAGACATCTGGTAAAGAGCAATCGATTCGTATCGAGGCATCATCTGGTCTTTCTGATGAAGATATCAAACGTATGCAATCTGACGCTGAAACTCATGCTGATGAAGATAAGAAAAAGATGGAACTTGTTGAGGCTAAAAATATAGCAGATACAATGGTTCACACTGCAGAGAAAGCACTTAAAGATGCTGAGGGGAAAATTAGTGACGATATTAAGAAAATTGTTGAAGATGCAATTGCTGAGGTAAAGAAAGCGCGTGAAGGAACTGATATAGAACTTCTTAAGAAATCATCAGAATCTCTTTCAGAGAGTATGATGAAGATTGGAGAAGCTATGAAGACATCAAACGACAACGCTACACAAGAAAAGACAGAAGAAGGAGCATCTCAGGAAGCGACAGGAACAGAAGAAACAAAATAATAATAGAGATGGGTAAATAAAAAGAGCAACCATATAATGGTTGCTCTTTTATATGCTGTGATAACGACGTCTCAGTACTTGTTCAAGTTCGTTTCGTGTAAATAACCTTTTCCCATGTTGTATGTAATACGATAACTGTGCGTTATTAAGAAAGGAGTAGTTATCACGAAGTGGTTTATTAAAAATACCAAAACCAAAACCAACGTCAACACAATAATTTCCTCGTGTTTTAATAAAAGGAACATGTGATCCACAGAGGTATGTAGAGCATATTTTGTTGAACATGAGAATAAGCGAGTTCACTATTTCTTGCTCAGGTGTGTATTTGTTGTTTACACTACTATAGTTTTCAGCAAGCGTAATAAACTTACTCGTTACCAGATCTGGAGTTTTTTTTGATTTATCATACCAACCTTCCGTAAGGTGTTCTCGTAGCTTGAGGTCTGCTATTGCTATTTGCCTAGCAGTGCCATATTCAAGTTGTATGCTAACACAAACAGCTTTCCTATGTTCCTTTATAGAAAAAGAATGTTTTTCTTGCTCTTCTTGTGAAAGATGAAACCCTTGTTTAAAACAAGCTCTTTGTAGAAGCTCTTCTTTGTGAGAGGGGTCAACAATAATAGAAGTAGCGCAAATGCTTACAGCTTTTCCCCATGGTGTTTTCTTGTGAAAACATATAGCATCGTCAAAACGCTTAGTGCCTGGAGGGTCGCTTGCATAACCACTGTAAGTAAGAGGATTGTTCATATCTAGGCTCTCCTGTGTAAAAGAAAATCTTATAGAATTGAAACACTTTTTTCTGTTTATGTCAAAAAACTCTTAATAGATGATTATTGGTACTGACATAGAGACTGGTTCTTTTATTATTTGCGTAGATATGATAAGGTGGTACTATATTCAACAATTGATTATGGCAACAAAAGATTACTACAATGTTCTTGGGATTGAAAAAAGCGCTTCAAAAGAAGAAATAAAAAAGGCATTCTATAAACTCGCTGCAAAATATCACCCTGATAAAAAAGGTGGAGACGAAGCAAAGTTCAAAGAAATAAATGAAGCATATCAGGTGCTTTCTGATGATAAAAAACGAAAGGAGTATGATACCTACGGTCAAACCTTCAATGGTCAAGGCCCTCAGGGTGGCTATGGAGGATTCGGTGGTTTTGACCAGGCTGATTTTGCTAACATGCAGTTTGATTTTGGTGATCTGGGTGATATTTTTGGTGATATGTTTGGAGGATTCGGTGGAGGACAGAAGCAGAGACGAGGGAGAGATATTTCCCTTGAGCTTGATGTTCCATTTACGGAGGCGATCTTTGGAACCGAACGTAATGTTCTTATTTCTAAAGTCTCTACTTGTGCTACATGTTCTGGGACAGGAGCAAAAATAGGTACTAAGAAAAAAACATGTACCGCCTGTAACGGTCAAGGGAAAGTTCATGACATTAAAAGAACTTTTATGGGTAATTTCCAAACCGTTCGTACGTGTGACACGTGTCATGGTCAAGGTCAGGTCCCTGAAGAGAAATGTCATGAGTGCCGTGGTCATGGTGTACTCAACAAGCGAGAGGAGGTTAATGTAAGTATTCCAGCAGGAATAGCCAATGGTGAGATGATGCGTATGACAGGTATGGGTGAAGCTGTGCAGGGTGGTGTTACAGGAGATCTGTATGTCAAGGTAAATGTTATTCCTCATAAAGTGTGGAAACGTGAGGGGAACGATCTTGTGATACAGCATGATATTAAATTAACTGATGCGCTTCTTGGTGTAAGACATACTATTGAAGGGTTAGATGGCAGTATTGAGATTGATATAGCGTCAGGAGCATCTCATGGTGAAATTCTTCGTGTAAAAGGACGCGGTGTCCCTCATGTCCATGATAAAAATCGTCGTGGAGATGTTCTCGTAAAGCTTTCTATTGTAATGCCTAAGAAACTCTCTCGTAAGGCTCTTGCTTTTGTGGAAGGACTTAAAGAGGAAGGGCTATAAAAACAATCCGATAGGTTGTACGTGTTTGTTTTCCTACTATTTTTAGAAAGGTCTTTACTTCTTAGTAAAAGAGGAGTACATTTGTGGTTATCTTGTTCTTTGTAGAAGGAAGGGGATATCATGGCTAAGATTCCACTTATTGTAAGACAGCAAGTAAAAAAACTGACAGCTGTAAGTCCAAAAAAAATTGAATGGGGTTCATGGCTTAGGGTTCTATTTTCTGAATCAACACGACACAGTCTACTCGCTTCTCTTTCACCAGAGAGAGCGAATATATACCTGCTTGAAATGATACTCCAAGCAGAAAGACGACTTAGTGGTAAGGTTGCAGAAAAAGGTTCTGCATATATTTTTATGAGACGTAGTCTTGTAACAGGTGAGCTCTTCTGTGAGGTGTGTCTTGGTGAAGAGCTTCTTTCTCCTCTTATTGAGGTGCCGTCATATGACCAACTCGCTGATTCACGAGAATGGTATTTATACTTGTCTCCTGACGAACGGCGCACGGTGGGTGCTCCTCATGTGACGACACTTACATCACTATCCTCATGGTATGAGCACCGGCTACAGGAAGAGTTGTCTAAAGTCTTGTATTACTATGAACAATGCTCGTCACCTATGTATTCACTAGAAGAATACTGTGCTCAGTACCCTTCTAGTGAAAAAGAAATAAAATCTTTTACAGCACAACACTTAGCTCAACGAGCTTTCTTGCGCAGAAGGGTGACAGTCTACAAAAGACTTCATGCACCTGAGTTTCTGCAAAATCACTACGCAGATATTTTATTGCTGAAAAAAATACTTCTCGCACAGTTAGATGATCTTGTGTTTTGATTTTTGTGTAAAAAAGTATATTCTGCCCGTATTTTTACGGGCAGATTTTCTTTTTTCTAGAACTATGAGGTACACTGTGTAGTATTGTTATAGAACTATTTTGATTTTATATTATCTATGTTACTTTCTTTGATGGTTGGGTTGTATGTGCTTATTATGATACCTATTGGTCTTTATGCAAGTCGTAAAGTTCGTAGTACGGGAGATTATGTATTAGCAGGAAGATCTCTTCCTTTTTATATGGCACTTGCAACTGTCTTTGCAACATGGTTTGGTAGTGAATCTATTCTTGGAGCATCTACAAAATTTGCTGAAGGTGGTCTTTCTAATGTTGTTGAAGATCCTTTCGGAGCAGCTCTCTGTCTTATTATTGCCGGTATTTTTTTTAATAGAAAATTATATAAACTTAATTTTCTTACTATTGGAGATTACTTTAAATCACGATATGACAATGTTATTGCGCTTTTTCTCTCTCTTGCAATTATTGTAAGTTATTTTGGTTGGGTTGGTGCACAGTTTCTTGCGCTTGGTCTTGTTATCTCTACTGTTGTTCCAACGCTTTCGCTTACATGGGCAATATTATTAGCCTCAGCTATTGTAACAATGTACACCTTTTTTGGTGGTATGCACTCAGTTGCTGTATTAGACACCATACAATCAGCAGTGATTGTTATTGGTCTCGGTGCTATTTTCTTTTTTGCATTATCAGAGGTCGGAGGTTTTGGAGAGCTTATAGCACAGACACCAAGTGACTATTGGAAGTTTTCTCCTGGAATGGGTGGTTCGCTCACTGAGTGGATTATTTTTGTGACAGCACTTATGACAATTGGTTTTGGTTCTATCCCACAGCAAGATGTATACCAGCGTGCAATGTCAGCAAAATCAGCAGCCGTCTCTATGTGGGCATCTATTTTGGGAGGTCTTCTTTATTTTACTATTGTGCTTATGCCTCTTATGATTGCCGGTGTTGCAAAAATTCTTCATCCTGAAATTTTTCAAAATGACCCTCAAAATTTAGTATTAACCTTTGTTGAGCAGTATACTCCTACAACAATACAAATCTTTTTCTTTGGTGCGCTTATTTCAGCTATCATCTCTACTGCGTCAGGAGCTCTTCTTGCACCAGGGACACTGCTTGCTGAAAATGTTATCAAGCCCTTCTTCCGCGATATTGGGGACAATTTCCGACTTCATATTATTCGTGTAGCAGTTATTCTAATCGCTTTTGGTGGAGTATTTCTTGCTCTTAAGGATGATGCACGTATTTATGACCTTGTAAGTTCTGCATATTCCATAACACTTGTTGCTGGGTTTATACCTCTCGCTGCAGGGTTGTATAGCGCTAAACCTAATTCATTTGGCGCACTTCTTTCTATTGTCGCCGGTATTTCTATATGGCAATATTGGGATCATTTTGTGACAAGTGAGATACCTTCAACTTTTATGGGTTTTATTGCTTCTCTTATCGGTATGATACTTGGTACTATTATTGGACGTTTTATTAAACGCGAAGAGCGGGTGATGGGCTAATCTTTATTGTTGAAATTTGTTATGCAGTATTTTTTAAATACATTTGCCACTTTTATGAACATTCCTCATGCTAAGGCTCTTTTTTTGAGCGTAGTGATTGTTTCTTTTTTAGAGGTGATACTTTTAGTATATAGAGCAACTATAGTTAAAAAATATAAACACAAAAAATCCACCATTCTTTCGCAAGAGGAAGTAGAGAAAGAAACATTAACATATTTTTCGAAGCTACATATTATAAGCATCGTTCGAGTAATTTATTTTACTCTTCTTATCATGATGTTGATCGCACTCTACGATGTGAGAGCATTTAGTTTTTTTGCTGTTGCATTCGGTGCGATTATTATTGCACTTCGTGATGTTATTATTTCACTGCTTGCATATCCTCATGTGTTGCTCACATATGATATTGGTGATGATATTCGCGTAAGTGGCATTTTTGGCGAAGTGGTGCGTGTATACCCACTGTCGACTCATTTGGCAGGGAAGGATGATAAGGGTGATTATGACGGTAAGTTACACACTATCCCTAATGCAAAGTTTGTTCTCGAAGCTGTTGAGCGTCAGGAGATAAAGAATAGTAATCAGAGACGTGTTGTGCTTCAGGTTCTTTATAAAAGAGAGGAGTACATTGAGTCGTTTATGGTATGGCTTTCAATGCTTAAAAAAATATTAGACGATACTCTCCCTAAACGGTCACTCAAAGATGTTGGTAATTTCAAGAGTTATGCAGGAATGAAATATAAACTTCATTATGATTATGACGAGGATGGATATGTTGTTGTTACACTTTCTTTTGTTTCAAGTACAAAAACAGCTCTTGCCAAAAAAGAATCCATTATTTCTTTTGTTGAATCAATAAAGCAAGATCCAAAAAAGACAAGTATCGCATAACTTGCTATACTAGAGAGCATGAAAAAAGTATTAGTATCTGGTATCAAGCCGACAGGGAAACTTCATTTTGGAAATTATTTTGGCGCAATGAAACAAAATATTGACCTTACCAATAGCGGTGAGTATGAGAGCTATATTTTTATTGCTGATTATCATGCGCTCACTACAATGAAAGATGCTGACTCACTTCGCAAGAGTTCTCTTGAAATAGCTGCAGCATATATTGCGTGTGGGCTTGATATTTCAAAAACAAAACTATTTTTTCAATCATCAGTTCCAGAACACACTGAACTTGCATGGATCTTTAATAATATAGTGACTATGCCATACATGATGAGGGCACATGCCTTTAAAGACAGTGAAGCAAAAGACAAGGATGTTACCGTCGGTCTCTTTACATATCCTATACTTATGGCTGCAGATATTCTCATGTATCAGGCAGATATAGTGCCGGTTGGTTCTGACCAGAAGCAACATGTCGAATATGCACGTGATATTGCGGGGTATTATAATCGCGCATGGTGTGTGGAACAGTTTACATTTCCAAAAGAATATATTCTCGACGCTGTTGCGACACTTCCAGGTGTTGATGGGCAAAAAATGAGCAAGAGTTATGGTAATCAAATCGATCTCTTTTGTAGTGATGAAGAACTTAAGAAAAAAGTGATGAGTATTGTTACTGATAGCGCTCGTCCTGAAGATGCAAAAAATCCTGATGAGAATAACATCTACAATATTCACAAGCATTTTCTTACTCTTGAAGACGATGTTACTCTTCGTAAGAAATTTGAAGATGGTGGCTATAGCTACAAAGAGGCAAAAGAAGATCTCTTGAAAACTATTATGATGTGGCGTGAAGGAAAGAAAAATATTTTTGATGACTGTATGAGTAATCCTGACAAGTTATATTCTCTTTTACAAGAATCTGGTGTGCAAGCTCGTGTAAAAGCACGAGAAACACTTGATAGAGTGCGAACTCAAATAGGTCTCTCATTTTAAAAAAATAAAAAAGTAGCATCTGTCAGAATGCTACTTTTCTTTATAAGAGTATCTACATTGTATATTCTTTTGTAGTGACTCGTTGTATATCTGGTAAAAACCAAAAAGATAAAGCATCTTTTTCTCCAGTGAGAATTTTTTCATCAATATTATGCATTGTGACGAATGAATAAATTATCTCTGTGCTCAAATAGTTCAAAGAGCCTATGATGACTTTTTCATGAGAGAGAAGTTTGTACCGTCTCGAATAAAAACGAAGAAGTATGTGCGATACCGCTTCACCTAATGCTTCTTCTTTTTGGGTAACATCAAGATCTTCTCCAAAAAGAATCATACCAATAAAATCATGAAGATGCTCACAAGAAAAAGATTCCCAAGGACGTGCAATGATTTTTCTCTCCCATGTTTCACTCAAAAAACAGATGCGTTCTATTGTAGAACTCCTCTCACTATTTCTTTCTGGTAAAAGGACACATTCCACAGTATGGCTTGGAGTTGGGGTAAGAACATACATAAGGTTTACTCCTTTTATATAAAAACGATACTTTCTCTCTATAATCTATCAGGAAAAAAGACTAAATTCAAATGAGTCTATATGTTTTTGATTTTTAAAAAAGAAATAAATTTGGTAGTATACAAGAACTATGCGTACATATATTAAAGATATTGCTCAAGCTGTTGGACAGCAGGTGACTGTGAAAGGGTGGGTTGATGTTCGTCGCGATCAAGGGAAAATGGTCTTTCTCGATCTTCGTGATGTAACAGGAAAAGTTCAGGCAGTGGTACTTCCTAATCATGTGGAAGCGCTTGAAGTGGCGCAGAAGCTTCGTACAGAATGGGTGGTAGAAATACAAGCAGTAGTCAATAAACGACCAGAGAAAAACATAAAAGAGGGTGTCATAAATGGAGGTGTAGAGTTAGAAGTTCTTGCTATTGCTGTCTTGAATGAAGCAATGACTCCTGCTTTTGATATCAGTACAGATGGGTATGATATTGGTGAAGATGTACGTCTTGAGAAAAAATATCTTGATCTTCGTCGAGCACGTATGCAGAGAAATATCATTATGCGTCATAAGCTACTTAAGCTTGTGCGCGATGAATTAGATAAGCAAAATTTTTTTGAAATTGAAACACCACTTCTGACTAATCCAACACCAGAAGGGTCTCGATCATATATTGTTCCATCACGAATTTGGCAGGGAAGTTTCTATGCTCTCCCACAGTCTCCTCAGCAGTATAAACAACTTCTTATGTCAGCTGGCTTCGAACGATATTTTCAGATTGCAAAGTGTATGCGTGATGAAGATACTCGTGGAGATAGGCAGCCAGAGTTCACTCAGATGGACTTAGAAATGAGTTTTGTTACTCGAGAAGATGTGATGAAGGTTAACGAAGATCTTCTCATAAAAATAGTAATGGAGCTGTTTCCAGAAAAACGTATTCAACAGATACCGTTCCCACGTTTTACTTATAAAGAAGTGATGGAAAAGTATAATTCCGACAAGCCTGATATTCGTGAGGATAAAACAGACGCTAATCTTCTTGCGTTTTGTTGGGTGACAGATTTTCCTGCCTTTGAAAAAACAGGAGAAGATAATGTTGACGATACTGGTGCGTGGACGTTTACTCATAACCCATTTACAGGTGTGCTCGATGAATATACAGAAGATCTTCTCGGGAAAAAGAATATTCAAGGTATTGTTTCTACTCAGTATGATATAGCACTTAATGGGTACGAGATAGGTGGAGGAGGTATTCGCCTTCATGATCCTGTGGCTCTTCGTCGTGTTTTTGAGATCATGGGATATAGTGACGAGAGGATTGAAAAGAATTTCGGTCATATGCTCACAGCTCTCGGGTCAGGAACTCCACCACACGGCGGTATTGCATGGGGTCTTGATAGGCTTCTCATGATACTTCTTAATGAGCCAAATATTCGTGAAGTCATGGCATTCCCAAAAACAGGCGAAGGAAAAGACCTTCTCATGCAAGCGCCATCAGAGGCGGGGACTAAAGTGCTTCGTGAACTTGGTATTGAAATAAAAAAGAAATAAAGGGGAAGTGTTTAGAGTAGAGGGTGTGGAGTGTGTGGGGTATCGCGTGAAGCCTTCGGCTTCACGCGATTTCTCAATTAGATATATCACAACACAGGAAGAGTTAGCAAAATACAACAGAAGATTGACTTCGTCAAATCCTTGTGTTAGGATAAAAAGTAGATCAACCTTATTTTTTGGAGAAACTTATGAAAAAAGTTTTTGGTTTTTTTGCTCTTTGTGTGGTTGCTGTCACAGCAGATGCTCAAATTGTTCTTCACAAAGATGCATCAGTCTCGTCTGTGCTCCCTACGGTGCGGGTATTCACTGATGAATTCAGGCAGGGCGAAGGGTGTCTGGAAGGTTTCCGTCGCATCGGAAAACCTGTGACACTCAAGGACTGCATCAAAGCAGCAGAAGAGGCTGGTATTCGCATCATGGCCTTCGTTCCTCCGAACGGTCCGACTGTGATCATCGTGCCTGTTTCACCAGGTGATCCGTTCGCAATTATTTACGAACAGGGTCAAGAACCTCTTGTGAAGCTCTACAAAGCTCCACATTAAAGTAACCGCTAAGTTTTTTTTGGAAAAGACTTAGCGGTTTTCTTTTTCTTTATATGGTATAGTGTAGAGATGATAAAGTTACTTACTACACTCTTTGTTTTTTCTCAGTTTTTTTTCTATGCGCATGCTGTAACGACATTTACACATGCAGCATGGATACCATATTGGAAAAAAACTGATGGAGCGAGTACCACACTAGCTAATCTTAACCGTTTTGATGAAATAAGTCCTTTTTCTTATGAAGTAACAGATACGGGTTCACTTATTGACGCGTCACGTATTCGTCAAGAACCGTGGACATCGCTTATTCTTGAGGCTAAGAAAAAGGGGATCAAGGTCTACCCATCTATTTTGTGGATTGATAGAGACGCAATGGAAAAGACATTGAATAATAAAACCGAGCGCAAACTTCATATAGATGAGATTGTTTCAGAGGTTGTGTACTATGGGTTCGACGGTATTGATATTGATTATGAAGGGAAAAGCGCAGAGACCAGAGTCGGATTTTCTGCTTTTTTGAAAGAGCTTTCTGCACAACTCAAAAAGAATAAGAAAACACTTATCTGTACTATTGAAGCGAGAACACCTGTAGATTCTCGTTATAGTAAAGTAACAAAAGAAATTTTAGCCAAGATTGAATACTCTAATGATTATAAAGCAATAGGAAAGTATTGTGATAAGGTCCGTCTTATGACATATGATCAGATAGATGGAGATGTAAAGCTTTCAACACAGTATAAAAATGAACTATACCGACCTATTGCTGATATCGCTTGGGTCAAGAAAGTGCTCACACTCACCCTCCGAGATATACCTGCTCATAAGATTATTGTTGGAGTGGCAACATATGGATACAAGTATGAATATACAACGAGTAGCACTGGTACTATTGCATACAAGAAAATTGGTTCTATGAATTATAAATATGCAGATGAACTTGCAAAAAGTCTCGGTATTACGCCGGTACGTAATAAGGCTGGAGAACTTGAGTTCAGCTATGCTAGCTCTACAGATCTTAGTAATAAAACAGTAGGTAGCATGAAAACGTACTACGTGACTTATTCTGATTCTGTTGCTATTGCAGAAAAAATCCGCATTGCTAAACTCTATCATCTTGGTGGTGTGGCTGTGTTTAAAATAGACGGTGCACAAGATCCAGCTATTTTTGGGGTGATTCAGAAATAGGCAGATTTTGGAATACAGAAAATAGAACTTAGAGTCTAGATATTAGAATTTAGATTTTAGTGTATAGAATATAGACCTGAACCCCATGAAGCCTTTGGCTTCATGGGGTTCTAAACTCTGTGTTCTGTATTCTATACTCTAAAACCTACACTCTATTCTCTCCATCTATACTCTATATTCTGCATTCTCTCACTTATCCACTTGTGTACTCTATCGGGGGGTAGACTTGTAGGTAGGTATGTATCTACCTACACCTTTTATACGTAAGGCTCTTGCTAGTACTTCTCTTCTCAGTATCCTTTTTACACCATCATTATCTCTTGCAGTTAATCCACCTCAGCCATTTACACCTTCTGATAATGTACTAGACCCTAACTGTTTACCAACAGATTCTAATTGTTATGTCAGTATTAACAATCTCTCACTTACATCTGCTACTACTACATCACTTGCAGTACTTG
>JBDLTQ010000021.1:0-11734 GCA_039805745.1 Candidatus Parcubacteria bacterium | reverse complement strand
GTGGTAGAGTAAAAGTCTCAATCATAGTTTGGTTGATATAGATGGTGCCTATGGTGTAATGGTTAGCACAGAGGTTTGTGGAGCCTCTAGTTCCGGTTCAAATCCGGATAGGCACACCAATTCATAAAACTAAAAATCTCCTTATCAAACAGGGGATTTTTAGTTCTAACATTTAGATACCCTTTAGCGAATTACATGGAAGGTTAGAAGTGGTATAATTTAATGTATGGAAAATTTTAATAAACATGCACCATGTTTAGGTAAAAATTGTAGCTTTTGTTGTGATCCTATAAAGATTAATCAAAGAGCTATTAGATCTGGTTTTGAGTCACCAAAAGATAAAGATGGAAATAAAATTTGGAAAGAAACAGGAGAGATTTTAGTGCCTGAAGATAGAGTCGATACTGACAGGGTAGTTACTTTTGATTGTATTAATTCGATAAAGATAATGGTAAATGTTTAGATTATGAGAATCGACCAGAAATATGTAGGAATACGACATGTGTAAAAGATGATAATGGTGATATTGATGAACAACAAAGAAAAGCGATAGAGGTTAAATTTATAAAATTAAAATGACAAAAATAGCGCTCATTTTTGGTGGTCCAGGAAAAGAACATGAAGTTTCTTTTTCTTCCGCTAAAAATATTTTAGAAAATATAGATAGGAATTCGTTTAATGTTTTAGAAGTATGTGTAACAAAAGATAAAAAATATAAAATCGGTAATCAAATTTTTGACGAAGATGATGGAATAGAAGAAATAAAAAAGAGTGGTATAGAGGTTGTGTTCCCAATTATCCATGGAACGTATGGTGAAGATGGTGAATTGCAAGAAAAGTTAGAACAAGCAGGAACTAAGTTTATTGGATCTTCATCAAAAGTTTCAGCTCTAACAATTGACAAAAGTAAGACGAATTCTGTTTTAGAAGAATCTGGAATAAAAATCCCAAAAAGTAAAATTATTTCACAAGATGATATTAACTTTGATTGCCAGTATCCTATTATTGTAAAACCTGTAGATGAAGGATCTTCTGTTGATTTATTTAAGTTTGAAAATGAGATTGATTTTAAAAATGAAATTGATTTTATTTTTAGAAATCACACACAAATGCTTGCGCAAGAATTTATTAAAGGAAGAGAGTTTACTTGTGGTGTGATTGAAAAAGATGGTGAAGTTATTCCACTGAGTTTTAATCCTTTCTACAGTAGTACGTCGATTTATAAAACTAAAACCCTTTACACAGAAATGGGTTTTAGTTTTACCCTTTAATAACTCTATCGCTAATTACAGAGGAGGTTTGAACTGGTATACTTTTTATTATAATGAGTGTTAAAAAATATATAATAAAATCAGAAGTATGGCTCTATCCTGGTATGAATGGATGGCATTTCGTAGGTGTTCCTAAAAAGGAATCTGTTGAGATAAAGAAAGAGTGTAAAGTAAAAGCAGGATTCGGGTCTATTCCAGTTGTGGTTACAGTTGGCAAATCAGAGTGGAAGACCTCTATATTCCCAGATAAAAGAACAGAGACATATTTGTTACCACTGAAAGCAGAAGTTCGTAAGAAGGAGGGGGTGTTTTCAGGAGATACAATTACTTTAACTATAGAATTAATTTAAAAAGTAATATACTTGCTTTAGTAATAAAATAATTTCAAAGACTATGAAAACTCTTAAATGTGATCTGTGTGAAGTGACCGCTGAGGGTGAGACATTTGAAGCGTGGATGGAGGCACTTAAGCCACATTACTTTACAGCTCACCCTGAGGTAATGAGTGATCCAACTAAAAGCAAGGAAGATATGATGAAATGGATGGATGACAATAAGGCACGATTTGAATCGGTAACTAATTTACTTTAAACAAGAGTAGGGAAACCTTCCTGAAGGTGCAACAAACGAACAAATAAAAGAGTCTGCGGATGGGTATTTATTTAATTTTAGTCAACCATCAGAATTAATTGAGCGAATGTCACAATTAAAAGGTTATTTTGGAATGAGCGGTGATGAAAAGTTTACTTCAAAACATTTAGAATATGCTAGGAAAAATTATTTGAAAGACGGTATGATTGATAATAATATGCACACTTTTTTTGATTCGATTACCGAAAAAACAGAATTTTATTTTTTAAAGTTAATTAACTCAGTAGGAGTGTAACTTTTTCTATTCATGGTGGTGTGTCAATATATAAAAATTATTTTATTTTTATATATTTTGTGTGCATATGAGCAAGTGATATACTCCTTTATATATGGAAGGACTATACAATCAAGAACAAGAAAAAAACCAAACACCAACAATCTTGTCTGTTGAACAGCAAAAAAAAGAAGCTGGTATTTTTGTTACAGATAAGGTCATGAGTTATATGGCTGAAGGTATGAGTCTCCTCGCGTCTGCGCGGCGTGTATATGAAGAAGTGAAGGGTGATGAGTATAGACGCGAACAAATGGCAGTGAAGTTGTTAGAATACTTGAACATGAGTAATGAGGTTTCTTTAAGAAAAGATGAATTAAGTACTCTTTACCCTGCATGTGTTGGACTTATTGGTGCTGTCGCTAGTCCAAATAGTACTTCATCTAATGATGATAGGTTTTTAGTTGTTGCATAGTTTTGTATACATACAGTATGTCATCTTCATATTTTGATACTTTTGATTTTGAACAAGCGATCATATGGCATCTTGATCAGGTGCGCAAGCTTCGTGCGCCAACTGGACTTTTTACTGCATCTGCTCATGATGTGGCGACTGGGTACAATAAAGCGTGGCTTCGTGATATTTATTTTATGACCCTTGGTTTTAAGTACAGAGGTGAATGGAATGTGGTGCAGGATTCTGCTAAAGCATTACTTCAGATACTTGATAAACATAAAGATAAAATTAATTGGGCTGTACAGCATAGACCATATGAAACATGGCAACATATTCATGCTAGGTATAACCCAGAAACATTTGAAGAATATTGGGAAGAGTGGGGGAATAAGCAAAATGACGCAGTCGGAGAAGTCTTGTATTTACTCGCTGAGTGTGAGCTTTTGGGGTATACCGTAGCTACAACCGATGAGGAGCGAGGGTTGTTACAAATGCTTGTAAATTATCTTAATACTATAGAGTATTGGCGTGATGCAGATTCTGGTATTTGGGAAGAAAATCAGGAGGTGCGAGCTTCATCTATAGGTGCTGTCGTGAGAGCTCTCAAGACTGCACAACAGTTGTCATATATTACTATTCCAGAAGGAATGATAGAGAAAGGTGAAGAAGCTCTTCGAAGTCTCTTGCCTAGAGAAACGGCAACTCGTTTTTGTGATCTTGCACTCCTTACTCTTATATTTCCTTTTGAGGTAACCACACAAGAAGAAACAAAAAGAATTCTTGAAAATCTAGAGTACTTTCTTACTCGAGATATGGGGGTTATACGTTACAGAAATGATAGATATTATAATCGTAATGAAACTGATGGATATTCGGAGGAGGCAGAGTGGTCAATGGGATTTTCCTGGCTTTCTATTATTTATGCAAAAATGGGCAATGTAGAAAAAGCTGAGGAGTATCTTATTCGTGCAGGAAAAACAGTTAATACAGAAGGTCTTATTCCTGAGTTGTGGTATTCTCACACCGAAACACCAAATGATAATATTCCGCTTGGGTGGGCAGAGAGTATGTATGTGGTAGCTCTCATGTTCGTGCGAGATATAAGAACTCAAGGAGGGTCTGTCTAATTGGTGTAAGTGCGTATTGGTGGGTATTTTTTGTTACATAGTATATGTCCACTTCTCAGTCCTTGTGTATATCGGTATACTAGGATAAGTATGAAAAAAAATAGCATCTATATTCTTGTATTATTTATTGGTGTCGCTCTTGTTTTTGCATTCTTTGATCTTTCTCACACAAAAGAAACTTCAGACACAAAAGAGGAAGTGAGGGGTATCACATTTACTCCTATTGGTGTTGAGCGTGTAGAGTTCGGTCAACCGTCAGGATATTCATTGTATCAGCGTCCTCGTATTGAAGGATCAAAAACACTTGGTGCGGCGGTTTTCTATGAAAACACAGAAGCAAACAAAATGTTTTTCCTTGGAGGGAAAGGGATTCCTCAAGAAGCTCCAACAACAATCACTCTTGATATTTACAGCAATGAAAAGAAGGTATCACTACAAGAGCTTCTTAAGGGTGACACTAGTTATCCTCTCATTACAGAGACAGTGAAGCGTGTTGCTATCGCTGGAAAAGATGCTTCGTATTTTGAGTGGGATGGGTTATATCGAGGGAGAAGTGTGGCTATTGACCATGAAGGGAAGACCTATATTTTTTCTGTAACAGCAATGACCCAAGAAGATACGATTCTGCAAGCGTTTGATGCAATGCTTGCGACTATTTCATTCCATTAAGTGTTTATGTCTACACACGAGAAAGAAAAAACACAAGAGGAGATAAAGATACAAGGAGTATCGCATATGCGGTACTATGCTTCTTTGCTTGAAGCCTTTATTCTTTTTATTGTGAGTGTGTATGTAACACATACAGCAAGTAAATACGCGGAGATACGAGCGAGTAACCATGTTGAAGATATTATTTTGAGTAATACCCCCGTGTATAATTTTGAAGTACTTTTTGTTCATGGCGCTATAATGCTCACTCTTTTTGTGGTGGCACTTTGTTTTCGTTTTCGAGAAATGGCTCCTTTTGCTCTTAAGGCGGTGTCACTTTTTATTATGATACGGGCGATGTTCGTTTCTTTGACGCATATTGGTCCATACCCATCAAAGCTTGAACTTGATTCACGTCTACTTGATTTTATTACTTCTGGAAATGATTTATTTTTTTCAGGGCATACAGGATTACCATTTCTCATTGCTCTTATTTTTTGGAATCATCTGTATATACGCGTGTTGTTTCTTAGCTCTTCTGTTGTTTTTGGTGTCATTGTATTATTGTCACACTTACACTATTCAATAGATGTTTTTGCTGCATTTTTTATCACGTATTCTATCTACCATATAGCTATTAAACTTTTTGCAAAGGACTATAATTTTTTTGGCCATAGTAAAAGACCATTACACCGTAAGTAGGTTTTTATAGTACATTGTATGACACACAGCAATCTTTTACCTCGAATTCATATTGATAACCAGCCAAACCTTGTTCGCGAAGGTGTTTTTCTTTTTGATAATGAGGTATGGAGCACACAAAAGAGAATTGCGCGTATTTATGGTAGAAGTGTTCCAACAATTAACGACCATCTTAAGAAAATTTATTCAGAAAAAGAATTGATAAGAGGGGTTTCTGAGAGGGAGCTCGTGGTTACTCAGCAGGAGGGGAAGAAAAAAGTGTCACGAAAAATATTTGTATACAATACAGATGTGATGATAGCGATAGGGTTTCGTGTAAAAGGAGACTGGGGGAAAGAGTTTCGAATTTGGGCTCGTGAGATTGTTCGTCAGAATTATGATCCAGAGGCACCTGTTAAGCGACTGGTGAAATAGATGGTTTTTTATAGAGGTTACACCTATAAAGACGAGAGAGTCTCTTTCTTCTAACGCCTAACGTATTCGTTCTCGTAGATAGTGTGATTGTAGCCCCATTTTTTTTCCAGGGTTAAAGATGTTCTTTGGGTCCCATGCTTGCTTGATTGCTTTAAAGAGAGAAAGTGTTCCTTCTTTGTAGAGGTAGTGAATGTGGGGCGATTTTGCCAAACCTTCACCGTCATACCCAGAAAAACCTCCTTTATATTTTTTGACCAAAGAAAAGATGGTGTGGATGTAATCTGCTAATTCTTTCTCGTAGTGTTTTGTTGTAAGGTCAAACATCGTTGTTATTGCGATATGTCCACTCCCGATATTACCACTTATTGAGTACAGTTTTCCTGTTGTGCCGAGATACTCCTCAGCTTCCGTTAAGAATTGTGAAATAGTATTTTGTGGAATAACAAGACCGTTTGCGACAGAGGATGGATAGAGTGTGGTATTGGTATACCTTTCAAAAAGAGAGTAAAGGAAAGTGTGGTTTGATGCTATCGGTATATATGATTGATTATACTCGGTTTTTATAGTGTTTTCTTCACATGGTAGTGCGTTTTTAAATGATGCTACAGCGTGATGTAGTTTTTCTTTGTTGGTGTGCGTGTGCGTCACTAAGAGGGTGTAAGGCATTTCTTCAAAATATGGAATGCTGTTTGGTTGATATCGTTCACTGAGTTGCATAATGACATCATCGTAGAAAAAAAGCTTCTCAGCGTTATGGTTTTTTGCTAAGGTGAGCACCTCTTCTAGATATTCTTTTGAGGTGATTGGTACACAAGTGGTAGCACTGTGTTGTTTGTATGGAGCAATACGAAAAGTGATAGAGGTGATAATACCAAGAGTTCCTTCAGATCCAGCTATTTGATCGATAAGTTGTCGTGGTCCAATAGATGTATTCCATAGTGAGTAACCAGAACTATCCTCATGAAGTTTTGGTTTCCCTGCTCGTAGTTCTGGTGCATGCTTCATAAGAATAGGGAAGACTGATTGATAAATACCAAGAAGACGTCCGCTTGGTGTAATTCCATCAAATAGCTTGTGTTCTTCTCCTGTGTCAACAACAATAGTCATACCTTCTACCCATTCTCGGATATTTCCATGATGAAATGACGACGACGATATACTACGTGTAGCTAAAAGAGCGCCGACAGTAGACTGTTCATCATAATCAAGACAAGGGATGTCGAAGCCCCAACTGTGGAGTTTGTGAAGTAATTCCGCAACACTTGTTCCGGCATCAACTGTAACCGTGTGCTCCATCATATTAACGTGACGTATTTTGTTGAAGTACCTGTGCATATCAAGAATGATACCCTCACCAATAGATCCTCCTTGAGTGCCGAATCCTCCTCCTCGCACCGTTATTGACATAGAGTGTTCTCTTGCAAAGGCAATAACATGTTTTATGTCTGTTACATTTTTTGGAAAGATAACGGCCTGTGGCTGTACACGATATGGTGATGTGTCAAAAGAATGAGATAGAAGTGTTGAAGCTGAACAATCAACTTCTCCTGCAAGGATTTTTGCAAGAGGTGTGAAGAGGGGTGGTACTTTAGAAAAAAGATCAGAGGCCGTTATCATAGATGCTTTTACCGTTTTGATATATCAGAAATAATACAAAACAAAGGAGGCATAGAATGCAGATAATAAGAAATATATGACGAACAAAGGGGTATATATTTTTTCTTTCTGGGGTAGGTTTCTGATCTAGAGGTGTGATTATGTTCTCGGTATTCATATGTAGATTAAGTATACCTTTTTATTGCAGTATAAGAGCTTTTTTGTCCACAGAACAAAATAACAAAAAAGCAGTATACTGTATAGTATACAAAACGGTTTAGAATATTTAGAATAACAGTTATTCATTATATGACACTTCTTGCTACTATTTTTTCACGCATCTATCGTTATACAACGATCATGATTGTGGTTGGCTCACCCCTCCTATTTATCCCTAAAATTGGTTTCCCTGGTGATATCACGTATCACATTGCAATGGTGATACTCGTTGCTATTGCTATTGTTGCATATGTTGCGAATGCGCTTATTACTAAAACATGGCACACCGTTTCTCGTCTCGAGTTCTTAGGATATTTTGCGTTTACATTAGCTGTCATTGGTTCTACTGTTTTTTCTAAGTCTCCTATTATTATGTTTTTTGGTGATGGTTTCAATCAGTATTCAGCTGCGGCATATCTCACACTTCCTGCTGTTATGTACTTAGTGCGCTCACTTCCAGAAGCGCTTCGCCATAAACTTAAACTTGTAACCCTTGGACTTCTTGGAGCTTCTGCATTTGTCTTTGTTACAGCGCTTATTATAGGAGGGTTTGTACTCGATTTTGCGAAAGTACTTTTTGCTGGTTTTTCTAGTACCGTATCATTTGCAGCGTATCTTGGTCTATTTACAATAGCGCTCTTTTTCTATGTACGAAAGGGAAAAATTCAAAAGAAATATAAGCTTTTTATTTTCATTACAGGGTGTTTGTTTGTTGCTTGGGCAGCAACTCTCTCTACCCAGAACAGCATACGACCAAATGTAACAAGTACACTTCTTGTTGGTAAAAATGTTCTTGTACAAGATGGTATTTTTGGTGTTGGTCCAGGTAATTTCTCTCGAGCGTGGCAGTTATATCGTCCTCAAGATGTTGTCAATTCTCAGTATTTTGGATATGAATTTGTGCAGGGGTCAGATACTTTTGGTACTATTTTTGTAACCCTCGGTATTACTGGATTTCTCACATTTCTTCTTTTGGTCCTTTCTTCTGTATATAGTACATTTATTAGTTATCGTCAGAATAAAGATGGACAAGATCATATTATCTTAGGACTTCTTTCCCTTACACTTGTATATTTCTGTATCATTGCGTTCCTTGTTCCTTTGTCGTATGCAATGCTTGTTATGTGGATGGTTGTTGGAGGACTTGGTATAGCAAAGGCTCATCTTACAGAATTTCATCCTAGTAAAAAGCTTGTCTTTGTATTTGCTCCAATCGCACTTCTTCTTGTAATCAACGCTGCTGTCACTATTAATAAAACACGAGCATTTGTTCTCTATAACAAAGCGCAGAGCGCTACTTCAATAGAAGAAGCTCAGAAGCTTATTGATGCTGCTGCTAAATTATATTCATACGATGGGTTTTATAGACTCAAAGTTGAGTATGCTGTCACCGCTAATCGTAATCTTGTTGCTTCTAATGCTAATAATCAAGAAGAGATGAAGAATGCATATCTTGTTACTGCGCAACAGGCGGTGAATGATGCACTCAAAGCTGTTGAAATTAATCCAAACAATTATCAGAATCATGTCTCTCTTGGGCGTGCGTATGAGTTAGCGGTTCCTTTTGATAAAGAAGGTGGCTTTAATAATGCAAAGAAAGCATATGCTGATGCCGCTGTCCTGTACCCAGGTAATCCATACCTTTATGTGATGCAGGCACGCCTCGAGATTTCTGCAGGGACAAAAGATGGTGTTCGTGCAAGTCTTACAGAGGCTCTCAAAAAGAAGCAAAATTTTGCAGATGCTTTATATTTGATGAGTCAGCTTGAGGCTTCTGATAATAAAATAGAAGAAGCTATTGCGTACGCTGTCGAGGCTGTCAAAAATGCTCCAAATGACCCTCTCGTATATACACAAGCAGGCCTTCTCTTTTATGCAAAGAAAGATTATCAGAATGCGATTGCAGCACTTCGTGCTGGACTTGAAAAAGATCCAAATAATCAAAATATTGCATACTTCCTTATTCTCTCTCTTCGTGATAGTGGTCGTCCTGACTTGGCACAACCTTTAGCAGAAGAGCTTCTCAGAAGAAACCCTGGTAATGAAGAGCTTGGAAAAGTTGTTAGCTCTCTTACATCCACTCCTGTAACTGCAACTGATGAAAACAAGAGTATTGATGGACAGACACAACAACAAAAGAAGCGCTAAATGAGTACGCCTCTTTATTTGCTGTAGTCTTTCTGCGTCCCAATGACAATATCAGAGATAGAAAAAACATTACATGAACTTTCCCTAAGACATCCTGATCTTGATAGGGGGATGCTCGTAACACTGCTTGACTCTGCTGGGTGGGAACAAAAATATAAAGATGAAGCGTTGATGCTTTTTATGAGTTTCCACACATTAGCATCTCCATCTCTAACATCTTCATATCCTTTAACGCCATCTCAAGTAACACCGTCGCACTCTCTAGATATTGATACCAATAATATTGCCAGCAGTGCACTTTCTTCAGAGCTTCAGATGTCAGTGGTAGGTGATACAGAAAATAAAGAAACAATCCTTGTGACAGGTGCTAAGAGTGCTTTTCCTGAGTCGGTTCCGTCATCTTCTTCTTACGCTGAGCAAGTGGACACTTCTAAGGCAGACAATCCTCAAGACTCTCAAGTGACTACACCCTCGACTAAAGAAGAGCAGATAACTTTTTATCTCCCTGATGGAAAAGAGGAGGAGTTACCCGTTACATCGAATGAAGATATTTCTTTTACAAGAGAGGTTTCTGATTATCATCAGAGTGACCATGTTACTTCTGATGAGAAAAAAGTAGAGCCAGTGGAATCAACTATAAATACACAAGCACAGGTGTCTGTCGGTGAGGGGTTTGATGATCATAACAATCAAGAAAAAAATAAAGAAGCTCAGATTGAGTCTCATGACTCGACCCTAAGTTCTTCTTCTTTTGTTCAAGAGAAAGAAGAAGAGTCTCTTATTCCTGATGTGGATCATTCCATTATAAAAACAGAACAAGGGGCTATTCCTGGCAATCTCCCGCTTATTCCATTTGAAGATTCTGAGCATGTATGGTCATTTGATAAGTATAAGCATGCTTTTCATGAAGAGTCTTCTGATACCGCTGTATCTATCTCGCAAGGGGAACAGACCAATAACATACAACAGATACAGCCAATACCTGTTATTGATACACCATTTTCTGTAACAAAAGAGCGTAGTGGTGGTACCCCTCATCGTATAGACAGTGAAGAAAATAGCTCTGCAGAGCTTGATTTTGAGAAAACGCCAATTACTAGAAGTGATCAGTCTCTTGTTGTTTTGGCTTCATTCATGCTTCTTGCTATAATTCTTATATTGGGTTATATGTACAGTAACGGGCGTTTGTAAAATAATTTTTACAATGTGTACATAGTTATAAAAAGTATCATTAACGTTTCTATTATATTTTATGCAATCAGAAAACTATAAAAAACACACATGGATAGCAGGAACTATTGCTCTTGTGTGTATTGCGTTCGGTGTCGTTTCTTTTGGTCTTCATGAGTTAGATTCTATGAAGTATCCAAATGGTCAGGTGGCATCTATCTCTGTTTCTGGTGATGGTGAGGTTACCGCAATACCAGATATAGCAACCGCTTCATTTACTATACGTGAATCTGGTAAGACTGTTCCTGAAGCACAGAAACTTGCTGAAACAAAAATTACGCAAGCTCTTAAGGAGATGGAATCTATCGGTGTTGAAAAGAAAGATATTAAAACAACATCCTATGTTGTTAGTCCAAAATATGAGACACAACAGGTGTACTGTATTACATATCCATGTCCAGCAGGTAAGACTACTATTATAGGGTATGAAGTATCACAATCAGTAACTGTTACTATTCGTAAAGTTGATCAAGCGGGAGAAGTTTTTGGTCTTCTTGGGAAGGTTCAGATTACCGAAATTTCAGGACCTGATTTTACAGTAGATGATATTGATAAAGTGCAGGCAGAGGCAAAGGAGATTGCAATCAAAGAAGCAAAAGCGAAAGCAGAAGCAACAGCAAAGTCTCTCGGTGTTTCGCTTGGATCTATCACTGCTTTTAGTGAAGACGGAGCAGGGTATTATCCTGTAATGTATCGTGCTGAGATTGCTTCTATGGGTATGAGTAAATCAGATGCAGTGACTCTTCCTCAAGGGGAAAGTACTATCAAGTCACGCGTCACTATTACCTATACTCTTAAGTAAGAATAGAGTGTAGAACTTAGAACATAGAGTATAGAATCTAGATCTTAGAACCCCATGAAGCCATCGGCTTCATGGGGTTCTTCTCTACCTCATCACAAACACCTTAGATTCTCTTTCCTTACAGTACTTATCCACTCGTTTACTCTCTCTAAAGGGATACACTTGTGTATATATCTCTATGTCTTCCTACTCCTTCCACTCCCGTATAGCCTATCTACGACAACAACGTCTACTCCGCCTTATTGCTACACCCTTTCG
>JBDLTQ010000020.1:0-43028 GCA_039805745.1 Candidatus Parcubacteria bacterium | reverse complement strand
CCTTTACGATGGGGAGCTTGTATAAATCCTCTAGGGACCAGCACTACTGAGTCTGCTTCGTCTAGTTCTTCGGTGGAATTATCAGCAATAACAGCCTTTTATTCTAAACAGTCAAGTATTGTTTTAGGAAAAACAGCTAGTCTTTTTTGGTCAGTTAACCCAAACTATCAATGTTCTATAAAAAATCTTACTACAGGTGTGGTTGAACTACAGATTGTAACTTCATCAGGTGTAAAAATTATTTCACCTAAACAAACAACAAGGTACAGTCTCTCTTGTTTTAAAAAAGAAGATCCAACAGTAGCTCCTCTTGAACAGAGTCTTGTGGTTTCAGTGATCAAAGCAGATATTGCGCCAAAAGTAAACAAAATGAGTTGTGATAATCAGGTATCTTCTTCTCTTAAGAGTGGAGATGTTGCGTGTTATGGTATCTGGGATAGAGAAGATGATTTCGGGGGAGATAAAAATATATGCTGGTCAAGCCAAGGGGGTTGTCGTGTTACAGCAAAAGCATGTTCTTCATCTGGTGCAACCCTTAAAGAGGTTATTGAAATAGGAAAGGCTTCACCTGAATCTTTAGAACAAGTAGCAACAAAACTCGGCGTTACAACTTCTGTCTTACAAAATAGTGCCATAAAGGTTTGGGTGTATGCTTGTGATGGAGCTGTACAAACATTTTCAACATCTTCTATTTCTTTAAATGCTGAAAACACTCATTACGGGTCTATTTTGGGTGCTACCACTGAGTGTGTTGATGTACAGTCGTCAATGCTTAGCTTAGAATCAACAGATGCAACTCATCGAGGAGATGTTTCAAAAGTTCAACGTTTTTTACAAGAAAAAGGTTATTTTTTTAGAGATATAACAGGTTATTACGGAGGGTATACAAAAAAAGCAGTTGAAAAGTACCAAACATCAAAGAACATCACTCCTTCAGGAAATATAGGAACAACAACTAAACTTCTTATTAAGAATGATACGTGCGGATAATGTGTGTTCTTGGTTGATTGGATAATATATAAGACTCGGATACGGTGCCTTTTTAGAAGGTTTGCGTAAGTGTTAACAGCGAACTCCTTATTTTTAGAAAATATATAGTTACTAGTGACACCTTCGGTTCTAATGGTCAATGTTTCCAGAGTGTGGTATAATAGGGCATTATGAAAACAATCAAGGCTATTTTTTCTGACCGAGTGCTACGTAATCGTATTTTTTTCGTTATCGGTATTTTACTTATCACTAGAGTATTATCTGCTATTCCTATTCCAGAAATGGATGCTTCTCGTCTCGCTTCGCTTCTTGCAAGTAATCAGGTGTTTAGTTTCCTTAACGTTCTTTCAGGGGGAGGTATTGCTAGTTTTTCTATTGTGATGCTTGGTGTTGGTCCTTATATTACTGCATCTATTATTATGCAACTTTCTACAGTGCTTTCTCCTCGCCTTAAGGAAATGTATATGGAAGAAGGTGATGCTGGACGTCGTCGTTTTGTACAATACGGACGACTCTTATCACTCCCTCTTGCGCTTATTCAGGGGTACGCACTTCTCGTGCTACTTATGCGTCAGAATGTACTTCCTCAAATGAGTTCTTTTGAAATAGGAGGAAACCTTATTATTATTACTGCAGGTACAATGCTTATGATGTGGCTCGGTGAACAGATTAATGAGCGTGGTATTGGTAACGGTGTCTCTCTTATTATCTTCGCAGGTATCGTCGCAACACTTCCTCAAAGTCTTGGTCAGTATCTTCTTACCTTCGATCCTTCTCAAATTCCAACTCTTGCAGGAATGTTTGTTCTCGGTCTTCTTGTTATTGCTGGTATTGTCTACGTTACTGAGGCGGAACGACCTGTTCCTGTGACATATGCAAAGCAAACACGTTTAGGTGCTTCAAATGGTTTCGGCCAGACAAGTTATCTACCGATACGTCTCAATCAAGCAGGGGTCGTTCCTATTATTTTTGCTATCTCTATTCTCATCTTCCCTCAACTTATTGCGCAACTTCTTTCAACTTCTGGGAATACCTCTCTTCAGTCAGTCGCACGTACTATTGCGGACGCGATAAGTAATCAATGGATCTATGGCGGTGTATACTTCTTTCTTGTTGTTGCTTTTACGTATTTCTATACTGCTGTTACATTTGATCCACAGAAGACAGCAGATAATTTAGCAAAAAACGGTGCATTTATTCCAGGGTATCGTCCAGGTGAAGCTACTGCTGAGTACGTTGGATATGTTCTTGCTCGTGTAACCCTTTTTGGAGCAGTGTTCCTCGGTACTGTTGCAGTGCTTCCTCTTGTGGTGCAAGGGGTAACAGGGATATCTGCTATTGCTGTTGGTGGTACATCACTTTTGATTGCTGTTTCTGTAGTGCTTGATGTTATTAAGAAAATAGATGCACAGCTCTCAATGAGAGAATACTAATTTCTTTTTGTTCTAGGGTAGCCATAGCGTGTAGTAAAAAACACCCACTGGGTGTTTTTTACTACACGCTATAGATGGTTTTATGGTAGTATTACAACATGAATAAAAAATTCTATATTCTCATTGGAAGATCAGGAGGTGGAAAGGGGACACAAGCTGCGCTTCTTAAGAAATTTTTAGAAGAAAATGGTGATCATACGGTTGTACATATTACAACAGGAGGTGGTTTTCGTGATTTTATTACAAGTGATAACTATATTGCTCGTTTGGCAAAAGAGGTGAATGAAACCGGAGGTCTTCAGCCAGAATTTCTTGCTGTCTGGAATTGGTCGAATATTTTTATTACTCTTTTTAAAGGAAATGAAACTGTTATTTTAGACGGTGCGCCACGCAAGCCGTTTGAGGTTAGTATTTTGCATAGTGCTATTACTTTTCTTGGGTATACTCACCCAACAGTTATTTATCTTGATGTCTCTGAGAGTGTTTCTAAAGAACATATAAAATCTCGAGGAAGAGAAGATGATCTCGATGATACTGATGTTTCAAAGCGTATGGAGTGGTTTGAGACAGATGTGCTACCAACCCTTGAAGTATATGCTCACGATCCAAGATATACAGTAGTTCACATAAATGGTAATCAGACCATTGAAGAAGTACACAGAGAAATTCTTGAAAAATGTAATCTTGTGAACTAGCGTCTAATTTTTTTTCTCTCTCATATATGAAATATAATATAAAACTTAAAAATGATACCGATATAAGACTTCTACGTGAGTCTGGAAAGCGTCTTTCTGCTGTGTTAACAGCGGTTACGAAAGAAGTGAAGCCTGGAGTTTCTACAAAATATCTTAATGATTTTGTGTATAGGATGATAACTGACATGGGGGATAAGCCTGCATTTCTTGATTACAAACCATTTGGAGCTGCGTACCCATATCCAGGAAGTATCTGTATTTCGGTTAATGAAGAAGTTGTTCATGGAATCGGAAGTGAGGATCATATCCTTGAAGAGGGTGATATCGTCGGGTTAGATGGAGGTGTTACTCATAAAGGACTTATCACAGACAGTGCGCGTACAGTTCCTGTTGGTGTTATAAGTAAAGAAGATGAGGAGCTTATTTCTGTTACAAAAGAAGCTCTTATGGCAGGAATAAAAGCGGCGCGGTATGGAAATTATGTCAATGACATTTCAAAAGCAATAGAACAAGCTATCCCTAAAAAATATGGCATAGTAAAGATTCTTTCAGGACATGGTGTTGGATACAAGGTTCATGAAGAGCCATATGTTCCAAACTTCGATGATGGAATCAAAGGTCCAAAACTTGTACCAGGTATGGTGCTTGCCATTGAACCAATGGTTACTATGGGGACTGATGATGTATATCTGGCAGATGATGGATATACATTTATTACTGCCGATCATAAACGTTCTGCACATTTTGAGCACACAATTCTTATTACTGATGGTGATGCAGAAATTTTAACAGTATAAGCTCCGGTTCCTCTAGTGCCTCTCATATTCTTTGCGTGTTTATAAAAATAACGCTACACTCGTACGTATAGTCATCGTATTTATTTTTTATTTTAAAACTTATGGACATACTTACTCTTATTTCATTACAAGTACCAGCTTATTATGCTATTGTGCCCGTTGTTGTACTTATTGGTGTCCTTATTACTCTTTTAGTAAAGCCAGCAGTGAAACCTCTTGAAAATGAATCGACCTCTTCTCTACAGACAAATGCTGGTGTAACACCTGACAGTACCTCTGAACCATCTGTTCCCCCAGTAACTGCTACGGTAGCGATACCTCCTCAGGAAGTGTCGTCATCAACAGAACAGGGTGTGACTTTAGATGTTGACTCAACTGTTATTCAGAAAGAGGTTACACCTAGTGATATGACTTCAGTAGATACTTCCGTAGTCGAGTCAGCCATCCCACCTATTAGTTCATGGAAGCCAGCTGAACCAGCGCCTCTCACTGAGACTCAGGTTGCGGAGCCTGTTGAGACAGCTATTACAACAGAACAAGCTATCACACAGCCAGCCATTGTTCAAGAAACAAAGGAGTAGTGAGGAACTAGAGCAGTTTTTTTAATGCCTATCCACAACGGTAAGCGCTGTACTTAGTGTACACTTGGTATATGAGTCAACAATTCTCTATTTTAGAGGAAGAGGTAACATCACTTCGGGAACGTATTCTTGATAAGAGAGAGCGAGCAAAAGGGTATGAGAGTCGTTTTACTGAAAAAGATCATGCATATGAGGTTGTTCGTGATTATAAAACAGAGCCTCTTGATCGTGTTGTCCATCCGAATAATCAGATTACAGCAGGGGAAAAACATCGACTAATTGAATGGCTTACTCCTCGTGATACTGATGATCAGATTACAATGTTAGCGCAGGTCATGGCAGATAAGGGGGTAAAAAACGCCCTTCACATGGCAGAAGAGCTTGGTAACCCTCAAGTTGAAGATGACTTTGAGCGTTTTCTTGTTCAGTACCTTATTTCTGGTCATATAATTAACAATGATGTCTCAAAAGAAGAATGGAAAGCGCTTCATATGAGGCTTTTTGAGGTTATTCTCCCTGAAGGAGCAGAGGGGCAGGTAAAACAAGCGAAAGATATGATGGCACTTATGGAGCAATGGTATGCCTCTATGCAATCACTTGCAAGTGATGTAATGAATAAAGAAAAGAATTACTACACTCTTGAACTTGGTGTAGCTAACGGACAGAGGACGGCAGTGTTTTATTGTTCGGTCCATGTTGACTATGCTCCACTTTTTGAAAAAGTGGTACTCGGTATTTTCCCAACTGCAAAAGTAAAAGAAAAGCAAGATGATTATAATATTTTTCATGAGCATGCTATTACTGCTTGTTCATATGCGGTACCAAGTACTCACCCAGCTCTTCCGATAAAAACATATAAAGAAATGGAGGCAGATCCGATGGCTGTCATTCTTTCATCGTTTACAAAAATAGCAAAAGATGATGAAGGTCTTGCTCTTCAGATACTTATTCGTCCGGCGGGAGATATTTTTGCAAAACGTTTTGGTGGTATGCTCGAGGATTTGCGTAAAGGGGAGACGCTTAAGCGTGTTATTGATAAGCAAAGTATTGTAAAGGAAACATTTTATCTTCTTGGTGAGTTGCTTTCTAGTCCAAAAACAAAAGAGGAACAAGAGAAAGAAAAACAAAAGAAAGTAAGTTTTGTTGATGAAAATGCTTCAAAACTTATTCAAGAGAAACTCTCTAAGACGATTATTGAAACCAATGTACGTATCATTTCTTCTGCGGCATCACTTGCTCGCACTCAGGCAATACGCACTGATTTAGAATCTGCTTTTGCGCAGTTTAGAGAAGGGTACGGCAATAGTCTCCGATGGGAAGAGGTTGAAGGGCGTAGACAAAAAGCCATGCTTCATCGCTTTAGTTATCGTCTTTGGAATGAAGATGAAAATTACCCGCTCAACCTTTCCGAACTCTCCTCATTATTTCATTTTCCAATGCAAACAAAAGATATTACTAACGTGCAAGCACAAAGCTCAGCACAAGCGCAAGCTCCAGAAGACATGGTGCAAGAGGGGATTGTTCTCGGGAAGAATATATTTAGAGGTGATGAGACTTTGATTCATTTTGCTAAAGAGGATCGTGTTCGTCATATGTATGTGATAGGTCAGACAGGGACTGGTAAAACCGTTCTTTTAAAGAACATGATTATTCAAGATATCAAAAATGGCGATGGGTGTTGTTTTATTGATCCACATGGTAGTGATATTTTAGATATTTTAGCAAATATTCCTCCAGAACGAGCAAAAGATGTTATTTATTTTGATCCTGCGTACACACAGCGTCCGATGGGACTTAATATGCTTGAGTATGACAAGAATTTTCCAGAGCAAAAAACATTTATTGTTAATGAACTCATCGGCATCTTTAATAAGCTTTTTGATATGAAAGTTTCTGGCGGGCCAGGGTTTGAGCAGTATTTTCGTAACGCGGCACTTCTTGTTATGGAACACCCTGAAAGTGGTAATACGTTACTTGATATTTCTCGTGTTTTTTCTGATAAAGACTACCGTGACTACAAGCTTTCAAAGTCTAAGAATCCACTCCTTAATCAGTTCTGGGCTAACGCTGAAAAAACATCTGGGGAACAAGGTCTTCAGAACTGGGTTCAGTATGTTAATAGCAAGTTTGATATTTTTATGTCTAATGACATCATGCGTCCAATAGTTTCTCAAGAAAAGAGCGCTTTTAATTTTCGAGAGATAATGGATACAAAGAAAATTTTCTTAGTCAATCTTTCAAAAGGACGCTTAGGAGATATTAACGCAAATCTCCTTGGTCTTATTATTATTGGAAAATTTTCTCAGGCAGCACTTGCTAGAGTTAATAGTACTGTTCGTCCTGATTTTTATCTTTATATTGACGAGTTCCAAAATGTGACAACGCCTGCTATTGCATCTATTTTATCTGAAGCTCGCAAGTATCGTTTGTCCCTCACTATTGCACATCAATATATAGGACAACTTCCAGAAGATATCAAAAATGCAGTATTCGGTAACGTTGGTTCTATGGCAGTATTTCGTGTTTCTCCGGAAGATGCAAAGTTCTTGGAGACACAGTTTGTGCCAACATTTAATGCTAATGATATTATAAAAATAGAGAATTATCATGCGTATGTCAAAATGCTTTCTGGTGGATCACCAAAAAAACCGTTTGATATTGCCGGACTTCCTCCAGAGATTGGAGACAAGAATCGTATTGAACCACTCAAAGAGTTGAGCTATATTACATATGGACGTCCAGTAGATGAGGTTAATGAGGAAATTATGCGTAAGTTTACTTTTTAAAAAGTATGGCAGCGTTATATATTTTTATTGTGACATGCGGTATCTATAGTGTTCTTACGGGTATTCTTTTTTATGTGTGGCATAAGTTTGGTAAAGGTGAACCTGCAGTTGCTGTCGTGCGAGTGATATATATACTTGGTTCTCTCGTGTTACTTCTGTATATGATAACGCTATAAGATATGGATACATCATTTTTACAAGCAGATGAGGTTGTTGTTGAGAAGGTGAGAAAGTCACTTATTGTGTATATCGAAGATGTTATTGCTCACCTTGTCGGTTGTTCTGTTTTTAGTATTGCTGCTGTTATTTCGAGTAGGTATGGTGACTATGGTGCTTATATTGCAATGATTTTGACTGCTATTGTGCTTCTTTTTTTTGTTTCTTTTTTCTACGCGTGGACTAGGGAGTATTTTGATGTGTGGTATGTTACTAATAAACATATTGTCGCTATTAATCAAAAAGATATTCTTCATCGTGAGCAGGTTTCTCTTGAGTATAGTCGTATTCAAGATGTCTTTTTTGAAAAGAACGGATTTCTTCAGACCTTTTTTGGTTTTGGTACACTTCGAATACAGAGTGCGGGGACAGAACAAGAGATGGTGATGACCGGCGTTGCTCATGTAGAGATGGTAGCAAAGCGTTTGATTGAGTTGCGAGATACACAAAAGGTAAAGTAACTCTTGTGCTGTTGATAACTTTTTCTTAAGTGTGATAAGTAAGAGTATACTTGTTATATGGTATGAAATATAGTACTCGTTGTAAGCGTAGATGTGTAGCATACATGCATGCTATAGTTCTAAAAACAAAACGCTATAGTAAAAAAGTAACATCAGTGGCATTAACCAGTGTAGCTGTCCTTTTTATGGTGTTTGTACTTATTTTTTCTGATAAAATTTCTCTTTTTGCACAGAGTACTACACCTCACTGGGTAGAAATGATACCAAAAGGTCCAATGTATTATTGGGGAACTTTTGGTAGTGGTGAAGATACTTATATTGCGTGTACTGTTCTTGTTCCTAATTTTGATGCCTTCACTCCATATGTATTTTATCAGCCAAATACTACTGGCCTTTATTTTTCAAACAATACCTGTACTACTGAATTTGATCGAGGGAATGGTTTTAAACCGGTCACTTGTTCGTCCGGTGAAATTGTTGTTGGTGTGAGAGATTATCAGCATAGTTTCCAAGTTGATGAAGAGCATGTTGATGCACAGTGTGTTGCTAAAGCCACAGTACCTATCACAGGAGCTCCTTCATGGGTAGTGCCATCAAACGCTAGTCAAAGTCTCTCTGGTGGTTATAAAGAAGCTCTCTGTGCAAGTGGTAAGGTTATGACTGGAGTGCGTATGTATGGATGGTCATTTAATCTTGATGATGAGCATGTCGATGCGTACTGCGCTCAGACTTCTGCATCGCTTGTGTCTCCTCATTGGGTTGAGGCTCCGAATGCTTGGAGTGTTCTTTCTGGTTCTTATAAGCAAGCTGTATGCCCAACAAATGAGGTTGCGATAGGTGTTCGATTTTATGAGCGGGCGTCAGGTATTGATGAAGAGCATACAGACGTCTATTGTGCGTCTGTTGCAATCCCTACGGTTCAGCTTAATTTCCAATAATAATCACAATTTACTTATGTATACATTGCGCACACTTATTATCGTTCTTGTTATCGGAGTCACTTGTGGAGGTATGGGTGTTTTGGGTTTTTTCCTTATTCAAGGAAAAAAGTATGCTTCTTCACGAGGGGAGGCACTGGCTCAGACATTTGCTAATCTTCCACAGTGTAAACAAGCCGAAGCTTTTAATGATAAAGATGCTATAAAAGCAGTAATTGTCTCTAATGCTGCCACCATACCCATGCTTAAGGATGTGATTACTGCGCTTGGAACACGAGGTGATGTACAAAGTATTTTTTCTAAGGAACTTGCACGACGAGAAAAAGAGTTAGCGCTATACACTGATATCTATAAAGAGGTGTATCAAAGTAGTGTCACACCTTCTTCAGAAGAGCTACACGCTATTTTTAATAATTACGCAGATGTTACAGCATCTTCTCAAGATAGTGCCAATACCTACTTAGGTATTCTTCAGGGGAGTTTAATAACCTTACATAGAGAATATTATTCTAGTGCTTTTATTTTTTCTGAACATGCACGTGTACGAGATAATGCAAAAGAGTTTATTCTTTTTAAAGACGAGCTTATTCACGATATTCAAAAAGCAAAAGAGGTACGATAATTGATCGCCCTTGTTGTTATTTTAAACGAACGGGTGTGGTCCTGTATACAGTATCTATGTATACAGGTAAAAGATGTGACGCTAGATATATTCTACTCTTTAGAAAAAGCACTGGAATTACTATATTCCAGTGCTTTTTGAGTTTTCTTTATAATCTGATTTTTGTATGAGCGCTACTCTTTAGAACGTTCAAAGTATTCTCCTGTTTCTGTGTTTACAATAATCTTATCACCAGCTTCTATAAAGAATGGAGTCGTTACTTGTGCTCCTGTTTCAAGGGTTACAAGCTTTCCTCCGCCAGAGGCAGTGTTACCTTTTATTGCAGGAGGAGCTTCTTTGACTTCAAATGTCATTTTTACTGGAAGGGTGATACCGATAACACGTTCCTCTTCTTCGTATTCAAAGACTTTAATATCAACAATAGTGCTATCTTTAAGAAACTTTACTTGATCCCCAATAACATCAGCTGATATTTCAAAACGTTTTGCACGATCTTTCGGTTCACAGAACCAGTACTCACCTTTGTTTGCAAAAAGGAAGAGGGCTTCACGCCTAGAGATGTCAGCTTCTTCTGCGGTGTCTGATGCATGAAAAGTGCCTGGAACAACTTTTCCATTGAGCATATTTCTCATTTTTACTTGATTCTGAGGTTTGCGTTTTTGTGTTCTCGCTACATGTGACTCAAGTATCTCGTACGGTTGTTCATCAATAAGGATGTATTTACGAGGTTTAATTTCGTCATAATCTAGTGTTGCCATAAAAGATAAGTGTTAGTTTGTAGGTAGTATGTTGTTGCTATGATACAAAATACATATTATTTCATCATATCAAAAAAATAGCTGTTTGACAAAAATATCTTGTAGTGTAGGCTTTTCTTGGGTGTTCTGCTACATATTTAGTACAAGGAGAGAAGGGTATGAATGTGTATATAGAGTATGCTTTCGGTTTTGTCTGTATTTTTGCTGTAAGTGCAGCTATCTATGCAATATACAGAAAAAAGGTTCCACAGGCGCTTGCACTCGTACATAGTTCATATGAGCGTCGTGTGTATCCAGATCCGCATAAAGTAGAAGAATTTCTTTTTGGGAAACGTATTGGTTTTTTGACGGCACTGTGTGTTGCTGTAGATATTCGCACATTACAAACTCTCGGGATTTCTTTTCATAAAGAGTACTGTGATAAGCACGGGAATGTAATACCGTACGATCAGGTGTTTCTCGAACAGTTAGAACGTTTTGCGCGTGATGTACTACAGTTTGCAGAAGATAATGAAGGAAGGCCTGAGCGTGACCCGAGACTTAGCTTGAGTGCTCCATACGCATATGTGAGGCTACGATTCTTCTCATAAAGAGAGGGTATTATTCCATAAGAATGTGTATAACACAACAAAAACACACCATATGTTTGGTGTGTTTTTTCTTTCTGTATATTATTCAGCAGGGGCTTCGTTTTCTTCTGGGTCTGCTGAACCGGAGTAGGAGAGGGCTCCTGAGGCGAGTTCTGTACGGATATCAGCTTCAAGTTTCTCTGCTGTTGTTTTGTTGCTTTCTTCACGAAGGAAAGTGCGAGCCGCGTCATATCCACGACCAAGTTTTACATCACCGTAGCTATAACTTGACCCTGACTTGGTGACAAGTTTGAATTTTTCGCCAAGAGCAAGAAGTTCTCCTTCTTTTGAGATACCCTCATTGTACATAATATCGAATTCTGTGGTTTTAAACGGCGCAGCTACCTTGTTCTTTACGATTTTTACTTTAGTGCGTGCTCCAACAACTTCCTCACCTTTTTTTATTTGTGCTGTTTTTCTAATATCAATACGAACAGAGGAGTAGAATTTAAGCGCCTTACCTCCAGGAGTCGTTTCCGGGTTACCAAACATAACACCAATCTGCATACGTATTTGGTTGATAAAGACAATTACAGTTTTTGACTTATGGGCAATGCCAGTAAGCTTACGGAGCGCTTGAGACATGAGACGAGCTTGTTTGCCGACATGTTGTGCACCCATATCACCCTCGATTTCATCCTTTGGTGTAAGTGCTGCCACAGAGTCGATGATAAGTACATCTATTTGGCCACTTCGTACGAGGGATTCGGCAATTTCAAGCGCTTGCTCACCATTATCTGGTTGTGAGATGAGAAGTTCAGCGGTATTAACTCCAAGTTTTTTTGCATATTCTGGATCCATTGCATGTTCTGCGTCAATAAAAGCACAGAGACCTCCCATTTTTTGAGCCTCAGCGATCACATGAAGAGTGAGTGTTGTTTTTCCTGATGATTCTGGTCCGAATATTTCGACAATACGTCCACGAGGAAGTCCTCCTACGCCAAGTGCCGCATCAAGACCGAGTGACCCAGTAGGGACAATGCCAATGTCTACTTTCGGTGCATCGCCTAATTTCATGATGGCACCTTCACCAAATTTATTTTGTATTTCTCGGAGAAGTGCATCAGATGCTGTTTTTGTGGTGCTTCCTTTTGTAGATTCTTTGGTTCCGATAGTTTTTGCTGGTTTAGCTACTTTTTTCTTCATCATATGCGTATGGTTTATGTAGTGTTATTAAGTGGTGTTTTATTGTGGGATAACGCGCAAGGTTTTTGTTACAGTGGATCCATAAAAATCTGTTGCCGTTATCACTAGTATAGTATAGGGAGGGTTGGCAACCAAGATTTCTCGAAAGTGACCCTCAGTGTCAATAGGGATTGGTCTACCTTGGACAGTAATTTCTTTTACTTTTGAAACCTCACCAGAAAGCTCAAAGGTGGTGCTTGCTACAGTATCGCCATCTTTTGGGTTGTAGATTGTGATACTTGGTCCAATAAAAAGAGGATAGGCACGGAATATTCCATACACAAAAGCTGTTAATAACAATAAGCCTATAATTCCTAACTCTATTTTTTTTCGAATGTCATTATGTTCTAGCATTGGGATATAGAGTGATTAAAGAAAATAAGTCGCACGCTTATCTGAAGATATCGTCTGTTGTTGTGTCGCGAGAGGTATCTTCAGCTAATGATTCCGAAGGGCTTCCTTTGCCTACAAGTATTTCTCGATAACGTTCACCTTGTCGCGCTTGGCCGATAACCCCATGTTTTTCAAGGTCATTCATAATACGCGCTGCTCTATTATATCCCCAACGAAATGCTGTTTGCAGTGAAGATGTTGAAGCTTTTTCTGTAGAGATTACATAATCTTTTGCGCTCATGTAGTCTTCATCATTAACAGGCTCTTCTCCATTTTGGCGACCATTTTCATCGTCATCAGTTGATCCTTGAGCTACGCCGATTTTTACTTTAGTCATGTCAATATGATCAGGAATAAAATCATCATGCGCTTCTTTGATATATTTTACGACATCTTTTATTTCTTCACCGGATACAAAAGGTGCTTGTAGACGAACAAGGCGAGGATTATCTGATGCCATGTAGAGCATGTCACCGTTACCAAGAAGATCTTCAGCACCCGATGCATCCAAGATGGTTCTTGAGTCTATTTGAGATGTCGTCTTAAGAGCGATGCGAGAAGGAATGTTTGCTTTAATGGTACCTGTAATTACTTTTACATCAGGGCGTTGTGTTGCAAGAATAAGGTGAATACCAGCGGCTCGACCTTTTTGGGTGAGTGAGGTGATAAGAGGGGTTATTTCTTTTGGGTATGAAAGCATGAAGTCGTTATATTCATCAAAAATAATGATAATATATGGCATTTTAGGTGGAAGCCCAGATATCGCATCTCCGACACCTCCTTTTTTACGAGCTTTTTCAAGGGCTGGTGCAAGTACTTTTTTGTTATAGTCACTCACGTTTACCTGACCATGTTCTGCAAGTGTTTCATAGCGTCTCTCCATTTCTTGTATTGCCCAGTTGAGTGCTTTAATGGCGCTCTTAGGTTCTTTAATAACAGGAGTATAGAGATGGGGTAGGTTGTGGTACATGCTGAACTCTACTCGTTTAGGGTCGAGAATAATAAGCTTGAGGTCGTACGGAGAGTTTTTGTAGAGAAGAGAAATAAGTAGGTTTTGAAGAGTTACTGACTTACCTGTACGTGTTGCTCCAGCAACAAGGAGGTGAGGCATTTTTTCAAGGTCACCGAAAATAGGTTTTCCAACAATACTTTTACCAATAGCAAGACTAAGTGGCCCACTATTTTTGAATTCATCAAGTTCAAGCATTGAACGTAGCCCAAGAGTTGCTTTCTTTTCATTCGGTATTTCGATGCCAACAAGTGTCTTCCCAGGAATAGGTGCTTCAATGCGGAGAAATTCAGCACCAAGTTCCATGGCAAGGTTGTCATGAAGTGCAACGATTTTAGAAAGGTTGACCCCTTGAGCTGGCTTTAGTGTGAATTGGGTTACTGTTGGACCAACGGTAACTTCTCCCATTTCTACATTAATACGGAAGTGTGCCAGTGTGCGTTGTATGGTAGTCATTTTAGATTTACTGTCACCTGCACCTGATTTACCGCTGTCAGTATTAAGAAGCTCAAGTGGTGGTGGGACGAATTCTGGTGTCAGAATAATAGGTTTCGCCTTCACTTCCTTCTCTTTCTTTATTTTTGGAAGAACCTCATCTTTTTCATCATCAATAGAGAGCTTACCAAAGAGCTCTCGACGGAGATCGTCGTCAGTATCAACTTCCTCAATGAGAGGGAGAGGTTCTTCTTCTACCTCTAAGAGGGTGTTAGCATCAAGATCAGCCTCTTCTTCTATGTCTTCATCATCAGTAAATATTTTTTTTGTATGAGATTTTTCATCATTTGTTAGTCGCTTCCCTTGAAGATATAGCGTGAGAGATTGGGAGAGGGATTCATAGATGCTCATAAGGGGGGTAAGCGATGGCTTACGTTCTAAGAATATGATCGCACCAATCGCAGATATGCCAGTGAGCATAAACACACTAGGAAAAAAAGAGAAGTTGGTGATAAGTGGACCCGATATAGCTGAACCAAACCATCCACCAAACGAAGGTCCAAAAAGTACAGTTCCTAACCCACCAATACCCATCACAAGGAAAAACCCTCCAAGCAACGTGAGAGTGCGCACTTCAGGTACTTCTTCTTTCCACAGATAATACGCCACATAGAGAAAGATAAGTGGTGTAAAGTACGAGTAGACTCCGATGATAGAGGAGATTCCAGAGAATAATACTTCACCACCAGCACCTCCTGCGTGTACTGCAGAAAAGAGGAGGAGTACTGCGAGCATGAGACAGAGTACTGCGAGTACCCCTAGTATGGTCTCAGTTATCATTGGTTCTTTTACTCGTCGTCTACGAGTGCGAGGTGCTACGTCTTGTGTGTCTTCTTTTGCCATAAAATAATGAAATAAATATGTCTACAACTAGCTTACAAAGCGAGAAACAGATGTATGAAGTATAGCAAGAAATAGCATATCTATTGAGGGGATAACACAGCACTCTAAGAGTCTTCGCTGTAGCTACTCTTCATACTAAGAGGGTATCTCTGTAGAGGTATTGAGGGTGGCAGTAAGACCTCACTTTATAAAGACATAAAAAACGCAAGAGACAAGTCTTTACAGGAAAAATAAAAGGCATAGAATAGACACCATTCACATAGGTATATAAGTGAAGGACAAAAAACAGGTTAAGATACAAGACAAAGACAAAAGACAGTAAAAGCTTTATACGACAATATAAGACAACTTAGTATAAAAGGTCGGAAAAGTATAAGACAAATAAGAGACACTATGCACGAAGATTCAAAAAAAGAGTACGGAATATTAATAGCAAAAAAATCAGAAAAGTTAGTAACCGCACTGTACTTGGTTACTGATTTAGTCGACGATATAGAGCCAATTAAACACAGTTTGCGAAAGAACGCAGTTGCCCTTTTGTCCTCAATGAACACCCTGTCTCAACTCGAAGTAAAAGACAGAGTTCTTGAACTAAAACTCTCGCTTAAGTCCGTTACTGAAATAATCTCCCTCCTTCATGTTGCACTCACTGCAGGAATTGTCTCTCAAATGAATGGTGAGCTCCTCATCGAAGGGTTCCGTACCCTACAACTTGTCTTAGAGAAGAAACAGCCTCTTTTTTCTAAAGAGATGCTTTTGGTTGAGGATGAGCATGAACTAGAACAACAGCCGTCACACGGAGTTGCGATAACTTCAACATCTTACGACGCACTCACACCACTTTCTATCGCAAGACTACATGAACACACAGGCGAGCTTCGTCGGAGTCAGGAGATATTGCGTCAGTCACAATTACTCACAAAACTAGAAGGTGCCGGTAAAGGACATCATGAAAAATCATCTTTTGTAAAAGACATAAAAGAAAATAAAAAAGAAGTACCTGTTGATATAAAAGACACAAAGACTGCACACACACATATCGCTGAAGCGCCTTCTATGCGAGATATGTCGACGCATGCTGTCCTGATGGAGCATGCCTCACGACCACCTATGGGATTGGCTTCTTCTTTCCAAATGAAAAAACTTTCTAGAAGAGATCAGATACTAGCTTTGTTCGTAAAAGGGGTAGACGTAAGTATAAAAGACATCGCTTCACGTATTAAAGGGTGTAGTGAAAAAACAATTCAGCGTGAACTGAATGCTCTTGTCTTTGATAACAGTATTGAACGTATTGGTGAGAAGAGATGGAGTAGGTATATTCTTCGTTAAGAGTACTCCTTTCTTACAGAGCGTCCTTTCTGGGTAGCTTATAGAAAACTTCTAGCGGATATTTGTTGTAGAGTTTTGGTTTCTCGTGGAATTGTGTCTATAAAAAAGATACATAATAAGACGTACGATAAAGACGCAGAGATGATAACTCCTTTTGACTTTTGCTTGTGTAAATGAGATAATAGGGGGATAGTACAGCAATGTACTATAAGCAGTATTATCCACATGTTTTTCTGAGAAATCATTGCATTTCTCATTGAAACGTATGTATACTGCTTGTAGACGTCTCTGTTTGAGAGCGTCCTCTGGTATTTGAGATACATTTATAAGGTATCTTGAAGACAGGTTAAGATCGTTGACAATAGAATAGTGACGCAGACTTATTACATAAAAAGATCATAGACTCTTCGTTCTCTTTAAGTGTTGTTCGTAAGTTCAATACCTAAAGTCTAATGATAGTTTTCTACTGTTATTTTTATGTGTGTTCCTAATCGCCATTTGATCGTTCACGATCGTCTGTCATTAAAAAGTACTTCGTTTAGTTACGTCGAAACTAAATAAACGAAGTCCGGTGACGTATCTCAATTTTTTAAACGAGATAATTCATTAAAATAAATCTTATAAACATAACGTTTTATGTCTAAACTCTCAATGAAGGTTGCAACATCAGTTGCGATCGTCGGAGGTCTAGTAGCTGGTGCAGTTTCTGCTTCAGCTGCTCTCAACCTTCCAACTATGAGCTGTTCATACATGTTCAATACGAACATGCGTATCGGCTCACGAGGAACTGATGTTATGAACCTCCAGAAGGTTCTCAACATGTATCCTCAGACACAGGTTTCTGCTTCAGGTGCTGGTTCTCCAGGAATGGAAACTACTTACTTCGGTGCAGGTACTCGTGCTGCAGTTAACAAGTTCCAAGCTCTTCATCTAGCTGAGCTCGGAATTACTGCTCCTACAGGTAATGTGTTCGCAGGTACACGTGGACTCCTTAATCAGGTATGTTCAGGTACAACCTCAACTAACACAAATACTAATACCAACACTACAACTACTTCAGGTGCTGTGAACGCGATGCTTTCATCATCACAGCCTACAGGTATGCTCGTAGCTGGACAGGCTGGTGCTCGTCTTGCTGAAGTTACTTTCACTGGAAACGGTACAGTAACTGCGGTTGAGCTTCAGCGTACAGGAGTATCAGCTGATGCTACTCTTGCTAACGTATACCTTTACGACGGAAACATCCGCATCACCGATGCTGCTTCTGTTGTAACAGGTGGTTACATCCGCTTCAATGCTGGATCTGGTCTCTTTACTGTAAATGGAACTCGTACACTTACTGTACGTGCTGACATCGCAGCTGCAACATCAGGACAGTCAGTTGGTGTAAAACTTAACAGTCTTACTGCTAATGGTGCGGTATCTACCTATACTAATGTAATGGGTAATATGCTCCAGATCGGTTCTGCAACTCCTGCAACTGTTAACTTCTCAACAATTAACCTTACAGGTACTACTGTAGATGCCGGTACTCAGAACTACAAGCTCTGGGAAGGTTCATCATCAGTTGGTACTCGTGATGTAACTCTTAAGGCTGCTACATTCAAGTTCGTTGGTTCAGCTCCAGTTGATGCTGTTACTAACGTATCTCTCTATGTAGACGGTACTAAGGTTTCTGGTCCTTCAATGATCAATGCAGCTAACAACAATAAGCTTTCATTTGATCTTGGAACAGGATACCTTCTCCGTACAGGATCACATACAATCGAGGTTCGTGGAGACATTGTAAAGGGTTCAAACCGTACAATGACTTTCTCAATCGAGAACGTAGCTGATCTTATGCTTGAAGATACTTCTCTCTCAGGAGTTAACGTATCGGCAACTGTTGCTAACGTAGCAATGACTCAGTCAAACTCTACTTACCGTACAATCACTGTTAACTCAGGATCTGTTACAGTAAACGTTGACCCAGCATTCGTTGCTAACAAAGTAACAGGTGGTGCTACTAACGTTCCTGTTGCGCAGTTCACTATGAAGGCGTACGGTGAAGATGTTAAGGTAACTAGCCTCAACGTTACACCTTCACTTTCATCAGCTGCTCCTTACGCTGGCGGTCTTCCTAATGTAAGCCTCTATGTAAATGGTGGTCAGATTGGAACATCACAGAACTGGACTTCAGGTGCTCTTACTTACAACCTTGGATCATCACTTATCATCCCTGCTGGCCAGACTGTAACTCTTACAGTTAAGGCTGACATCGTAAACGCTACATCTTCATCATCATATACTGCTGGTACTGTAGCTGTTGCGATCAGTGGATCAAGTAATGGACAGGGTATGTCATCTAATGAAATTGTTAACGTTGCAGCTTCAACTGTAACAGGTAACTCACTTACAGTTTCATCAGGTGCAGGATCATTTGCTCGTACTGCAGGTTTCACTGCTGTATCAGTAGCTCCTAACACAACTAATGTTAAGATCGGTTCATTCACCCTTCAGGCTGATTCATCAGAAGATATCCGTGTAACTACTCTTGGAGTTAATCCAGTTGTAGCAACATACGCTATCACTAACCTTTCTAACCTTACTGTTAAGAGTAATGGTGTTGTAGTAGGAACTCCAGTTGGAAACCCAGCTGCGGGAACATCTACATTCTCATTCTCTGACATTGTAGTACCTGCTAACTCAACACGTACCTTCGAGGTATATGCTGATATTAGTGGTGCTTCATCTGGTTCAGTAACTGCTTCTATGCAGGTTACCTACCGTGGTGTAGTAAGTAATACTACTACTACATCATCAGCTGCTGGTGTAGCTATCACTTCAGCTGCATCTACTCTTGCTGACGCTACTCTCGTGAGTTCATCACCTGTAGCACAGTATGTAGTAGGTGGATCTACATTCGGTATTGCGACATTCAAGCTCTCTACAGCTTCAGCTGGAACAGTAGCTAATGTTCGTGAACTTCGCTTCCAGACTGCTGGAACTGATGCTATCGAATCAATCACTGTTGGTGGCGTAACTGCTCCTGTAATCTCAGGTGGTACGACTACTGTTTCAGGTCTTAACATCTCTATCTCTTCAACTGGTACTGATGTTCCTGTAACTGTTAAGTACTCTGGATTCCAGAACTCAACAGCTGGAGGTTCACTCCAAGCTTCAGTTTCTGGTGTTACTGTAACTCTTGGTCATATTGAAGCTACTTCAGGATCAGGTTCAGTTATCACTAACACAACTCCTGTGGCGTCAAATGCTATGGTACTCGTTGCTTCAAAGCCTACAGTATCTATCTCATCAACACAGGGTGGTGTTCTTATCCTCGGTGCTGAGAACAAAGTTGGTGAATTTACAGTATCTGCTGATGCTAACGGAAAGGTTTCAATTGCTACAACAACAATCAACCTTACTGCTAACAACATCACTGCTCCTGTATTCACTTCATTCTCAATCAAGGATGGAAGTACAGTTATTTCATCAGGTTCAGTTGCAACAACTTCAGCTACAACTGCTGTAGTATCATTTGCTCCTAACTATGAAATTTCAGCTGGACAGTCAAAGACCTTCAGTCTCTACGCTACAGTAACCGGTACAGCAGTGTCTGGAACAACAGGATATGTTGCATCTAGCCTTACTGCTTCTGGATTCCAGTGGCGTGACGTACTCGGTGGAAACACTCAGTTCTCAGGCTCAAGTATCTACAACTTCCCAACTAACAGTTGGACAACAGCTCGCTAGTCTGCGTCATACTATTCTGTACTATTTCTAGGCTTGCTTAGAATAGAAAGAACAGTAGTCTAATGACTACGATGTTATACAAAACCACCCCGCAAGGGGTGGTTTTGTTATATCTAATTAAACAAATATTTAGTGGTATACTTTTTGTTATGAATGATGAAGAGAGTATTGTTGCTCAAGCAAAGGTGTTTGCTAAACAGCACAAGGTAGCAATTGCCAAAGAAATTACAAACACTTTAGTATACAAAAGTGAGACTAATCCAGTATCTGTTTTTATGGCAGGTTCTCCTGGTGCTGGAAAAACAGAATCATCTATACGTCTTATCGAGGAGTTGTCAGACGGTAGTGCTTCGATTCTTAGGATTGATGCTGATGAGTATAGAAAGTACTTCTCTTATTATAAGGGTTATAATTCTCATCTTTTTCATGGTGCTGTTTCTATTATTGTAGAAAAAGTTCATGATTTAGCTCTTAAAAATAAGCAAAGTTTTGTTTTTGATGGAACATTAAGTGATTACAAAAAAGCCGTAGAAAATATAGAAAGATCAATCAGCAAGGATCGATTGGTTCAAATTATTTATGTATATCAAGAGCCGTTACTCGCTTGGGAGTTTACAAAGAAAAGAGAAGGGGTGGAAGGTAGGAGAATTCTTAAACAGGATTTTATATCTAAGTTTTTTAAATTAAGAGAAACAGTTAATTCTCTTAAAGAAACTTTTAAAAATAAAATTACGATCGATTTAATTATAAAAGATATAGATAACTCGGAATTGCGATATGAGAAAAATATTCAAAAAATTGATGATTTTATTAAACATAAATTTTCTTTACAGGAACTAGATAATCTATTAGAATAAAAATATGATAACAATACTCACACATTTGTTTGCTTCTCATAAGGAATCTTCAAGTGATACTAAATTTTCAAAATTTTTTAGGGAAGCCAGTTCTGCTGAAAGAAAAAAAGTGTTCTTGAATGTTGCAAAAAAAGCGACGCTTGACCAGCAAAAGGTGATGCAGATTTCAAAATAGTGGTTGCGTCTAGTGGTATAAAACTATATCTGTTTTTGAAACAGGTGTTCCTTTCTCCAGTAAAGTTCTCGAACCAAAAAAGTCCGATATTACTATGGCGTATTTAATGCAGTTAAAAAGGTTAACAGAAGCAAAGAAATATTTCAAAGAACTAGAAGGAAGAACGAAAGCGAAAACAAAAGAAGCTTAATGTGTCTGCATAGTATTGCTGGTGTTTTTGCGTACTGGTTGCTTGTTGTAGTATGTTTATGGTAGTATAGGCACCATAAACCAAAGAAGTAGGTGGGTATGTCATTGATTATTTACTCTTAAGATATTCAGTATCTAAAGAGTAAAAATTAAAAATATATCTATAATTCCTGCGGAGGTTCTTCTCATCGGTTTTTCCGATATCTAAGACCCTTTTGTTTATCAGATAGATCGGTTATCTGTTTTTATTACCTAGCATACTAGGACCTTATCACTAGTACAACTACTGTTCTCTATGGCACTATCACGCACAAAGAAAGCTGAACTTATTGCTGACTATACGTCTGCACTTAAGGATGCTAAAAGTGCTGTGTATGTTAAATTCAAAGGTCTTCCAGTTTCTGAAACAAGTAAACTGCGTGACCAGCTTTTCACAGAAAATCTTAACTACACTGTAGTAAAGAAAACCTTGTGGAAGCGAGCGACAGAAGCTGTTGGAACAAGAGGTGACGCACCTGAAGTCGGCGAAGAACTCGCTGTTGTGTATGGTTCAGATCTTCTATCTCCAGCGCGTGTTGCGTATGAATTTAGTAAGACTCATAAGGATACGTTTGGTATTGTTGGTGGCATTTTTGATGGTGAGTTCAAGTCTCAGCAAGATATGCTCTCTATTGCAACCATTCCTCCTCGTGAAGTTCTTCTTTCACAGCTTGCTTACCTTCTTAAGTCTCCAATGCAAAAGCTTGCAATTGGACTTGGAGAAGTGGCAAAGACAAAAACCGCATAAGATTGTTATTAAACCTAATTATTTATTCTATGGAAAAATTTGCAGATCTTTTGACTAAGATTGAAAACATGTCAGTAATCGAACTTAATGATCTCGTTCGTGCTATCGAAGAGAAGTTCGGTGTATCAGCGGCTGCTGTTGCGGCTGCTCCAGCAGCAGGTCAGGCTACAGGTGGAGAAGAGGAAAAGTCTTCTTACACTGTACACCTTGCATCAGCTGGTGAGGGTAAAATCGCTGTTATGAAGGTTGTTAAGGAAGTTCTCGGACTTGGTCTTAAGGAAGCTAAGGATCTCGTTGATGGAGCGCCTGCTGATCTTAAGGCTGATATGAAGAAAGCAGAAGCTGAGGACTTCAAGAAGAAGCTCGAGGAAGCCGGTGCATCAGTTACTCTTAAGTAGTAATATTGTGTCGTATAAAAACACCCATTTGGGTGTTTTTATTTTGCAATTCTTTATAAAAACAGGTAGTATGCGTGCAGAGTATTATTCGTATACAGGAGGTGTCATGGTGCTACAACGCATTCTGTCATCTCATGTAGATGACAACAGAAAGAAAAAAGAGGAAGAAGCAAAAACACTATTTGTTGAACGGATCCGTTATTCTCTTGAAAAGAAAAATACCAAAGAAAGACGAGATTTTGTAGATGCTCTTAAGGTGTCTGGTGTTGATGCTATGTCGTTTATGCGCTTAGCTCAAGAGGTTTCAACCAAGAAAGGAAAGGATTCCTTAAGTACGTGGGAGAGAAAAGTTGCAAAACAGGAAAAATTAACCACATTACGCGACGTACACCCACGAAGTGCTTTTTCAAAAATTATTATTGTACTGCGTCATCTCTATGCTGAGGATATTGCAGATGATATTTCTTTTGAGACGGCAGTTACTATTGCAATTGAAGAAGTTCTTCTTCATCCATAAAGGCGCATATCTGCGCCTTTTTATTTTTTTATATTTTAAGAGCATCTTTATAACGTCACATTTCTTAAAAAACTCAATCTGGAAAAGACTTATTTTTTCTGTATACTTATGAGTATGGAACTACTAGCACGATTGTTAGGCGGAACTGAACGAGTGAAAATAATGCGATTGTTTCTTCATCATGATGAACAGATTTTTTCTCCAAGTGAAGTCGCCGATAAAACAAAATCAAAAGCATTATTGGTAAAAAAAGAAATAGCAACCCTTACCGTTCTCGGTTTTCTTGAAAAGAAAAAAGCGAAGGTATTCGTAACTACCGGAAAAGGGAAGGCTCAAACAGCTCGTCTTAAGGAAGTGAGCGGATATGTATTACGTAAGACATTTCCTCATAATGATGCATTACGAGCACTTCTTTTTGACTTTCAGTCGCTTGATAAAAAAGAACTTGCCTCACGATTTAAGACTATTGGCCGTATTAAGCTTTTTGTATTATCTGGAGTTTTTATTGGTGACATAAAGTCCAGAGTAGATATTCTTATTGTAGGTGAATCTATTAAAAAACCAAAAGCAGAAAAAGTTCTCGAATCTCTTTCAGCTGAGATGGGGCGTGACGTTATTTTTTCAGTAATGGATGTGGAAGAGTACGAGTATCGTCTGAAGATGTATGATAAGTTTATAAGAGATATTGTTGATATGCCTCATGAAAGAGTTATTGATAAATTACGAGAGATACAGTAGTACTACTAGAGTAGCACGGCAGTAAGTAGGGGTTTTTGTAAAGACTTTGTTTGTAGATTTTATAGAGAAAGTGCGCGGAGGTATGATTTGTAAGTCGTGATATATGCCATGAAGCGCATATAGTCATCATATGTTGTTATGACTGGTTCGGTTGATGATGTGAAATATGTACGAGAGAGTCCGATGGCTTCTGCTTTTTCGTTCATATAGCGTACAAAAGCCTCTTCACCTATGCTTTTTGTATAAAGGTTTGTTACATTCGTGTCTTTGTTGAGAATAAGCTGAGGAAGCAGCTTCCTTCGTGTGGTCTCTGTCATGGTTCGTGTATCAAAGAGAGCTGTATCTTGGGTAAGTACTTCTAGTGAAATCGTTGCAACCATGTAGTTGGTCATGTCAGCGCTTAGTATTGATTGTGAGGTTGTTGCAGTATGTGCAAAATCGGTATCATCTCCTTTAGTGATGATGATAGGGGTATTATGTTCAATAAAATCATAGACAACCTTTGCATCCTCATCATGTAAGCGAATACATCCACCACTGTAAGCACTCGATACCTTGTCACCATTTGGATAATATGGAACACCGTGAATAAAATAATTACCAAATACGTGCACGCTGTATGGCATATAGACATGACCAATAGAGCTAAAGTGAAGAGGGGTTTTGTAGTCATTGCGGTAGAACCCACCTATTGTTTCATAGTAGCTCTCAGGTTTTCCCTTAGAAAGAATTGGTAGTGTCTTTATTGTCGTTGTTCCAAAACGTAACTCTATCTCCATGCGTTCTAAAAATATTACAACATGATTTCCTGTAGCTATCGGGTCTTTTTCTTGAGGTGTTGATACTGATATTGGTTCAGTATTGTGTAGTGTTTCAGCAAAGGTGGTTGTTTTGGTAAAAAAAATAGCCCCAAACGAGAGTAGGAAGCTAGCAAGAAACATAGAAATCGTGAGCGATGTTTTTCCAAGCATTACAGTGTTACTGTAAATCTATCATAAAAAGTGGATAAAGGCCACTACATTGTAGAAGAAGAGCGTTATACTGTAAGTACCTTTATAGTTTTATGTATAAAGGTGTATATATACACTTTATCAAGTTATCGTTTAGTTTTCTTTTGTGTGGCGTGTTATGACAAAAAGTGTGTCATAGGCGACACTTAAGATATCTATACTCTTACGTTATGCTCAATACATCTATTGATATTTTAGGACAAGCGCTTGTGGATACTGCGATGACACTCATTGCATTCCTTCCAAGTGTTATTATTGCAGTTATTATTTTTGCTCTCGGGTGGTTTTTTGGTTCTATTTTAGGAAAGGCTGTAGAACATTTGGTATTAGTGCTTCGTGTTGATAGAGCTCTTCATCGTGCTGGTTTTGACGCTCTTTCTGAAAAAGCAGGTGTTCATATTTCTGTAGCTAAATTTTTCGGTGGTATTATTAAGTGGCTTGTCATTGTTGCATTTACTATTGCGTCAGCAGAGATACTAGGACTTTCACAGGTGACACAACTTCTTCGTGATGTGCTCGTGTATATTCCTCAAGTAATCATAGCTGCTATTATTTTAGTGATCGCAATGATTCTCGGTGATTTTGTATCACGCATTGTTTCTCATTCTGTAAAAGCAACAGGAATGAAAGGGGAGTTCGCAGCACAGATGTCTAAGTGGGCTATTATTATTGTTGGCGGTGTTTTCCCAGCGCTTACACAACTTCGTATTGCGCAGAGTCTCGTTGAAGTTCTCTTTACTGGTGTAGTATTCGCTCTCTCGCTTGCGCTCGGTCTCTCATTTGGTCTTGGTGGTAGAGATGCAGCTGCTCGCGCTATTGAAAAGTTTAAAGGGGAATAATCACTGCTTATAGCAGTAGTAGTTACTACACAAAAAACCAAGCTTTGCTTGGTTTTTTGTTTGTTCTGGAAGTGCTTTATAGTTAAAAAGTAAGAGTTCTTTGTTCTGCTTGACTTTTACTTTTCATTTTGATAAGATTGCTATCACTGACCGAATGAAAAACAACGTTAACAATCTAAGCTAAATTCTCGGGGCCTACGTAACGTTTTGTTACTAAGCCGCCGAAAGGCGGATTTTGTTTTCTCAAAAGTTTCTCAAAAGGTTAGTCACTGAAGTTATTTGACAACTGAATCCCATGCATCTCACGCACAAACAATACTGTTATCCAGTAGGTAGAAATATTCACTGGGGTCTTGCGGAGTAGATGACATGGACACATGAAAGACAATTACATCTGCATTCTAGGAGCGGTCTTAGATTGCAGTGATAGTTATGTTTCCTAATAGGAACATAAGAGCATACGGTGGATGCCTTGGCTCTAACAAGCGAAGAAAGACGTGGTCAGGCGGCGATACGTTTCGGGGAGGTGCCTAACAACCTTCGATCCGGAAATTTCTGAATGGGGAAACCCCGCACGAGTAATGTCGTGTGACCTAAGGTAGCATTACCTAGGAGCAAACCCAGAGAAGTGAAACATCTCAGTATCTGGAGGAAAAGAAACTAAAAAGTATTCTGCAAGTAGCGGCGAGCGAAAACAGAACAGCCCAAACCGACAGTAGTAATACTGTTCGGGGTAGTAAGATAGAAGCGTAGTTATCTAGAAGAGTTACAAAAGATAAGTATAGAACAAGTTGCTGGAAAGTAACACCAAAGAAGGTGATAGTCCTGTGTTCGAAATGCTTATCTCTCTTTTGCTTCTAATCTTGAGTAATTCGAGACACGAATAGCTCGGATGAATCAACCGGAACTAACCGGTAAGGCTAAATATTGTTAGAGACCGATAGTGAACTAGTACCGTGAGGGAAAGGTGAAAAGAACCCCGGAAGGGGAGTGAAATAGAACTGAAACCGTATGTTTACAAAGAGTAGAAGAGGTGTTTACACCTCGACTGCGTGCCTATTGAAGAATGAGCCAACGAGTTGTAGGTTACTGCAGGCTAAGTGGTATAAAGTCACGGAGCCATAGCGAAAGCAAGTATGATAAGTGCGACCAAATTGTAGTAGCTTACAGACCCGAAGCCGGATGAGCTTACCATGAGCAGGGTGAAGCAATGCGAAAGCATTGTGGAGGCCCGAACCAGTAGGTTGTACGACTCCTTTGGATGACTTGTGGTAAGGAGTGAAAAGCTAATCGAATTCGGTAATAGCTGGTTCTCTCCGAAATAGTTTTTGGACTAGCGTCGTGTGTTCCCTTTGGGGGTAAAGCACTGGAAGGTTTTGACTAGTAGAAATACGGCAACACCTATCAAACTCTGAATACCAAAGGTTAAAAACATGGCAGTAAGACTACGGGGGCGAAGCTCCGTCGGTCAAAAGGGAAACAGCCCAGATCTCAAGTTAAGGTCCCTAAGTATAGATTAAGTGTAAGCGAGGAGGTGGAGTTTCATTGACAATGAGGATGTTGGCTTAGAAGCAGCCATCATTGAAAGAAAGCGTAACAGCTCACCCATCGAGAGACTCTGCGCCGTAAATGATCGGGACTAAAATCTATCACCGAAACTGAGGGCTTAATGGTGTTATATCCATTGAGCGGTAGGAGAGTGTTCCACTCTGCGCTGAAGCGAAAGGGGTAACCCATCGTGGAGCGTGTGGAAGTACGAATGTTGGCACAAGTAACCGCAAGGAGGGTGAGATCCCCTCCCGCCGAAAGAATAAGGTTTCCTATTCAATGATTGTCAGAGTAGGGTTAGTCGGGCCTAAGCTGATGGCAAACGCCGGAAGCGATGGACATAAGGTTAATATTCCTTAACTCGGTAGCAATGTGATGGGATGACGGAGTGTTGTATGTAAAGCGACTTATTGGATTGTCGTTTATTGCATGAGGAGCTTGTACAGGGAAATCCGTACGAGAATACTCCAAGTGTTGTATGAAGATGAGGGGTAACCCGATTCAACTTTACAAAGCATGCTTCCAAGAAAAGTCTCTACATTCTGTGAATACAGAACATCTTCTTGTGCCTTTAACTAGGCTCAAGGTAACTTGTGCCTAGATTCATCTAGGTACAAGAAGATGCTTAAGTTGCTATTGATCCGTACCGCAAACCGACACAGGTATTCAAGTCGAGTAGACTAAGGCGAACGAGTGATATCTCCCTAAGGAACTAGGCAAAAAAGCGATCGTAAGTTAGCGATAAGATCTGCCTCCATCACTTTGTTTTCAAGCAAGATAAGATTACTTCGTTACTGAAGTAACGTATTATCTTGTGTAAACAAAATGATGGTTCTAGAGAATTAGATATAAATTAAATTGAGACAAATAGTGTGATAGAAATAATTCTCTATGACCACATTTACTTTGAAAATAAAGTGATGGAGGCCGCAGCGAAAGTTTCCCTAGCGACTGTTTACCAAAAACACAGCTTCCTGCGAACACGTAAGTGGATGTATAGGAGGTGACGCCTGACCAATGCGGGAAGGTTAAATACTGGCGGTGCGCAAGCGCTTGATAGTATAAGCCCCCGTCAATGTCGGCCGTAACTATAACGGTCCTAAGGTACTGGTCATAGCTAATATGACCAGTAGGACTGGGACGGTTATAGCTTTGTTTTGTAAACATTCTAATCATACGCCTACTAAAAGCTACCTGTTACATAGAAATATGCAAACAGTCCGAAGTGGTTAGCGAGAGACCAACGCCACACACCTTACCATTGAGTTGAAGGTGAAGATAGAGTCCAACTGTGAGGAATAGTTGAGCGAAATTCCTTGTCTGGTAAGTTCAGACGTGCACGAATGGCGTAACGACTGGGGAACTGTCTCAGGGAGTAGCTCGGTGAAAATACAGTGGGGGTGAAGATGCCCCCTAGCTGCAGATAGACGAAAAGACCCCGTGAGCTTTACTCTAGCTTGATATTGCAATTGTTTCATTACTGCGTAGTGTAGTGGTGAGAGGTTTGATGTGTATGATTTCGGTTGTACTCTACTCGTCGATGAAACAGCCATCTGTAATGAGGCAATTGCTAACGTGAACGGAAAAAACGTTCGCAGACAGTATCTGGTGGGGAGTTTAACTGGGGCGGTTTCCTCCCAAAAAGTAACGGAGGAGTACATTAAGGTCATCTAGGCGCGAATGGAAACCGTGCCGATAGCGCAAGGGCATAAGATGGCTTGACTGTAAGACGGGCATGTCGAACAGACGCGAAAGCGGGTCCTAGTGAACCTACTCTTGGCTTTAGACGCCGGAGCAGATTAACGGATAGAAGCTACCACGGGGATAACAGGCTAGTTGTGCCCAAGAGTTCATATCGACGGCACAGTTCGGCACCTTAACTAAATCGGGGTGCGTTAGGAGTAATCCTATAGCAACATACATGTACAATCGTCAAATAAATAATATGTACACAAGAAATCTTGGCTTATAACGGTGAAACCCTTTTACTTGAACAACAAAAGGGCAATACCGTGGGAAGTTTACAAGTAAGAAAGCGATCACTTTAAGAAATTAAAGAGCTGCACAGAAATGTGATTACTTGTATAACCCTGTAGAGACTTGCTACGTTTAAAAAAGAGAGTATCTTTCTTAAACATTATGTAGCAGAGTGATGAATAAAGAAGAATTCATTACTAATACGCCAACGCCATCTTTGATCAGATGGATGAAGATATAGTCCGATCCTTATAGTAATATAAGACAAATACGACAGCGATGTCGGCTCATCTTATCCTGGTGGTGGAGAAGCTACCAAGGGTTTGGCTGTTCGCCAATTAAAAAGATACGTGAGCTGGGTTCAAACCGTCGTGAGACAGGTTGGTTTCCTATCTTCTGCAGCCGTTCGAATATTGAGAAGATTTGCTCCTAGTACGAGAGGACCGGAGTGAACTGACCTCTGGTGTATGGGCTCTAGCGCCAGCTGGACCGCCCAGTAGCTAAGTCGGGAATGGATAACTTCTGAAAGCATCTAAGAAGGAAGCCAACTTCAAGATAAGTATTCGTTTGAGGGTCGTAAGAGATGATTACGTTGATAGGAGCTAGATGTACGCACAGTAATGTGTTAAGTCAAGGCTTACTAATTACCCGAATCCTATTAGGAAACATGATTATCACAAAATAATCATCATTATGTAGTTGTTCTTTCATGTGGTGTGAGAAGTGTTGTTAAAAGAGTATATTTATTCTACTTTTAACCTCTCCTCACGCTACATGAGAGACTTTCATGTGTTAGATTCAGTATTCTTATAACGCAAAAACTTTTTAAGTTTTTTGTTCTCCTGATTCAGTCTTGGGGTCACACCTCTTCCCATTCCGAACAGAGAAGTTAAGCCCAATCACGGCGATGATACTGGCTATGCCGGGAAAGTAGCTTGTCGGGAGAACAAAGAACTTAAACAAAAAACACCCTTTTATATTAGGGTGTTTTTTGTAGGCTATTATTATATATAGTATATGATATCATGGTATGTATTATGTTATGGGATACAAAACGAAGAGTGTTATATGGATTAGCAACAATGTGCTTTCTTGCTACAGTGACTATTATTGTTTTTTTCGATACATTCTTTCCAAAGCCAACATGTAAAGATGGAAAGCAGAATGGTTTTGAAATTGGTGTTGATTGTGGAGGGACATGCTCCCTTAGGTGCTCTTCAGAGGTTGTGCCTCTTACTGTTCTTTGGTCTCGAGCTGTTGATTCAACATCAGGATCATATGATCTTGTTGGGCTTGTGAGTAATACGAATATTAATAATGCTGCTAGAGGTGTTGGGTATACATTTTCTGTCTATAACAAAGAGGGGGGTGTCGTTACTACATTCCAAGGAACAACCACTCCTCCTCTTGATGGAAAGTTTCCTATTATCGTTCAGAATGTTTCTCTTTCTGAGAAACCAGACAGGGTGACACTTACGCTTGTTGAAGCTCCCCACTATGCTGTTCGAGAAAATCCTGCATCTCCAACAGTAACTATTCTTGATAGGCGGTATGAAAAAGGTCAGATACCACGGTTGTATGCATTTATTAAAAATATGAAGCGCATTGAAGTTCGTAATCTGGAAGTAAGAGCAATTTTATTTGATGCAGATGATAATGCGTATGCTGTCGGTACAACTATTATTCCATTCATGGACAAAGAAGAGGTTCATGAAGTTGTCTTTACATGGAATACACCATTCACTCAAGAGCCAACACGTATTGGCATTTATCCTATTTTTAACCCATTTCAGGTGCGAGAATAATTTTTTGCACCCTTTGTGTAGTATCCTTCCTCTCACTGACTTACTCTATATCATATGCTTCGTCTTATAAAAAAAATAGATATCGCTCTCCCTAGTGCTATGATTGCTATTTGTATAGCAGGTCTTCTTACAATGAGTTCTTTTCAAGGGGATGATTCTTATTTTTTTAAGCAAGGAATATGGATAGTGCTTGCTGTAGGTGTTTTTCTTGGTGCGTCGCTTGTTGATTATCGTTTTTTGAAACAGACACGCGTTGTAATGTCTATCTACGGTATGCTTCTCAGTGTCCTTACTCTTCTTTTTTTTCTTGGTCACACTGCGAAAGGCGCAGAGAGCTGGTTCCGTCTTGGGGGGTTCGCTTTTCAGCCGTCTGATCTTATGAAACTTGGTCTTATTATTGTTCTCGCTAAGTATTTTTCAAGAAGACATGTTGAGATTGCAAATGTACGGCATATTATTGTTTCAGGTATCTATGCTTTTATCCCATTTGCTCTTGTGGTGCTTCAGCCTGATTTTGGTTCTGCTATGGTGCTATTCTTTATTTGGTTTGGCCTTGTTCTTGTGTCAGGTATTTCTCTTAAACATGTATTTCTTGTGTTTGTTATTGGAACCCTTTCATTTACTATGGCGTGGCAGTTTGCTTTTAAACCATATCAAAAAGCCCGTATTAAAAACTTTATTAACCCTCTCGCCGATATCCGTGGTACTGGGTATAATGCGTATCAGTCGACAATCGCTGTAGGGTCAGGAGGTCTTCTTGGGAAAGGTGTTGGTCATGGAACTCAGTCGAGGTTAAATTTTCTCCCCGAATACAAAACTGACTTTATTTTTGCTGCATACGCAGAAGAGTGGGGTTTTATCGGAGCGGTGCTTCTTCTTATCTTTTTTGGTGTTATTTTTATTAAATTAGCCATGTATGCTTTTGTAGCTGACTCAACCTTTGAAGCATTGTTTACTTACGGTGTCATGATATGGTTTATGACGCACACGCTCATTAATATTGGTATGAATATTGGTATTATGCCAGTAACAGGAATACCGCTACCTCTTATGAGTTACGGAGGGTCTCATTTGCTCGCAGAAGCGCTTGCTCTTGGCATGGCACAGGCAATGCATAGATATGCTCGTTCTGGTCATAAATACCATGCCAAAAACGAATTTTTGGGCTATTAGAATAGGGTTAAGAAAGGTATATCTTTTTTGTTGCAGTGAACATGAACTTTGGTAAGAATCGGAGTATGCCAGGACGTTTATGTACATCAACTACAGGTTGTTTTTTGAGAATAGAAAGAAGGGTTTCTTTAAATGCTTTACCATCATTACAGTCAATTAATTTTGTGTAAGGGTCGTCAAAAAGTACCTCAGGAATACCTCCTGCATTACTCGCAATAATTGGAAGATTACTAAAAAGAGCTTCTATAGCAACATAACCAAGAGCCTCTGTTCTCGACGGGAAGAGGAAGACATCAAAACTATTAAGATAGAGCGATGCGTTAGCTACAAAACCATGAAAGATGACTCTATTACTGATACCAAGCTGTGATGCAAGATTTTTTAGATATCTTTCTTTTTCCCCAGAACCAATGATATGGTATGTCCATGGTAGATGTGTACATTGGGCAAGGGCTATAAGCGCTCGATCAAGTCCTTTGCTTGTATGGAGTTCCCCAATAGAAACAAGTTGTTTACCGTTATACGAGGCCGGTGATATGTCTTTAAAAAAAGATCCTTTTTCAAAAAGTTTCGGAGTGTCTATACCTGTGTATACACACCGCATTTTTCTGGCTATAAAGAACGGAGCACGAAGTGATTTAATGACACTTTGTGATACGGCAATGGTTTGGTGTGACAGGAGGACTGTAACTATGCCAAGAACTCTAAAAATAAAGCGTTGATATGCTGGACGTGTTTCATTAAATGGCCATGCATGTGCAGTAAAAACAATTTTTTTCACTCCTACTAGCCTCCCTACCAATGCTCCAAAAAGACCAATTTTAGAGCTGTTGAGGTGGAGAATATCCGGCTTTTCTTTTCGTAGAATATGGAATAACTGTAGCAACGCAGAAAAGTCGTCAAAAAAATTAACGTCACGCTTAAGCGATGATAGGGGGCGTGTCGGTATTCCCTCGTGTTCAAGTTTTGTGATAAGGTCACCATCACCTCCTGTTGCAACTATTACTCGAAAATGTGTATCTTTATGGAAATGAGTGGCAATATCGTATACATAGCGTTGTGCTCCGCCCCAGTTAGATTTCGTGATTGCTATCAAAAGTGTAACTGGCATATGGTTCATATCCTGTGGTATAGTGTCTAGTATATCATGACAAAATTAAGACATAAGCTTTATCAAGTGGGTCTTTTTGCTGGAGATGCTTTCTTTTTTATTGTAGCCATCTTAGTTGCGTATATTGTGAGAACAAATAATGTCTCATTTGATGTATACGATATTATTCCTCTCCTTTATGCGTTTCTTCCAATTGGGGCTGTTGTACTTCTCTCCTATTTTATAGCAACACTGTACGAGGTTCCGTCGCTTATGACAACAATTGTACGAGTAAAGCTTATCGTACAGCTTCATATTTTTGCATTGCTTTTCGGGTTTGGTTTGTTCTATTTTTTCCCGATTTTTGGAGTTTCTCCTAAAACAATACTATTGCTACAAATAGGACTATTTACCCTTTTTCAAGTATTTTGGAGAGTGTACGCGTCACATTATGTTCGTACAAAGAAAAAACGTCGAGCGCTTCTCATTGGGCAGGGGGCAGTATTCCAAGAGCTGAAAGAAGTGGTTAATAGTAACCCTCAGTCATCCCTTACTTTTGTGGAGCATATCGAGGTACATTCTCCTCTTCTGACATCTGGCACACTTGATACCCTTAAAGAGGTACTTGTGGAGAACGATATTACGCTCCTTGTTCTTGATGTTAAAAATGAGAAAGTTATCCCACTTTTGCCATATTTTTATAATCTTGTCGGAGAAGGGTTGCGCATTTATGATGTTCATAAGATGTATGAAGATGTTTTTCGACGGATGTCGCTTTCTTCAGTCGGGTATTTTTGGTTTTTTGAAAATGTCACACTTGATATGCGTCTTTACGAAATGGCAAAAAGAGGTATGGATATTAGTATCTCTCTTATTGTTGCTGTTGTGTGGATAGTGCTTCATCCGTTTGTTGCCCTTCTTATTAAACATGAAGATGGAGGTGATATATTTCTCAGTAATCAGTATCGTATTGGAAGACACGGAAAACCGATACGTCTCCTTAAGTACCGCACAATGTCTAATGATGATGGAGGTATGTGGCTTAAGGAAAAGGGAAACAAAAATAAAGTAACAAAAATAGGCTACTATCTTCGTAAGTCACGTATTGATGAATTGCCTCAGGTGGTTAATGTTCTTAGGGGAGATATATCACTCGTTGGGCCACGTCCAGATATTGTTGACCTCGGTAATCGCATGGCTCAAGAGATACCGTTTTATATGATTCGTTATTCTGTAACACCAGGGCTTTCAGGGTGGGCGCAGACACTTCAAGAAAAACCGCCACAATCAGTTGAGGAGACCAAGATTAGACTTATGTATGATTTGTTTTATATCAAGAATCGTTCACTGTTGCTTGATATTATTGTACTTCTACGAACAGTAAGAACGATACTTATTCGTTCCGGAATGTAAAAGGAGGCAGTCATTGGTTGCTACATTTAGCAGTTCATTTTTGTTAGAGTCTAGATCTTAGAATATAGACCTTAGATACCGTGAAGCCTTCGGCTTCACGTGCTTCTTTCTAAATACGACGCTCTACATTCTAAGTCTGTATTTTGCTAATGTTACCATTAAATAGTTTAAGTATCATTCTCCACTAGCCACCTATTCCTCCTTACGGTATACTCACTCTATATGAAACACACACTATTTATCACAGGAGGGGCAGGGTATGTGGGGGCAATGCTTGTTGATCAGTTTGCTCGTCGTGATGATGTGGAGAGAATTATTACTCTTGATAAAGAAGTAGAGACATCGCTTACAAAAGATAACCCACATAAAGATAAGATTGTATACCTCCAAAAGAATACTTCAGATATTGGGTGGGAAGATGAAGTAAAAAAGTATAACCCAAACGTCGTAATTCACACTGCATGGCAAATTCGTCACATGTATGGAGATGAGGCTACTGAATGGATGTGGAATATTGATGGGTCTGACAGAATTTTTGATTTTGTATTTACTTGTCCTTCGGTGCAAAAACTTATACACTTCTCCACCGTTGCTTCATATGGAGCATTTGCAGAAAATACTGTTGATCATTTTTACAAGGAAGATGAAGGGTTTAGAACATCAGGGTATCTTTATGCTGAAGAGAAACGTATTTCTGAAGAACATCTAGAAGAGAGATATACAAAAGCAAAAGAAAAAGGGTGGGGTGGGCAGGTCTTTATTGTGCGACCTGCGGCAATCACTGGTCCACGTGGACGTTATGATCGTATTCGTTTTGGTTTACAATCAGCCCTCTCTGGTAACTTGCATGGTGGTTTTGCTTACCGTCTTGTGACACTGCTCACATCGTTTGTTCCTGTAACACCTAAGTGGCTCCGTCAGTATATTCACGAAGATGATGTGTGTGATATTGTGGCATTGTTTAGTTTTAATGATCTACAAGGTTCATACGAAGTGTTTAATATTTCACCGCCAGGGGATGTTGTTTTTGGTAAAGATATGGCAGAAGCTGTTAGGAAAAGAACGATTCCTATTTGTCCATGGATGGCACGTATCGCATTCTTTTTCTTCTGGCATGTTACTCGAGGTAAGATTCCAACTTCGCCAGGTAGTTGGCGTGGGTACTCGTATCCTATCGCTGTTGATGGATCAAAACTTACCAATCAGTATGCCTATACGTATAGGTATCCTTCCAAAGAAGCTTTTGTGAATAATGAAGGAAGATATAAGGTGAGTCTCTAAGTGTTTTTACAGTACTCTGTTAAGCTACTCACATAAGATTTTATATGGTCCACTGTGTCAGTAATCTTGTGATATAGTGTTTTGTTGCGTTTGCTTTTCATTATTCTTTGTGGTAAAATTGCAAAACTATGTTAGAACTTACGACTATTGCGCGCAATGCTAATGAAAAACTAAAGGAGGGGTATATTCCTGCTGTGTACTATGGTTCACATGCAAAATCTACACCTATCTTTGTTGAAGCAATTGCTTTTACTAAGGTTCTCGGTCAGGCAGGTGAGTCATCATCTATTTCTCTTATTACCGAACATGGTAAAGAAATTGCGATGATTCAAGATGTACAGCGTCACCCAGTTAAGAATCATCCTGTCCACGCTGATTTTCTCGTTCTTGAGAAGGGGCAGAAAGTTCATGTTAAGCTCCCTATTGTTTTTATTGGTGAGTCACAGGCGGTAAAAGCGGGAGGTGTACTTGTTAAAGTAATGCATGAGCTTTCAGTAGAAGGTGACCCAACAAAACTTCCTCACGAAGTAACTGTGGATATAAGTGTGCTTGCTACTGCATCAAGCGTTGTTCATGCACAAGATATTGCGCTCCCTGCTGGAGTAGTGCTCTATCATATAAATGAAGAAGACATCGTTGCTTCTATTACTGCTCAGCATGAAGAAAGTGAAGCAGCGTCAGTTGCTGACCTCAGCGCTATCGAAGTTGAGAAGAAAGGTAAGAAAGAAGAAGATTCTCAGGCAGAATAATATTACATTACAACAACAAAAGATGACCGAAAGGTCTTTTTTTGTTTAGGATGCTGTATATATTTTCTGTTATTCTCTCCTATATTATTATTTTGTCACAGAAGTCGTTGTTTATCTGATATACTATGTATCATGAGACACATAGTAGTGGCTTTTCTTATTGTTATCAGTGTTTTTGTTAATGTAGCCACACCGCCACACCTTTTTGCTCAATCAAGAGAACAGCTCGAGAAAGAGCTCGCTGATCTTGAAAACCAGATAAAGCAATTACAAGGAACGATTACCGAGACACAAGCTCAAAAGAGTTCTCTTTCAAAAGATATTACTCTTTTGAACCAAAAAATTTCTCAAAGTAAACTTAAAATACAAGCTCACAACAAGACAATCTCTCGTCTTTCAGATACTATCTCACAAAAGAATGAAACGATTAAAGAACTTGATGCAAAAATGGATCGAGAAAAAGATTCTATGGCTCAGATAATGAGAAAGACTCGGTATCTAGAAGAGTATTCACTTGTTGCTATAGGTCTTCAGTCAAAATCTCTTTCAACTTTTTTTGAAGATGTAGATTCTTTTTCTACTTTGAATAGGTCTCTTACTGAAAGTTTTGAAGACATACGAGTAACTCGATCTAATCTTGAGAAAGTAAAAGAGGATTTATTAGAGGCTAAAGATGAAGAGACTGCGAAAAAATTAGCTCAAGAGTTAGAGAAAAAGAAGGTTGAAAGTAATCAAAAAGAAAAAAACACCCTCCTTACTATCACCAAGAACCAAGAGGTGGAGTACAAGAAAGTGTTGTCTGAGCGGGAAAAAGAGGCAGGGAAAATTCGTGCAAGATTATTCGATTTGCGCGATGCAAGCTCTATTTCTTTTGGTCAAGCATATGATTATGCTGTTCAGGCATCAAAGACAACAGGTGTTCGTCCGGCACTTATTCTTGCTATTCTTATGCAGGAATCATCTCTCGGTATTAATGTTGGAGCATGTTATGTGAGGGACTATACAACTGGATCTGGTGTTTCTATAAAAACAGGAGACCTTCGTCAGCGTGTGATGAGTCCAACGCGCGATGTGCCAGTCTTTACGTCACTCATGGCTTCTCTCGGGAGGGATCCACAGAAAACACCTGTCTCTTGTTGGATAGCTATGTATAGTGGAGGTAATCCTATTGGATGGGGAGGAGCTATGGGGCCGTCACAGTTTATTCCTTCAACATGGAAGATTTTTGAAAAACGTATTGAAAATAGTACAGGTTCAAGTAAGGCGGATCCATGGAATCCACGAGATGCGATTACAGCAACAGCGCTATATTTATATGATCTTGGTGCAAGAGCTGGAAATGAATCAAGTGAACGTAATGCTGCGTGTAAGTATTACTCAGGTCGCTCATGTTCTTTGTCTTCTGCCGCTGCAGGATATGGTAACTCTGTAATGCGTAAAGTCTCTGGAGTTCAAGCAGATATTGATAAATTACAACGGTAGAAGAAAAAAGTGGATAGGTAAAGCAAAGAGGGTGTATAATGTGCAGATATAATATGAATAAATATCACTTTTATCATGGTATCGCACTTATGCTTATCGTAGGCGCGATTCATTTTCACCTTACAAAAAAAGAAGTTGAACATGCATGGGCACAGACAGCACCTTCTTTTGTTCGCTTAACAACAACAGAACAGAAACAGGTTGTTGATTGGATCTATTCACTTCAGTATAGAACAGGAACAAGAAGTAGTGGAGCGATCGCGGTGAGTGATGGTCCCACCTATGAGGCAGGGACAGGTCGTGTGCTTCGTCGTGTGACTCCATACTTTGCACATCTTGGTGTGCTCGGTGTTTTAGATTCAAATGATAGTCGTAAGATAAGTATGGCTAAGAATTGGATCATATGGTACCTCTCTCATGTAGATACATATGCAGGAGTTCCGCTTGATACTTGGTATTCACTTGATGGGGTATATGAGACTACATGTCCTGTCCCAGGAGATATTGCCCAGTGTACTGTAGTTGATGCAGAAGATAGTTCGGCAGCACTCTTCTTTTCTGTGCTTAATGCATATGTGACCGCAAGTGGTGACACTGCATTGTTGACAAAAAACAAGATTGTAATTGGCCGCGTCGCAAGCACTCTTGTTGGTCTCATCGATATGAAAGATGGATTAAGTATTGCAAAGAAAGTATACCCAATGAAATATACACTTGATAACGCAGAGGTCTATGCTGGTCTCTATGCTCTTGAGTCGGTGAATGCTCGTCTAGGGTACACTCTTTCTCCTCGGGGGTATTACGTATCACTTGCACAGAAGACCAGAGCTACGCTTCTTGCAAGTAGTAGTATAGGTATGACACAAGCTTCAACGTCTCTTTTTTATTGGGCGAAAGACGGCGCCGGAGTACGTACGGTGTCTCTCGTTGATAGATGGTATCCAGATGCGATGGCACAGTACTGGCCACATCTCTTTAAGGTAACATCAGAAGTCTCTGCGACAAGTTCCTATAGTAAGGTGATCGGTTCTCTTGTTGTAAAAACTGGACAAGCTATGGAAAAAGGTAATTGCGAGACACTCAAACAGGCGACAGGTGGTGCACATGAGCCGTCGCTTGTATATGCGATGTACCTTAAAAAAGATATGCGAGGAGCGCTTCTTACGCGGTGTATTTTTTCAAGTGCCTATAGCTCAACAACGAAAAGCTTTACCTGGCCATTCCATGTAGGACAAGCTGGTTGGTTGTTAAGAAAATAGTCTATGACGGCACTATCTAATCACTATTGCAATAGACCTGTTTTGGTGGTATAATCTTATAACTTATTACTACAAAATCTATGAAAGCAGACATCCATCCAACATATTTCACAAAAGCACAAGCTACATGTGCGTGTGGAGCAACATATTCTGTAGGTTCAACAACAGAAACTATCTCTGTTGAAATCTGTTCAGCGTGCCATCCATTTTACACAGGACAAGAAAAGGTTATGGACACAACTGGGCGTGTTGATCGTTTCAAGAAGCGTGCTGCGGTTGCGAAGAAGTCATAAACTGGCGACCTTTTTATTGAGCGCTTGGTTTTGTCGGTAATGTACGATAAGTGCATCTTCCTCCAAAACCAAGCGCTCTTCGTGTATTGTAGTTAGTGTCTTATTTTTTTTGCTTTCGTTTTGCTTTTTATTTTATACTCAAGATATGGACTTAGAATCTTTTAAATCAAATCCGCGCACAATGTATAGCGCTTTAGAGTATGAACGACTACTAAAGTCTAAAGAAGAGGCAGAAATGCTTCTAAGTGATGAGGATATGAAAGAGTTGGCACAGAGTGAGCTTGAAGCGCTTTCGACACAAATGGAAGCATTGTGGCGCCAAATGGAAGAGACAGCAGAAGCTGCTCGTGTTGAAGAAGAGGCTCCGAAAGCCATGATTCTTGAAATTCAAGGTGGTGCAGGTGGTGATGAGTCATCACTTTTTGCTGCAGAACTCGCGCTTATGTATCAGAATTATGCGGAAGAGCGTGGGTGGGGGTGGAATAAGTTAGATGATTCAGTGTCAGATGTGGGAGGATATAAAGATGTTTCTTTTGAAGTAAAAGGCAGGGGGTGCTATGAGGCTTTGCGGTATGAGACAGGTGTGCATCGTGTACAAAGAATTCCTGAAACAGAAAAGAACGGACGTGTGCACACATCAACAGTTACTGTCTCCGTGATGCCTATTCGCACTATTAAAAAAGTAACAATTAACCCAAGCGATCTTGAGTTTGAGACATCTCGCTCTGGAGGAAAGGGTGGTCAAAACGTAAACAAGGTAGAAACTGCAGTGCGTGTGATTCATAAACCAACAGGACTCGCCGTGAGGTGTACCATGGAGCGTTCTCAGTTAAAAAACAAGGAGCGAGCACTCGAAATGCTACAGGCGCGTCTTGATGATATGGCTCAAGCCGAAGATGATAAGAAACATGCAGATGAAAAGAAATCTCAAGTAGGAACCGGAGATCGTTCAGAAAAAATACGCACCTATAACTTTCCGCAAGATAGAGTCACCGATCACCGTATTAGAGAAAATTGGCACGGTATTCCTAAGATTATGGCAGGAAATATGGGGCCGATTGTAGAAGCACTTCAGAATTTTACAGGTGAATTTGGTGAAGCTGGAGACGAAGGGGAGTAGGGTTTATGTTTTTTAGAGCATAGAACATAGAGTGTGTAGAGATTTATTGCAGAAGAATCATTTTCTGTAGTGGGGATATGGTAAGAATAGTGTTACTCGAACGGTATGTACGGTCTTATGTTTTAAGTTCTGCTCTGCATGTGCTTCCATATTCTTCTTTTTTATGGTATAATGGCAGTTATCCATCCAATCGGACACATCAGGATTTGGACACCTGAGCATATCTTTCGAGTAGTACTGACGCGTGCATAATCCCAAGCACTTTTGATGAAAGAGACTGTGGTTCGAATGTGTAGATAGCATGTAGCAACTTTTACAATTCGTGTACGTTATATTGAACACGCTTTGAATTGTTTCTACTCATTATAAAATATAAGTTTAATTACTATGATTACTATTGATTTACTTAAAAAAGCAGGGCTTCAGTACGGATATTCTCGTACTCGTCGTCACCCGTCTATCAAGCCTTTTATAGAAGGAACAGCAAATGGTTCTGATTTTATCAACCTCGAATCTACAAAAACTCAACTAGAAGAGGCTGTTGCATTCCTTAAGTCTGTACAAGGAGCTGGGAAGACCATTCTTTTTGTTGGTGTAAAACCAGAAATTCGTCAGATTATCAAGGAGGTTGCTTTGTCACTTAATGCGCCGTATGTAGCAGAACGTTTCATCGGAGGTACACTTACAAACTTCCCTCAAATGAAGAAACGTGTTGAAAAGCTTCATGATCTTCTCAAGAAAAAAGAAAATGGTGAGCTTGCAGTGTATACAAAAAAAGAACAACTTCTTATTCAGCGTGATATTGATCGTCTCGATCGTGATTTTGGTGGTGTTTCATCACTTGTGACCACTCCTTCGGCTATTGTTGTGATCGACCCTCGTCATGAAGATATGTGTATTAAAGAAGCTAACCGTCTCCACATTCCAGTAGTTGCACTTGCTAATACTGATTGTACAATAGAAGGTATCCAGTACCCAGTTGTTGGTAATGATGGTTCTGTCGCATCTGTTCGTTTTGTTCTTGAGACTATTAAGTCTGCTCTTCAGGGTTAATATTTCTCCCTCTATACACAGTGTGTATTTATTTAAAAGATAATTAATTATATTTATGGACGATATCAAACAACTTCGTGAAGAAACAGGGCTTTCACTTGCGCAGATTAAAAAAGCTCTTGAGGAAGCTGGTGGAGATAAGGAAAAGGCTCGAGCTGTCCTTGCACAGTATTCAGCTGCGTCGGCAGAAAAGAAAGCAGATCGTGAAATTACAGCAGGTGTTGTCTCTGCATATGTACACAGCTCAAAAACCATTGGTGTTCTTCTTGAGCTTGGGTGTGAGACTGATTTCGTAGCAAAAAATGAGGAATTTGTTGCACTTGCTCATGATCTTGCTATGCATGTATGTGCTATGGCTCCAACTTCTATCAACAATGAAGACGGCAACGGCGAAGAAACATCTCTTATGAAACAGTCGTTTATCAAGAATGGAGACATGACAGTAGAACAGGTTATTTCTGGTGCTGTTCAGAAGTTTGGTGAGAATACCCGTGTTACACGATTTGTTCGTTACAGTATCGCTGGCTAGCGTGCTCTAATATCTTTATTATATCTATGCTTATTCCTGTTTTAGTTGCTTTAGGTTTTGTTTCCGCTCTATGTGCGGTTGCAATTGTTTTTGTGCAACACTACAAGATAAAGAAAGGGGCTATTGTGGTAGATGAGACGTATAATGGTCCAGAACAAGTTTCTGTTACTGTACGTGCAGTGATACGTTTCTTTTTGAAACGTAGTGTTCATATGCGTAAGTTCTGTATGCAATATGTTTTTCATGTGATGGTGAGAGTGATGTATTATTTTGATATTATTACTCGTAAAATGTATGAAAAATCACGTAATTGGTTTGTGAAAAATGCTGTTAAAAATAAAGGGACTGTTCCTCATTTTTGGGAGCATTTAAAAGTCTATAAACAAGAAATGGATAAAGAGCGAGAAGAGGAAGAAATGAAGTAATCCTACAAGAAGGGGAGACTAAAAAACAAAGAAAGAATAGTCTTATCTATATCAAAAAACAGAAGGCAAACACTTCTGTTTTTTGTATTTTTGTAGTAGTTTTGTGACCGTATTATACAGGTATGTGCCACTGTATCTTTTATCCCCACATTTCCTTTATTTTTATTAGTTTTTATTTATTTTTAAGGTATACTCAAAAGATGGGCGAGAACCATCTCCACCTAGTATGAATAATCGATTCTTTTTGAATAAACATATATCAAAAAGAATTATAAAAACAGCAGTTTCAACCTTACTTCTTTTTGTTGTAAGCTTTTTCTCCATTACCTACGCTGCACAAACCCCCTCCACCCTCTCCTACCAAGGCTATCTCACTAACGCATCTAACACACCACAGACAGGTACTGCAACAGTCACTGCTCGTAT